>JAEZRB010000244.1 GCA_023412975.1 Bacteroidota bacterium | reverse complement strand
ACACCGTCTGATATGTTACAGTTAGGGTCTGAAAGATTATCCGGTGTCGTGGCCACCACCACACGGTAGAGTGTACCGCTGTCAGCCAGGGTTGTATTGGCTGGTGGAACCGTGTAGGTAGTGATATAATAATTCGTATCAGGTAAACTTGTCACCCCCGTGATATCGGTCCAGTTGGCACCACCATTCACACTACGCTGCCATTTGTAGGTAGTATAGTTATTGAAAAATGAGCTAACCGTATCGGCAATAATGATCGGGTTCAATTCACATACATTGGGATTGATCGTCGGTGAGTAGCTCATGGTTGGCAAACAGGTTGCCACCGCGATATCATCCATTACCCAGTCGTTACCACCACCACCTTGTGAGTTGTTGCGGATAGAGAAGGTAGCGCTGGTTTGTGTTGGTCCGGTACGGAATACAAAGCCTTTTTTCTGCCAGCCGCCCAGGTCAATTTCACCCGTGCTATAATAATCCAGGCCATCAAGGGCAAAGGAGAGGTTGGGGTACACACCAACATAACCAGCCGCAGGGGCGGTAGGGGGATTGTTGAACTGGGCTCCTGTTGAATCCATACCGCAGGTGGAACAGATATTGCGGAACCAGGCTGAGAATTCGTAGTAGGTATTGGGACAAAGATTATTCAGTGTTTGCGAGAATACTTCAGATGCGACGTAGTCGGCGTTTACCATCAGCATATAACCACCTGGTGTGTTATCATCTGGCGGAACGTTTCCGATAGCATCGTTGGTACCGGTGTGGTCACCATCAATATCCCAGTGACCGCCATGCATACGGTTATTACAGTTGTCAGGATCGTTGGCAGGTAAGCTACCGCAGTTGGGAACATGGTTTGCGTTCCTATTGGTACTGCTCCTCGGACTGATATTTTTCACAATGGCATACCGGCCATCACCCAATCCGTTTGACGCAGATACATTATTCAGGAAACTATAACCAGGAATCGGTACGGTAAGGTCAAAAGCCCGGTTTAATGAAGTACCCGTACCAAAGGGACCTCCCAATTCAGCGGCGTTGTTAAGACCGATGCTGTTTGCACACAGATCCATGGGGTCGCTGATGAGAATCTGGAAGGAATTCGCAGTAAGGGTTACATCTGGGTCAGAGACCAAGTTGGCTGTTTTATATAAGAACTGACCGGGATTAAGTGTGATGGTATCACCAACATTCCCGGTAACCACTACCCTGAAGGCTGTGGCAAACAGGATACCGCCACCGCCCCTCGGCCGGTCTGAATTTGACATTCGTCCTGTGGCCGTGGCTGCTGCATTGGTGTTGTTAGTTGGCGTTCCACCCGGATAGCTTCCAAAGCCGAGGTTGAGTCGGATATTATATTCATTCACACCCGGGCTCGCAAGATAGGTTCCGGCATCATCACCGCCGCCAAGTGTATACTTCCGGAAAGTCAAACCCTCATTCGTGATCACGCGAATAGAATCCTGTGTACCGGTAAGCATCGCCGTATTAGTAGGTACGTTATCGAGATATCTCAAATAGTACATCGTACCGGAGGTATGGTTAATAGTCATCCGGATCTCGAGTGTATCACCCGGTTGTACCGGCCCCCCGGTCGTTTTCTTGGAAATATTTACATAGCTGTTACCATGACGAACGGAAGGGAGAAGAGAACTGGTAACACAGATGTTAAAAGTACCATTAGTAGGCATGGCACCGGTATTGTATACCCTGACATAATAGGTGGTGCCGGCTGTAAGTGTCCCTGTAAGGTCTAATGGTGATGCTCCGCAGGCTACGGTGGTAAAGCCGGAACAGGTACCCGTGAGAACTTCAATACGGGCGCCGGTGATACCACTTACACCGCTCAGCGCCACCCGCGCTGTATTATTTACTGCCGTAAACTTATACCATACATCCGAAGTAAGCGGACCTGTACATGCACCTCCCAATGGTATGGACGAAGCTGTAGCATATGACAGGATACCCGGTATATTGTTACAGGCAAATGTTACGGCCAGGTTTACTGCATTACTGCACTCATCATTGGATGGTGGGTCAACGACACAAATATTGAATGTGCCCGGGGTATTATTATCAGACCATACTCTTATATAATAGGTAGCGCCAATCGTCAGGTTGGAAGACGCAGTGAGTGTTGTACTGTTAACCGCACACTGCACAGATGTAAGTGCTCCGCAGGTTCCAGAAAAAAGTTGAAGGCTGGCTTGCGTCGGTGCAGAAGACAATGATATGGTAGGTCTGAGGCTTTGCGCAACAAAACTATACCAGACATCATTCCGGTTACCACTTGATGCACCACAGGCACCTGACTGGGTAGTATAGGTAGCGCCGGCCAGGGTGCCTGAAGTGTTAGAACAAGTTGACGAGGAGCTTATGGATATTGCGCTCGCACAATCGTCGTTGGGGGGTGGAGGGATTTCGTACCAGGACATAATACTAGTACGTGCGGCATCGCCACCAGATTGTGTTTTTGAAACATTCAGAGTAGAACCGGATGCTGCCATAATCTTATAAGCGGCCGTATGTGATTGTTGGTTACCACCTGTATTTCGATATTGCGCGGTACCTGTATTATTCCAGCCCGTACCTGTTGCCCCACTCCAGGTATTATCATCTGCAGTTCCCCAAAATGCCATGGTAACGGTATTGGGAGCAGTGTTGTTCAGGCCCGTAATAGCAATATTGGTGCTACTTGAGTTTGCACTATTTGGTCCAAGATGAACTCCCCATGTGTTATAAACACTGGGCCGGAAAACATACATAATTGCAGATAAAGGTTGTGTTCCAGATCCACCCGTTCGTGGAACGGCTGGATTTCCAGACCAAGTACCATTAAATGTGCACCAATAAATTCTTGTTCGCACGGCAGAACCATTTGATTGTGTTTCTCCCGTCCACGTTTGACCACCAGTTGTTGTTATGTTTCCAAGAGTTCCTGACGTATTACGATAAAGTGCATAGATAATGACCAGATCTCCTGCCTGCATACCCCCTGGTGGCGTAATAGTAGCAGTTGTTCCTGTATACGAACCGTTGTCGACAAGACTAGTTGCCGCGCCAACAAAGGTTTGAGAATAGGACCAAAATGGAATCAATAAAAACAGACCCGTTCGAATGGCTTTTAATACAACAGTTTTGGTTCGGAAAAGAGTAAAAAGGTTCATAGTGGTTATGGTTTTTTCATAATAGTGGACGCACCAAAATACACGTTCCAGTGATCATGGTCAATAGAAAGGGTACGATAAAAAAATAGGGGTTTATACTAAATCAAATAAAGTGTAAACACTCTTTACATACATAATATTTGATTGCTATTTTGTAGCCCAAATCCACCATCGATGAAAAAACCACTACTTTCTTTGCTCTTTATCATTATTACAAGTCAATTATTTTCACAAAGTTTTTTTAATGTATCAAGCAATCCGGGAGATAACGGATCGGTTACATCTAATACAGTTACCGTTACTCCTCCTGCCAATGTACAGGCAGGTGATCTTGTCGTGATCTATGCACATTACAGGGCTACAGGAGCGACATTAACCGTTTCTACTGCGGCCGGGCAGACCTGGACCTCGGAAACAGCAAATAGTGGAGGAACTCAAACGACCCGAGTTTTCTGGTGCAGGTTTAACGGCACCTGGTCTGGGAATCCCGTTGTTTCGGGCGGAGGAAGCGGCTTCCCGCTATCAGCAATTATGTACGTATTCAGGCCTTCCAATAGCAATAGTAACTGGGGTGTACATGTTGCACAGACCAATAGTTCTACCAACAATGCAACTGTTCAAATAACCGGGCTGACAACCACAGTACCTAATACTGTTACTATGGCTTTTTGGTCAGGTCCTTCGGCTACCACCTGGGGCACCCTTAGCGGTACCGGGTGGAGTAAAAACAACCTGGCGGCTCAATACAGAAACACTGGGGGAAATGATCAGACTCATACTGCTGCCTATAACATACGTGCTACTGCTGGAGCCGTGGCAAACGTTTCGCAAACCCAATCTTCGGGTCAAAATACTCGCAGGACTATCATATCCTGGAACGAGATCACACCACCGGCTAACGACGATTGTGCTAATGCCACAGATATAACGGCAGCTTCTTCTTGTATATCTGGCACCAGCCAGTTAACTAACCAAACACTTACTGGCGCTACGGTGGAAGGTGCAGGTATCGCATCCTGCGGTTCAACAGCCTCGCAGGATGTCTGGTACAAATTTGTTGCACCGGCAAACTTTCCCACCATCAAACTTACAAATCTCGGCGGAGGCTGGGGTGGAAACGGTAACGTGAGAATACAGCTTTTGTCCGGCACCTGTGGATCTATGACCCAGGTGGCCTGCGCAAGTGGAGTTACACTTACGGTCGGCACCGCCCTGACTATTGGTAACACATATTATATTAGAGTACATAAGAATAATACGACCATACCCACCAGCAACTATGCATTTGATATCTGTGTTACTGCGGGTTCGGGACGTATGAATGAAGTATTCAAAACAACAACACTATCTGGTCCCAATGTGCTCGCGGATCCCTGGGAAGTAACCTACGGACCGGATAATTACCTGTGGGTAACTGAATCAAAAGGATATCGTGTAAACAGAATTGATCCGGTATCGGGGGCCAAGACTGAAGTGTTGAATATTTCCCAGAATAGTACTTTTCTTCCCTTAGCCGACAGGACATTTAACTGCCAGTTCAACAACGGAAACGGCGCCCAGGGCGGCCTCGCCGGCCTGGCCCTCCATCCAAAATTTATGGATGCCGTGGCACCGCAGAATTATGTGTACATATCTTATATATACAGTCAGACATCCTCCAACATTTTCACAAACCGTTTGGTACGATTCACCTATAACACAGGCACTAACAGGCTGGAATCACCCGTTTCACTTTGTGATACCCTGCCTGGAAGTAATGATCACAATTCACAGCGTATGATCATTGCCCCGGTGAATGGTGTTGATTACCTGTTTTATGCAGGAGGGGATATGGGTGCGGGTCAGTTTGGCAACCACATGCGTACACTAAAAGCACAATGGCTGAATTCATATGAAGGAAAGATTCTCCGGTTCAACCTGGTACCCGATGCAGATGCCGGTACATTGAACAAGTGGATACCCAACGATAATCCGTACAACGTTACACTTGGTGTGCAGAGCGCGGTCTGGGCTACCGGTATCCGTAACAACCAGGGTTTTGCCTATGATCCGATTCTTAACAAATTATATGGCTCATCGCATGGGCCCTTCAGTGATGATGAGATCAATATTATTGAGCGAGACAAGAACTACGGTCACCCACTGGTGATCGGGTATGCTAAAGATAATAATGCTAATGGTACGACGGCAGGTGCTGCACCTGGCATGAACCCGGCCCACCCTTCAAGTTGCCCGGTGATCAATAATGAGACAGCCAATGCGGCTGCGATCTCTAATTATATGGATCCGTTGTTTTCCGCATACCCGAGTTCAGACCTTTATCCCAGTCTAAATGCACTTTGGAATACGACACCTATTCCAAACAATGGTAACTGGCCTTCCGAGGGTTGGTCTGGCCTTGATCTGTATACCAAATCTAATATACCCGGCTGGAAACGATCGCTGATTGCAGCGTCACTGAAGTGGGGACGCCTCGTAAGGATCAGGTTGAATGAGACAGGTGATACAGTTATAAAAACAGGCGGATATGATACCGTTAGTTATTTTGGCAGTACTAACCGCTACCGCGACCTGGCATTCGGACCCAATGGAAAAGATATTTATGTTGTGATGGACAGAAGTACCAGTACTTCGGGACCCAGTGCTCAATTCCCGGTAGTACCGGCCTGTGCAGGTTGCCTGCAGAAATACACTTTCCTGGGTTATATCGCAGATCCATTAAATAATAACCAAAGTACCATTCCGAAAACTGTTGATATAGCACCGGGTAAACCTAATGTGTTTGAAAACGCGAATACTGTTGTGATCAGCGCAGCGAGTGAGAACAACAACCTGTGGGTACCCATTACCGATACCAACAGTAATATAGTGGCAGAGATCCATGCCAGGGGACAGGATCTCGGAACCGTTACCACGACATTGTACAAGATCAACGGAGCCAGCAGGACCAAGCTCGGCAAAAAATACCTGAACCGTAACCTGACGATTACACCCCAGAATCAACCGTCGAGCCCTGTATGGATCAGGTTGTATATTTCGAAAGATGAGTATGAAGCATTTGTTAACGATGGCTATTCGGGAAGTATAAGTGGTTTGAGCATCTTAAAAAATGATGATGTCAACCAATCTGCAATGGTGGCCAATACCCAGTTGATCACACCCACTGTGGCAGAAGCCTTTGGTACCGACAATGGATACGTGTTGCAGGGTGAGATCAGCAGTTTCTCATCATTCTATTTCAGCAACTCGCATATCACACTGCCAGTTGACCTGGTTTCTTTCAAGGCAAGCCTGCAGAGCAACGCGACGCTATTGCAATGGGAAACCGCTAATGAGATCAATACTTCCCATTTCGATGTGGAACGTAGCCTCGATGGAAGAAACTTCAACATAGTGGGCAATGTAACGGCGATAGGCAATGCTTCCAACCAGAATTTTTACACTCACCTGGATCACGAGGTTTACAACCTGGCGTCTACAGTGATCTACTATCGTTTGAAAATGGTTGACAGCGACGGTAAGTTTATTTATTCGAATATCGTATCTGTAAACCTGGGCGATATTTCCAATCGTGTGATCCTGTCACCCAACCCGACAACCGGCGATACACGTTTGATGGTTTCTTCTACAAAAGAAGGCACAGCGGTTTGGAAAATAACTGATAACAGCGGACGCGTGGTGATGAAGCAGTCGATCAATATCCGTAAGGGCAATAATAATGTAATGATCAATGTGCAGGGACTGAAGAACGGGGTTTATTACCTGCATATTCTCGGCGCAGGCATCGATCAGAATTTGAAGTTGCAGAAACTGTAATACTGAAGTTACTTTGAATAGTTGAAAGTTGTTGAATGTAGTTGAATATGGTTGAATGTGGAAGACAACTTGCTATATTGAGTGATTGATGACAATAGGTTTATTACTTCCACCCTCCGTGTCAATATTTGTACACGGAGGGTTTTTTTATACCTGGTGTATAACAAACGTAACCACACCCCATACAGTAAAATCGGTAAACTCCGCGAGGTTGATATTTTTATAGCGGCTGTTTTCCGGTATCAGGAATGCCGAAGAGAAGTTTTTGTGGAAACGGCGTACCAGCAATTCCCCATTTAAAACGGATACGATGATCTTCCCGTTTGCCGGTTTGATCGACCGGTCTACGATCAACACATCATTATCAAAGATCCCGGCGTCCTTCATCGCATCCCCTTTCATGCGAATAAGATATGTGGATGATTTATTCCGGATCAACTCCTCGTTCAGATCAATTCCAGGTCTGGTGAGATCATCCCCAGAATGGCCAAAGGCCGCTGCAGCCCGCTCGTCAGCAGCCCCAAAAAAATCATGGCTGTGCATAAAAGATTTTTTGTAAAGCTAAATAATTTAGTAAATTTATGCTAATAAAATAAGCATTTATTAAAAAATAAAAAACGAACAAATGCAAATCACAGGACCTACCCTACCCGGTTACACGGCGTATGAATACCTGCTCGTTTTAAATCCCCACGAGGACCTACGGAAAAAGATCATGCAGGCGAAGAAGGAATTCAGTGAAAAATACGGGGTTGGGAACTCGGGTGGCATCACCTATCTCGCCCTGGTGGGATTTACACAATATGAAATGATGGAAGAAAGGATTATTAATCGCCTGAAACTGGTAGGCATGAGTTTTCCGCCGTTCAAGGTAGAACTGAAAGATTTTGGGAGTTTCCCCTCGCATACCATATATATAAATGTAGCATCGCGACTCCCGGTGCAGAACCTGGTTAAAGAAGTCCGCAGCCAGTCACAGCGGCTCATGAAACTAAATGACGAGAACAAACCTCATTTTATGCTCGAGCCACATCTTACCATAGCACGTAAACTGAAGCCCTGGCAATACGAGAAGGGTTGGCTGGAATACAATACAAAAAGTTTTTCCGGTCGCTTCATAGCCGATAGTATGACCCTTCTAAGAAGACCTGCCGGTGAAATGAGGTATAGTACCATTGCAAGGTTTGAATTTCAGAATCTGCCTGTGTCTTCCCGTCAGTGTGAACTGTTTGGTTTAGGTTAGGATGGCCTTGTATTGCTTAACCAATAAAGAGTTACTGGTTGTGGGACTGGTAATGGATGTATTGAGTTAAAAAGAAATTCTGTTAACTCTAAATTGAAAACAATGCCAGGTAAACTAAGGCAGGATCATGTTAAGGTGTCCGCAACCGACAAGCTGGAAAACGATCAGTATCTCCAGGGAAGAGGAGCGCAATACAATACCAGGAATAAATTTATAAAAACAGAATCAACCCGGGAGCATGTAGAAGGCATTGACGACTGGTCGGAAGAGAATAGTCCTACCCAATACATCGAACAGGATTCAAAATCCATCGTGAACAAGGTCGACAGCCCAGATGTGGGAATGATGTACAGCATGAATCCCTACGCGGGTTGTGAGCACGGTTGCATTTATTGCTATGCCCGTAATGTGCATGAATACTGGGGGTATAGTGCAGGTCTCGATTTTGAACGTAAGATCATTGTCAAGAAAAACGCTCCACAACTTTTGCGGAAGTTCCTGATGCACCCCAAATGGGATGCCACGCCGATCATGCTTAGCGGAAATACAGACTGCTACCAGCCCGCGGAACAAAAGTATCGTCTAACAAGGCGGTTGCTGGAGGTCTGCAATGAATTTAACCAGCCGGTAGGTATACTCACCAAGAATTCCTGGATAATAAAAGATAAAGATGTATTGCAGGAGATGGCCAAAAAAAGGATCGTTTCTGCCATGGTCTCGATCACATCTTTCAATGAAGACCTTCGCCGGGTGATGGAACCCCGAACGACCACCGCAATACAAAAGCTGAAGGTAATCAACGAACTCAGCAAGGCTGGAGTACGCATGGGCGTTATGATGGGTCCGATGATCCCGGGGCTTAATGAACATGAAATGCAAAGGATCATGAAGGAGGCCCGTGACAATGGCGCAAGTTTTACTGCATACACTTTTATCAGGTTGAATGGATCGGTCAAGTTCTTATTTCACGACTGGCTTTATAAAAATTTCCCCGATCGCGCCGATAAGGTCTGGCACCTGATCGAAGACAGTCATGGCGGATCTGTTAATGACAACAGGTGGGGTGTGCGTATGAGGGGGGAAGGAGCCATTGCGAAAATGGTTGCTGATCAATATAAAAAATATGGCAAATTATATGGTATGAACGCGGAGGAATGGAGCCTGGAAAAAAACGTTTTTAAACGGCCCGGACAACAGGGAAAGCTGTTTTAGGCAATGTACCTTGTCTAAAACTTACAGCTATGAAGGAATTTGAACATCTTGACGCCGAAGAACGCCTGAAGGCCGAAAACGATTATTTGAAAATGAAGCTTATGCTGGAGAGAGGGGCTATCATCGCCGGCTTAACAGACAATCCAATACCCTCAGCAGTTGAAAACGCTTTTTTGAACAATATTATCGCTTTCGAAAAAGAGTTTGATAACCGGAAAAAAATAAAAGTATTCGATAAGATCGGCCGGCCTGACCATTTCAAAGCTGCGGCCACGATCTGCGATGAAGAGATCGTTACAGCTTGGGAATCAGTGAGGGATCTGCTCAATGAACATGGTATTGATCTTGGAGCCTGTAGTCCAAATGTTACCCCGAGAGAGTTGTACCGATTTACCATCGAGGAGTTATTTGAGTTCGAAATGGACGATATAAACCTCGAAGGATGGGTAACAGACTTTATATATGACGAGTTCTATCCCGATCCTGTTTTTGAAAATACATTTTTGGTGCAGGATGATGTACTCCAGGATATTTTCTGCCAAAGGGAACTTTGCTCCGATATGTTCTATAATGACGAGTTTGAATTCAACGGGGAAAAGTTCACCGATTTTTCCGATTTCAAAGAAAGGATACAATTGTTTAAGTCTTTGTATGAAGATATCGGGCTGGTCAGGTCCGACATTGAATCCTGCCAGGTAAATGGTGATCAATGCATCGTATCGGGTTCTTATTGCGCCGTGGGAAAGAACGGTCTCCACGAAGATTATTACGCCGGCGTATTCCGGGTAGAACTGTCATGCCAGGATAACGATCACTGGGGTTTTATGTCAATTAATATTGAAGGGTTTAATCCATAGAAGCACCTGGAACAAATTTAATTTGTGTATTCCAGTCACCGAAGACCTGATCGATGAGGCACCAATAGCTGATACCTTCAATGATGTCATTCATTGCAGGCAATACTGTATTAAAAACTGATTGCAGCCAATGGGAATTTTTACCGATGGATCAATCCTTCCCGTCTTACCTTCTTCCCGGCATCATTGATCCAGAAACTTGGCAGGCATGACCAGTCGATCGAACTTGAAAACCTGATGATGGACAATCAAAATGGTGAAATTGAAATTGTAGATTTAAAGTGTGCAAAAAAATAAGATTGAAATTTTTATTCAAATATTTGGCAGGATCAAAAAATAATTTCAATCTTTGCAGCCGCAATTGATAATAATGTTAAAACAACAACGAGATAATTCAACAAGCCGGAAACTCGCTACCAATGCTGATTTCAGCGCGTATGGCAGTCGGGTGTTCATATAATTTTATATAATTAAATTATAAGAACCCCGGGCTTCCGGGGTTTTTTTATGACCATATTTAAAAGACAGGTAATGAAAAGAAATAAACTTAAGCGGAATATTCATTGGACAATAAGTTCATTAAAGAAGGTGCATGCACTAGCGCATGATACCCGTCCTTTTGCGTCCAATGGAATCCTGAACAAAATGGGTTTTGAATCTTATTTCCATAAACACGACCGTGTCATACGAACGAGTTAATCAAAAACTTGTGCAGAGACCCGGTCATAAATGACCGGGTTTTTTTTGCCTGGTTATAAAGAGAGGTGCGTTATGAAATTTATCATCATGGTTCTCATGATTCATTTTTTGGCAGAATCGGTCATGTCGGGAATCAAATCAGGAAAAGAAAACAAAAAAAAATAATTATTTAAATAACAGCTATGTTAAACAGAATTTTTAAACGCAGACTTGACAGGCTTAATGCTCTGTTCAACGGTCACTATTACGAAGTAAAGGTACTTTATACCTTGTATTTTGATACTGTGTGCAACCTAACCTTTGTAGGTGAAATTGATGTTACCCGTGCCTTTGCCTATTTAAGAGAGCAACATAAAGGCGAAGTAGTGGGAATCTATCAACACAACTATTTCAATCACGATGATAATATGGTTTACTTTAACAATACCATCTTCGTGTTGAAAGGAAAACGGATGGTGGAACTTGCCGGAGACTATTGTCAGATGCTCTACACTCGTGAGAACGTAGCGTGGGCAAACAAGATGATCGGCGATTTGACTGCATTCCGTGAAAAGCAGGATGAAAAAGTCATCGGTTTTGCGCGGCAAACCATGAATAAGAATTGATCAACGGAAGGAGAATATTTGTAAGGATTCTATTGCTTACGATCTCCTTCCTTTTCAACAAATCGGAATAACATTGAATGAAATGTGGCCCGGTTTTTAAAACAGATTTTTTATGTCAAAATTGAAGATAACAGGAAAAGAATTGCGTGCCCTTGGATTCCCGGAGGGACCGGTGATTAGTATTGCAATGACCCTGATGCAGAAAAATTATAAACATGAGCCAAGGGAAACCGCCATTGAAATATTAAAGAATGTATTGGCAAATCCCATTGATTTTAAAGATGATGCGGTGTTGGGAGCAATCGCCAGCCAGTTGTTGCCGAAACCAAGTCCCGATGGAGCGGGTGTTTCATTGAATCAAAGCGGTGTGAGGTTCAATGTATTTGGCCAGGAGCATATCGAAGAGGGTGCCATGCACCAAATGTATACGGCAGCCAAGCTTCCCATCGCAGTAGCCGGCGCCCTGATGCCGGACGCGCATCATGGATATGGTCTGCCTATTGGAGGGGTACTTGCAACACAGGATGCTGTGATCCCCTACGGTGTTGGCGTGGACATTGGTTGCAGAATGTGCCTGAGTATTTTTGACATCGACCCAAAAGAGCTGGTGCAAAAGGAACATTATTTTACCCGTGAGTTGAATGAAGCTACCTTATTCGGAAGCGGAGCGCAATTCGACCGGTCCGCCGATCACGAGGTGATGGATGATGAAGTTTTTTACCAGTTGCCTTTGTTGAAGAAACTGCATGGACGGGCGTGGAAGCAACTGGGAACATCTGGCTCCGGAAACCATTTTGTCGAATTCGGAACAGTTGAGATCAACTCGAAAGATGAGATACTGGGTGCTGAACCGGGTGTCTACCTTGGTCTTTTATCACATTCCGGGTCAAGAGCACTTGGCGCCAACATTGCCAACTACTACACAAAGCTTGCGATCAGTAAAAGAAGGTTGCCACAGGATACAAAAAACCTGGCCTGGTTGGACCTTGACGAAGAGGAAGGAATTGAATACTGGATGGCCATGAACCTGGCCGGCGACTATGCATCGGCCTGCCACCACGTTATTCATGATAAGATCGCAAAGCAACTGGGGCGCAAGCCGGTAAAAAGAGTGGAGAATCATCACAATTTTGCCTGGAAGGAAATGTTTGAAGGGAAAGAGGTGATCGTTCACCGGAAAGGTGCAACACCGGCAGGAAAAAATGTGCTCGGAATTATTCCTGGATCCATGACAGCCGCTGGTTATATCGTAAAAGGTAAAGGTGAGCCGGCCTCTGTAAATTCAGCATCGCATGGTGCAGGAAGGCAGATGAGCAGAAGCAAAGCCTTGCAATCAATTACGGAAACTGCGATGAAGGCTGAATTGAAAAAGCATGGTGTAAAACTGCTGGGTGGAGGACTGGATGAAGCACCATTTGCTTACAAGGACATCGAGATGGTCATGCAGTCGCAGGAAGCGCTGGTAGATATTGTCGGTAAGTTTACACCGGCTATTGTGAAAATGGATGGTGCGGGTCATAAAGCCTGGCAAAAGAAAGGCAGGGAATTGCCTGGAGAGTAAGAGGTTCCGTTAGTGTCTTACGCGAATGATCTCTTTCTAAGATCTATACGGTATCTCGCCGGCGGCAACTTTAAAAGTGTGAAGCAGTCGGATATTGCGAAGGGGACAACTTTTTACACCATGCCGGCTTTTCGAAAATCCATCTTAAACGGTGAAACCAGGAAAGCAGCAGACCGTAAGGATAGAACCGCTTTAACATTTAAGTCCCGCGTTATATAATAAACAACCCCTGTAGACACAGGGGTTGTACCAAACTAACTGCTTATGAGAAAAAATCATGCTCTTGATACCTTCAAATGAGATAGATTTTGCCTGAAAAATCCTCCTTCACGTTCTTCCTGCGCGGTAATGACAAAATCTTCTTTATACCTGGTAAAACTGAATTTCTTGATTCGTTCTTTATGACGCCTGATCCGGCCCAGTGAATAACTGACTAATTTTTTTACTGATCTTTTCATAAAGAATTGTTTTAAGTACTTCAAAAGTTCCAATTACCATGCCAGCGGAAACCACGATACCCGCTACAGTAATGCAAGGGCAGATTCTACCGCCTTAGTGGGGCATAAATTCGTCACAATAAAAATGGGCTAGTACTTATTTACACTTTAATATAGATTTTCTTCTTGTCCATCCAGTAACAAATAGCCCACATAAACAGGATGACACAAAGGGCAAAGAGAAGGGATCCCAGTCTTGGATCACCGGGTATATGGATAAAGACTTTTTTATAAAGGAAATTCCAGGGGTTTACACCATCGCCCAGCCTGATAAGGCCCAGGCCCTTGGGAAGGAAAGCGCTTAGGGCAAACACAAACAGGGCGTTCTTACCAAAAACATCAAAAAAACGTGCAAGTCCGCCCCGGACATTTTTAACCTCGATCATATAGATCATTGTGGCTATGGTAAGACATGCCAGTCCGGAAGTATAGACAGTAAATGAACTGGTCCAAATCTTTTTGTTGATCGGGAACACCATATCCCAGCAAAATCCCGTCAACACAAGCGCGATTCCCATCACAAACAAACCGGTAAGCATTGCATAGATCCCGCCTGGAGAACCTCCATCGGCGCCAGAAGCCTGCTGCACCGGGTCCTTGCTTTTATTTCGTATATAATAACCTACAAGATATCCAAAGATCACCTGCACGATCGCCGGCAGTGTGCTTGCCAGTCCCTCGGGATCGAAGGGAACCCCTTCTCCTTTATATATATGTGCGGTGCCAAGGATGGCTTTATCAATATCAGTCCCAAACCAGCCCTGCAGGCTGAATGGGTCGGCAGGATTGCCTATGAAGCAAATGTTCCAGTAGACCAATAAAATAATTAAGCTGACCAGGAAAGCACCGCGGGCTTTCAGGTAATAAACCAGCACCGAGGCGAAAAAATAACAAAGGGCGATCCGTTGAAGTACGCCCAGTATCCTGACGCCCCTTGTGGGATTTGCTTCATTCACCCAGCTAATGAATGCAAGCTGGCCATCCTGCCATCTCATAAACGGCCACCAGTTTAGGAACAGCCCGATCAGGAAAATGATAGCCGTGCGTTTCAACACTTTACGCCAGAAAGCCCCAGATCCGCCTGCCTCAAGACGGGGCATCACAAAAGCCATGGCGTTGCCTACCGCAAAAAGAAAAAACGGGAAGACCAGGTCGGTGGGGGTAAGGCCATGCCAGGGGGCATGTTTGAGTGGCGGATATATATGTACCCAGGATCCAGGGTTGTTGACCAGTATCATCAGGCAAACCGTGGCGCCCCTGAACACATCCAGGGAATAAAAACGTTGATTCAAGTTAGCTGGATTTAGTGCATTAAATCTAAGATTTTCAAAGATATAAATGTTCAAAAACAACTTGGCCGGGAAAACGGAAAGACGGGAAGCTTTGATTAACAGTTAGTCTTTTCTGCCAGGCAGATATCTACTGGCCTCCCCCATTATCAGCAATAAAAATTATCAACCCTGGCAATTGAATCCCCTATCCTATAAATCATATAAATCCTGATCTCAAATCATTCAAAATCTGCTCAGTTTAATGTTTTGCCACTCCCACATGCACACCTATATTTGCATCCGAAAGACAATAGCCGTTGGTTTAAGCCGTTATAATGGCCATTTTTTGACGGTCATATAAAAAAAACTATGTGACCGAGGTGGCGAAGCTCTGTAATCTTATCCCGTGTCACGCAAGTGGTTAGCAATATATAGTCGTCCCCGCTGGGAAAAAAAAGTAAACCAGCTCCTGAACGAGAAAGGCCTGGAGAGTTATTGTCCATTGAATAAGGTGCGACGTAAATGGAGCGACCGGGTAAAGCTGGTAGAGGAACCGCTGTTTAAATCGTATGTATTTGTAAAAGTGAGCGATGAGAACAGAACGGAGGTCAGAATGACACCGGGTGTTATCAATTTTGTGTATTGGAATGGTAAACCCGCTGTGGTTAAGGAAAAAGAAATCAATGCGATCAAGCAGTTTCTGAATGATTACGAAAATGTAGAAGTAAAGCCGATGGCCGTCGAATTAAAGCAGCGAGTTAAAATTGCAGCAGGTCCGCTTATGGACCAGGAAGGTGAAGTGATTGCGCTAAACAGGAAGACTGTAAAGGTGGCTATTGATAGCCTGGGCTATACCCTGGTGGCCTTTATTGACCGAACTAAATTAACTTCGGCTACGTCCGGTTGAACTCAAATCCTATTTTTGCGGCGGGCTAATACCTAAAGTTTCATCAATGAAATTTATCCGAGTTATTCTGTATCTCTCTATTCCATTCTATCTTTTTTCCTGTGCTACCCAGCAACGGTTGCGAACCTACCTGCAGGATGTAAATGATAGTACAGGCAAAGGTGCGGTGAGAATTCCGGAACTGCGTATCCAGAAAAATGATCAGTTACATATCCAGGTTTATAGCGCCAGTACAAAGCCCGAAATCTCTGATGCGCCTTATAACCTGCCCTCCACCGGGCAGCAGGGCGGAGCACAAAGCGGTGGCGCCGGTTCATTAATCAGGGGTTTCCTGGTTGATGTACATGGTAATATCGAATACCCTCAAATCGGCAGCATTCAGGCCGAGGGTCTCACCAGGTTGGAGCTTGCCGATTTGATCAAAAATAAAATAAATGAAAAGGATACGGTGTTAATGAATCCCCAGGTTATCGTACGTTTCCTGAACCTGAAGGTAACGGTGCTGGGTGAAGTAAACCAGCAGGGTCCCATTAGCATGCCGGGGGAGAGGGTTACTATTCTCGAAGCAATAGGATTAGCCGGGGGTACCACGGACTATGCTATCCGTAACTCTGTAAAAGTAATGCGGGAAATTGATGGCAAAAGGGAACTTGGATATATCGACATCTCATCTGATAGCCTGTTTGCATCACCTTATTATAACCTCCAGCAAAACGATGTAGTGATCGTGGATCCTTTTAAACGAAAAATTAAGCGGCTGGAACAGGCAGATGTTATGCGTCAAATCGGTTACGGTGTTACTTTGATCTCAGCTATTGCACTCTTATACAATATTTTTAACTGATGGCCCTCTCAGAGAATTCTTCACCGGAAATAATGGAAATGCAGGCGGCGGATGGCAAATCTGCCTTATCCAACTTAACGGTAAGGGATCTGTTCTATAAATACATCCGTTTTTTGCCGCTTTTCATTTTATCCGTTGCCATAGCCTTGCTTATAGCATTTATTTATCTGCGTTATGCGGCACAGGTTTATAATGCTGGTGGCAGTATGCTGATTAAAAGCCAAAGCAGCGGAAGCTCCGACAAAGTGGAAGACCTGCTGATGGGGAGCAACCGGTCTGATAATATCCAAAGCGAAATCGAGATACTGAGATCAAAACCCCTGATGACAAGGGTTGCCAACAAACTCAACCTCCAGTACTCTTATATCGCAAAAGGCAGGATCAAGGATCAGAATGTTTATAAGCAGGTTCCGTTTTCAATCCAGGCATTTAACCTTGCCGATTCCTCCCGGTCTTTTTCAATGGATATAAAGTTCATAAACGAAGACCAGTTCTATGTCAATAGTGAGTCCACGCCTTTCTCATTTGACCAGGTGTTTGAAAACAGGAATGGGGTTTTTCGTTTGCAAAAAAAATCAGTGCCGGCTGCAGGAAGCGAATACAATGTTGGCTGGCAACCGGCCGAGCGGGTGGCGGCTTCACTGGTAGGAAGTATTAATGTTCAGCCGAAGGCTGGTGGCACTGGTATACTGCTTATTAGTATGGAGGCATCCAACCCTCATATGGCGGCGGACATAGTAAACAACCTGATGGTGCAGTATGATTCGCTGACGATAGAACAAAACAATTTCTCCACGGATCAGATGATTGGTTTTATCGATATCCGTCTCGATAAGCTGAAAGGTGAATTGGATAGCATCCAGGATATCCTGCTGGATTATCGCCAGAGAAACAAGATCATTGACGTAAATATCCAGTCAACGAATTCCTTCGGTAAGATAACGGCGGCCGACCAGGCAGTAACTGAACAAATGATGAAGATCGCTGTAGTGGAAATGATTAATGATTATTTACGCAATAAGGAAAATGAATTTAGCCAGGTTACCGTGCCTTCTTCGCTGGGGCTTGAAGATATAACACTCAATGAACTGGTCAATGGGTATAATAATGCGCAACTCGAAAGAAGGTCCCTGCTCGAATCCAATATCCCTGTACATAATCCTGCAGTAAAAGAAGCGGAAGCCGTGATTGAGCAAACCAGGAAAATGGTACTGGAGAACCTGCAGAACATCAAGGTTTCATATGCCAGCGCGATAGCCGCCCTCAACAGGAGAAGCGCGATGGAACAATCAGGTCTTGAGGAACTGCCCTATAAAATGAAAGAGTTTCTTGACCTGGAGCGACAGGTAACCACCAAGCTCGCACTGTACAGCCTGCTGGAAGGCAAAAGAGAGGAAGCCGCCATTTCAAGGGCGTCGACCATTTCCAACTCTAATATTATTGACCGGGCGTCGGCTAATACTACACCAATAAGACCTGACCGGCGAACCATACAGTTCATGGCTGTTTTACTCGGCCTGGCTTTGCCCGCCTTGATCATTTTCCTCGCCGAAATGCTGAATGACAAGGTGACCACACGACATGATGTTGAGAAAATTACACCCGTGCCCATCCTTGGAGAAGTGGGGCATTCATTTTCTGAGAATACACTGGTCGTCAACAAAACCAGCCGCGGTATGGTGGCCGAGCAGTTCCGCAGCATTCGTTCCAACCTGCAATATGTGATCAGCAAAACAGAAAAGCCGGTAATACTGGTCACTTCTTCCTTCAGCGGAGAGGGTAAATCCTTTGTGAGTATCAATATGGCAGCAGTGCTGGCATTGACGGGCAAAAAGACGATCATCCTGGAATTTGATATACGCAAACCCAAAGTAATGTCGGGTCTGCGACTGGACAGAAGACCCGGTATATCTAATTACCTGGTTGGTAAAGCGGAGTTGAAAGACCTGGTTGTTCCAGTGCCTGGTCATGAGAACCTGTTTGTGCTTCCCTGCGGTCCCATACCCCCCAATCCCGCTGAAATGCTGTTGGACGAAAAGATCACTGAATTGTTTGACTGGGTGCGTAAGGAATTTGACATGGTGGTTGCCGATACCGCACCGGTAGGCATGGTTAGTGATGCGCTTACACTTGGCGGTTTTGCCGATTGTACCCTGTACCTCGTAAGGCAGGGTCGTACATTTAAGAAGCAGGTGGTGCTGATCGACGATCTGTACAGGGAGAAAAAACTCCCCCGCGTTTCCATTATCATCAATGATGTAAGGATCAAGGCAGGTTATGGTTACTATGGCTATGGCCGCTATGGCTATGGTTATGGTTATGGTCACAACGGGCAGGACAGCTATTACGAAGAGGAAAAGGCACCGCTGTCTACGTTTGAAAAGATGCTGGCATCACTTGACGTCAGGAAATGGTTCCGTAAAAAAGCATAGCTGTCATCCAAGGCTCTCTCTAAACGTCTTTTCCAAATTTCATATTAAAAGATCGGGTCAGGTGAATATGATCCAAAATCGCGACACGATCTTTTCTTCAATTTATCTAAGTCTATATGCGAATTTTAGTTACCGGCGGCGCCGGTTTTATCGGTTCTAATTTGGTTGAAAAATTATTATCCGACGATAGAATAAGTTTTGTACGTGTGCTGGACAACCTGGCAACAGGTTCGCGAGAAAATATCAGCAGCTATCTCAACAATCCAAACTTTGAATTTATCGAAGGAGATATCCGTTCTTATGAGACCTGTCTCACTGCATGCGGGGGCATTGATGCTATCACGCACCAGGCAGCGCTGGGATCTGTACCCCGTTCGATCAAGGATCCACTAACAACAAATGAAGTCAATATAACCGGTACGCTAAATATTTTTACCGCGGCAAAAGAAAAAGGCATCAGGCGTGTGGTGTATGCGGCAAGTTCTTCGACGTATGGCGACCATCCCGGGCTGCCAAAGGTGGAAGATAAGATCGGTAATCCCCTTTCGCCGTATGCGGTCACAAAATTTGTAAACGAACTTTATGCGAGGGTGTATGCCAGTCTATATGGTATGGAATTCATAGGCCTGCGATACTTCAATATTTTTGGCCCACGCCAGAATCCGCAGGGTCCTTACGCTGCAGTAATACCGCTATTTGTAAAAGCAATACTTGAAAGCAAAGCCCCTGTTATAAACGGAGACGGTAGTCACAGCCGCGATTTTACATTTGTTGATAATGCGGTCCAGGCAAATATCGCTGCTTTGTTGACCACAAGTAAAGACGCGGTTAACCAGGTATATAATATTGCCTGCGGCGAACAGACTTCCCTTGTACAATTATATGATGCATTAAGAACAGAAGCCGGCAGCACCATTGCACCGCAACATGGACCCGAACGTGCCGGTGATGTGAAGCATAGCCTCGCTGATGTGTCAAAAGCAAAACAATTGCTGGGCTACCACCCCGCCGTTACCGTCCGTGATGGCCTGAAGACAACCTTTAACTGGTACAAAAGCAACCCCGATCGTTTATAACCTCAACCTTAACCTTAACCTTAACCTCAACTTAAATGGCTAAAACCATATTCATAACCGGCGGCGCAGGTTTTATCGGATCGCATGTTGTCCGCCTGTTTGTAACCAAATACCCGGATTACAAAATCGTCAATATCGATGCTCTGACTTATGCCGGTAATCTTGAGAACCTGCGTGATATTGAAAACGCCGCCAATTACAAGTTTGAAAGAATAAACATTCTCGATACTGCAGCGTTGGAAGAAATATTTTCAAAGTATCAGCCACAGGGTGTGATTCATCTTGCTGCCGAGTCGCATGTCGACCGGTCGATCGTTTCTCCCCTTGATTTTGTTTATACAAATGTGATCGGCACTGTCAATCTCCTAAATGCCGCAAAAAAAGCCTGGTCCCAACCTCAACCTCAACCTAATCTCTTCTACCACGTTTCCACCGACGAAGTATTCGGTGCCCTGGGTGAAAGCGGATTTTTTACAGAAGACACCCGTTATGATCCACACTCTCCATACAGCGCGTCGAAGGCGGCTTCGGATCATTTTGTGCGGGCCTATCACGATACATATGGGTTACCTGTGGTGGTAAGCAACTGCTCCAACAACTATGGCCCAAACCATTTTCCCGAGAAGCTGATCCCGCTTTTTATTAATAATATAATCGCCAAAAAGCCCCTGCCGGTTTATGGTGACGGGTTATATACGAGGGACTGGCTTTTTGTAAAAGACCATGCATCAGCGATTGACCTGGTGTTTCACAAGGGCAAGCGTGGTGATACCTATAATATTGGTGGTTTTAACGAATGGAAAAATATTGACCTGGTGAAACTGCTTTGCCGGCTGATGGATGAAAAGCTCGGCAATCCTGCCGGCACCAGCGAACAACTGATCACGTATGTAAAAGACCGGCCCGGCCACGACCGGCGCTATGCGATTGATGCAAGCAAAATAAATCGCGAACTAGGTTGGAAGCCATCCGTTACGTTTGAAGAAGGATTGTCTCGTACCATCGACTGGTACCTGGCAAATACTGAATGGCTGCAGCATGTGACTTCTGGCGAGTATCAGAATTATTACGAGGAACAATACTCCAAACGCTGAAACCCTCGATGAATTACAGATTTTAAACCACAGCGGGCACAGCGAACACGACGAGGATCCGATTATGTTTCCGGGTTATTTTGGTAATAGAGAGAGTGGGGGATGCATTGCAAAACGTTCATAAAGATGCATGAGAACGAGATAGGAACTATTCTTTTAGATGCTGCATTTCATGTACATAATGAATTAGGCCCGGGGCTACTTGAAAGTGCTTATGAAACGTGTCTTGCATACGAGTGTGTTCAAAGAAATTTATCTATCCAAACACAGGTTGCCTTGCCACTTATCTATAAAGAGGTAAAATTGGAATGTGGGTATCGGATTGACTTAAAATTGGAAAACAAGGTTATAGTTGAGATTAAATCGGTAGAAACCTTAAATGATGTCCACCTGGCGCAGATGATAACCTATCTTAAGTTATCGGAATGTAAGCTGGGGTATTTGATAAACTTTAATGTAAAATTGCTTAAGAACGGCATAAGACGGGTTGTTATCGGTGAGATGTGAAAATAGTTCGAAGAGGGTCTGGTAAACAATATAGTAAACTCGCTGTGCACTCCGTGCCCGCTGTGGTTTAATTACACTGTAATAAGTTCAAAACCGATCAAATAATTAATATACACATATGAAAGGTATAATATTGGCAGGGGGTTCGGGTACAAGGTTATATCCTATTACCAAGGCCATCTCAAAACAATTAATGCCTATCTATGATTAGCCGATGATCTATTACCCGCTTTCCACTTTGATGATGGCTGGCATACGGGAAATTCTGATCATCACAACCCCGGAAGACAATGCCTCTTTCAGGCGCCTGCTCGGTGATGGCTCACATGTCGGCTGCCGGTTTGAGTATGCGATACAGGAAGTGCCCAACGGGCTTGCCCAGGCATTTGTGATCGGTGCAGACTTTATCGGCAATGATAAGGTAGCACTGGTACTGGGTGATAATATTTTCTACGGCGTAGGCCTGGGCAGCCAGTTAAAAAACCTGGCCAACGTGGAAGGAGGTTATGTATTTGCCTACCAGGTAAGCGACCCGGAGCGTTATGGTGTTGTAGAATTTGATGCGGAGATGAAGGCGATCAGTATTGAGGAAAAGCCACAGCAGCCGAAATCAAATTATGCGGTACCTGGTTTATATTTTTACGACAATGAAGTGGTGAAGATTGCCAGGGAGCTCAAGCCGTCAGCGAGGGGAGAATACGAGATCACCGATGTAAACAAGGAATACCTGCGCCAGGGGAAGCTAAAGGTTGCAGTACTTGACCGCGGCACCGCCTGGCTGGATACCGGTACCTTTGACTCTTTAAGTGACGCCAGTGAATTCGTAAGAGTGATTGAAAAAAGACAGGGGACCAAGATTGGTTGTATAGAGGAAGTGGCATATAGGAATGGGTTTATAGATAAAGAAACATTATTGAGGCTCGCAGGTGGTTTAGCAAAAAGCGGCTACGGAGAGTATTTGATGAGAATTTCGTAGTATAAATTTAACAAACAACCGGGGGATAAGATTAATTGAGGCAACATGGAAAGCCAGCTGAGAAAACATCTTAGATATAATTTGTTTCATAGTTTAAGAAGTCTTATCAATAGGATAAGAGGTGTGAAACTTGGGAAAAAAGTATTTATAAGCAAGAATGTGGAATTATTAAGGTTTCCTAGAAATATTACAATAGATGATAATGCTGTGATAAAAGAGGGAGTTCGCATTTGTGCATGTAATGCAGATGCAACAGTTAAGATAGGAAAGAATACTACCGTTGGCTATCACAGTTTTATTTTCGCTTCTGCTGGCATAGAAATAGGGAGTGATTGTCTGATCGCTCCATTTGTCTATATCGTGGATAGTAATCATCAAACAAAAAGGGGAAAGTTAATCAATCGACAGCCAAATATTTCAGCTCCCATAAAAATCGGCAATGATGTTTGGATTGCATCAAACGTGACAATTTTAAAGGGTGTAACTATTGGAGACGGAGCTGTGATTGCTGCAAATTCAGTGGTGAACAGTGATGTGGCTGCGAATGAAATATTTGGAGGCACACCCGCTAAAAAGCTAAGTGAGCGACTTTGAAGGTAGGGATTATCATACTATGTCGATATGACTCGTCAAGGCTGCCAGGCAAAATATTGAAGGAGATTAACGGCAAGCCTATTCTTTTGTATATAATAGAAAGGTTGAGTTGTGTAGTTTCGACAAATTCTATAGTTGTTGCGACATCGGAAGAGAACAGCGATGATCCAATAGTGGAGTTTTGCAGAAAAAGTGGTATCCAGGTATTTAGAGGTAGCCTTTTAGATGTAGCTTCAAGGTTTTTGACTTGTGCTAAAAAATTTAATTTTGATTTTGCTTTCAGAATAAACGGCGATAATTTGTTTGTGGACATCGATCTTATTAGGTCCGCTTTAAGCATTGCTCATACGGGTGAATATTCATTTATAAGTAATGTTCATAATAGAACCTTTCCAAAAGGTATGAGTATAGAAGGTGTAAATGTAGAACTTTATGCTTCTGAATATCCTAAGTTCAATATTTATCAGAGGGAGCATGTAATGCCGTATTTTTATGATAATGGAGACCGTATCAGGCATTTTTATATTTATAATGTCGCGGTACCTGAATTGGCCGGTGTCCAATTAGCCATTGATACGGAAACTGATTATGATTTCGCAAAAAAAATTGTCAGCAAATTCAAAATTGCCCAGTCTAACTACGGGTTAAAAGAAATAGCAACAATAATAAAATCAATAAATGAAAAATAAATTTAAGGGTAAACACGGGCCTTTATTAATTGCTGAAATCGGCGGCAATCATGAAGGTAATTTCGACTATGCAAAGCAGTTATGTCAATTGGCAATTGACTCAGACGTTGATTATGTAAAATTTCAAATCTATACGGGAAATACGCTTGTCAGCCCAGTTGAAAGTCCTGATAGAAATAAACATTTCAAGAAATTTGAATTAACAAGGGAGCAGCACATTGAATTAGCAGAAATGATTATTAACGCAGGAATTCGATATACAGCTTCAATTTGGGACACTGAAATCCTTAAGTGGATAGATCCTTTTATGGACTTTTATAAAATTGGGTCAGGCGATTTAACTGCTTATGCAATGATAGCTGCAATTGCTAACCTGAAGAAGCCTATAGTTATTTCCACGGGCCTTGCAACCGAGAAAGAGGTTCTGGATACCGTAGCTTTTATTCAGGAATGTGACGGTATGTACCGCGACCGCGATAATCTGGCTATCCTTCAGTGTACTTCTATGTATCCCATTGAGTATAGTGATGCCAATTTAAACGTAATGCTTCGACTAAAAGAGCTTACAGGTTTGACCATCGGTTATTCGGATCATACGGTTGATAGTAAGGCGTTACAGTATGCAACTGCAATGGGAGCCGAGATATTGGAATTTCATTTTACTGATACTAAAGAGGGGAAGGTATTCAGAGATCATAAAGTTTCATTGACTAAAAAAGATGTTCAACTTTTAATCGAGGAATTAAAAATTATAGCCCAACTAAAAGGAAGTTACGAAAAAAAGCCTACTTCTATAGAGCTTGAAACAGATCATGTGACAAGTTTCAGGAGGGCCATTTATTTTAATAAGGATGTTCCAGTAGGGCATGTTATAAGTGAGGATGATTTAGTCTTTCTAAGACCAAATGTTGGTACCGACGCGAGAACTTACAAAAATCTCATAGGGAAGACAGTAATTGAACCGATACTAGCTTATGAGAAGATTACCGAAAACCGAATACAATAGTTGCAGGAAGAAACATGTTAAATGATCTTAGAAGTCGTTGTATTTAATTTTCAATCAGCAGTTTTGGCTGCTGAGGCAGGTGCTAATAGGCTTGAGCTTTGCGATAACTTCTATGAGGGGGGAACAACGCCTTCGCATGGTTGTGCTATTGCTTTGGTTGAAAAACTAAACATACCATTATTTCCAATGGTTCGCCCGAGGGGCGGTGATTTTTTATACAACGATGAAGAATTGGCTGTGATGGAGAATGAGTTAAAGTTTTTTAAAGAGATTGGATGTAAGGGAGCGGTTTTGGGGTGTTTGAACAAAGATGGAACTGTAAATACAAATGTACTTGCAAGATTTAATGAACTGGCGTACCCAATGGAAATAACCTTTCATCGGGCATTTGATAGAGTAAAAGATCGCTACGCAGCTTTAGATGCGATAGTGGCATGTGGGTGCAAAAGGATACTGACAAGTGGTGGCAGACCGATGGCGGTGGAAGGTTTTGAAGAAATCAAGTATCTAAACGAATATGCATCCGGTAGAATCATTCTTATCCCTGGTGGAGGAATCAATAGTAGTAATATTGGGATGTTAATGGATAGCGGTAGTTTTGAATACCATTCTCCTGCACGAAAGATGGTTCCAAGCACTATGTCATATTATAACGACATGATGAATGAGAGTTTAGAATTTCCTTGTATAGACTGTGATGAGATAAAAAAGATGTTATTTATTATTAGTCAAAATAGTGGATCCGAGATAAATTGAAATCTTGCATCCTAAAACTATGATAAGCGTTACACAGTTTTTTATTAGATCTGTAAGGCCTGTTTGGTGTGCGTTCCTGACA
>JAEZRB010000239.1 GCA_023412975.1 Bacteroidota bacterium | reverse complement strand
GCTGCAAACAGACCGGCAACTGTTCCCGGTACACCACTCGAGAGATGTCCATCCTGGCTTTTGTCTGTTCTTGCTTCACCAGTAGAATCGATATACATATCCTTATGCGCTTTGCCCGGCGCCATCTCACGATAGTCGATCGCGATCTCACGATCATCACCCAGGCTGGTATCAGCGAGGTGTGCTACCATGAAACCACCACCGCCCAGGTTACCGGCGTTGGGATAAACCACGGCCAGTGCCAGTTGTGTGGCGATCGCTGCATCGATGGCATTGCCACCCTGTTTTAGAATTTCGAGGCCTGCGCTGCTGGCGAGGGGATGAGCCGATACCACCGCACCGTTCTCAGCCATCACTTTTTTCTGGATAGAATATTGAAAGGGATCGAAACCGGTATCGGCAGTTTTTTGAGAATTTTTGCAAGCAAATAATAACAGTGTCAACAATGCAAATGGGATAATCTTATTCATGTTTTGTTAAAAAATTTGCAGAAAGTTAACTTATACCATTTTAAATGGATGAATGATCTGTTCAATTGGCATCATACTTTATATTCGCCAAATAAATTGCCTTGATGAAAAAAATCCTGCTGCTTTTTGCATTTTGCCAATTGCTCACGGGGCTATCAAATCAACTGCTTGCTCAACCTCCGAATAGCTGGTCATCGGCAGATATTCACCTGGCGCTGCGAAAATTAAATGTACTGGGTTCTGTATTATATGTTGCCGCGCACCCCGACGATGAAAACACCAGGCTGATCACTTATTTTTCCAAAGAAAAATTATACCGCACCGGTTATCTTTCACTGACAAGAGGAGATGGCGGGCAAAACCTGATCGGCGATGAACAGGGCATCGAGCTGGGATTGATCCGCACGCAGGAATTGCTGGCAGCAAGAAGAATTGATGGTGGTGAGCAGTTTTTTTCGCGCGCCTTTGATTTTGGTTATTCAAAAACACCGGAAGAAACTTTTAGCAAATGGAATAAGGAGAAAATCTTAAGCGATGTGGTCTGGGTGATCCGTAAATTCCAACCCGATATTATCATCACCCGGTTTCCCACTACGGGAGAAGGCGGACATGGACATCATACCGGCTCTGCAATATTAGCTAATGAAGCTTTTAGCGCGGCTGCAGATCCAAAGCGTTTTCCGGAACAATTAAAACATGTTCAAACCTGGCAGGCAAAAAGAATACTTTGGAATACATTCAATTTCGGTGGCAATAATACCATTTCGCCCGACCAGTTCAGGGTAGATGTGGGCGGATACAATCCATTACTTGGAAAAAGTTATGGCGAGATAGCGGCCGAGAGCCGTAGCCAACACAAAAGCCAGGGCTTCGGTATGCCTGCTTTAAGAGGTGAATCTTTCGAGAGTTTTAAAACAACAGGGGGAGACGAGCCGGGGAAAGACCTGATGGATGGTGTGGAGCTAAGCTGGAAAAGAGTACCGGGTGGAGAAGCGATAGAAAAAGTCGTGAATGAACTGATTTCATCTTTCGATCTCGCGCATCCTGAAAAATCAGTACCCGGCCTGGTGCAATTATATAAGCGCCTCTCGCAATTGCCCGAAAGCTATTGGAAACAACAAAAGCTTTCGGAAGTAAAGACTTTGATCGCGCAATGCAGTGGTCTTTTTATGGATGCTACTACATCTGTTCAATATGCGGTTCAAACAGATTCACTCCGAATAAATTTTTCACTAAATAATCGCCTCGGTGCCGACGTAGTACTTGAAAAATTAAACCTGAATGGTTTTGATACAAGCATGCATCATTCACTTCCAGGGAATAAAAATTTTAATTTTTCCAAAACGATCTTCATTCCCGAAAGCACACCAGTTACGCAGCCCTACTGGCTGAAGCAGGCCATGAATGAAGGTCACTTTAATGTAAACGATCCGTTGCAGATCGGTCAGCCTGATGTGGACCGAGCTTTTGAAGTATGGTTTGAAGTGAGGATTGCGGGCGAAACATTTAAATTTTCAAGATCCGTACAATATAAATTTACCGATCCTGTAAAAGGCGAAGTTTACCAGCCTGTTGCCGTGATACCAGTTGTAACCTTCAGGGATTTTAACCCCATTTATATCAAGAGTGGAAGGAACAAACCTGTTGAGATATCATTTGTTGCCAATAAAGAAGTAAAAATTCCCAATCCACCGCAAGTATCGCAGGCGTCTTTCAGAGGACTTGATACCATTCCGAAATTATTCGGTGCTCTACACCTTGAAAAAAACAATGCGCACAGTGTAAGTCTTGCGGAGAAAGATCTCGAGGCGAAAGTGTACCGGTTAAATACCGCCTCTGATTCCCGGCATGGTGGTGCTATCTTAAGATCGATCAATTATGATCATATTCCCGCGATCACCTATTTCAAAGAAGCTGCACTCACCGTAAAATCGATTGACCTGAAAACCGCCAATAAAAAGATCGGCTATATCATTGGTGCGGGAGATAAAGTACCTGAAGCCCTGGAACAAATGGGTTATGAAGTTACTTTGTTGACGGAGAAAGAGCTTTCACGGAATACCCTCGGCCAGTTTGATGAAATTATTGCAGGAGTACGGCCCTACAATACAAACGACTGGATGAGTAAATATTACGACAAACTGATGCAGTACGTGTACAATGGAGGCAATTATATCGTTCAGTATAATACCAGCAATTTTATCAGCTCTATTAAAAGTCGGATCGGGCCTTACGATTTTACAATTGGCAGGACGAGGGTAACGGATGAAAATGCAGCCGTTACATTTTTAGACCCGGCACACCCGGTCCTGAATTTTCCCAATAAGATCACTGCCGCCGATTTCAAGGGCTGGGTACAGGAGCGCAGTATTTATCATGCTTCCGAACAGGAACATAAGTTTGAAACTATATTGTCCATGGCTGATGCGGATGAAGAGCAACACGCGGGTAGCCTGATCACCGCGAAATATGGGGAAGGCTATTTTACCTATACCGGGCTTGTGTTTTTCAGGCAATTGCCGGCGGGTGTGACTGGTGCTTACCGGCTGCTGGCTAATTTGATCGCGTTGAATAGCCGCCGTTAAAATCAGCCTAAGCATATTACGTGAATTTGGGGTTTATAGAATTGCATTGAAAATATGAGTGAAACCAAGAAGACAGGTATAAGAAGGGCAGAGCTGGGACTTATTTTTGCTATTATCCTGGGTGTGATATTGGGAAAATTAATCAGGAACGTTCGGTTTGGAATACTGCTTGGACTTGTCATTGGTTTTGTGATCGTGTTCCTCGGCTGGACACGAGGCAATAAAAAAAGATGAGCGAAAAAGAAAACGATAAGATACCATTTTTTAAGACCTGGAATGCCTGGTATGCGTTTGTCATCCTGTTCCTGGTGTTACTGATCATTTTGTTTTCATTATTTACAAAACGATTTAGTTGAGAAACGAGGCGACCCGATCATTTTTAATTAATCCGCCAGGCGGATTTGGAACATGAATCAAATCGACTGGATAGTACTTGTACTAACATTGCTTGCCATCATTGTTTACGGTTTATACAGGAGCCGTACTTCCCACAACCTTGATGGATATTTTCTTTCCAACCGCAGTTTACCCTGGGGACTGGTATTGCTGAGCATTATGGGTACGCAGGCCAGTGCCATCACTTTTCTTTCAGCACCGGGACAGGCCTATACGGATGGGATGCGTTTTGTGCAATATTATTTCGGGTTGCCCCTGGCGATGGTGATTATCTGTATATTTTTTGTTCCCATATTTCATCGTTTAAAGGTTTATACGGCCTATGAGTTCCTGGAATCCCGTTTCGATGGCAAAACAAGAACGCTGACATCCTTTCTTTTTTTATTGCAGCGTGGATTGTCAACCGGGATCAGTGTGTTTGCACCTTCCATCATTCTTTCATCACTGCTGGGCTGGAATATTTACACCACAAACATTTTGATGGGCGGCCTGCTGATCATTTACACCATGACTGGTGGCGCCAAAGCGGTGGCCTATACACAGCAATTACAACTGGCCATCATATTTACCGGTATGTTCCTGGCCGGGTATATGGTCGTCAACATGTTGCCTGAGAATGTAAGTTTTGCCGACGCGCTAACCGTGAGCGGTAAAATGGGTAAACTCAATGTGATCACCACGGGTTTTGAAAATGGGAAATTCAACTGGAGCGACCAGTACAACCTGCTTAGCGGGATCATTGGGGGCCTGTTTCTGGGGCTGTCCTATTTTGGTGCTGATCAATCGCAGGTTGGGCGTTATCTCACTGCAAAATCTTTAACTGAAAGCCGCGTCGGCCTTTTGATGAATGGGCTGGTAAAAGTGCCGATGCAATTCCTGATACTGCTGATCGGTGCACTGGTGTTTACATTTTACCTGTTCAACAAGGCACCGATATTTTTTAATGACGTACAGGTCCGCAAACTGGAAAACTCGGTTTATAAGGATTCATTTGCGTTGGCACAGCAGCAGTATGATCTGCTCGCACAGCAAAAAGAGAATACTGTTGTTGCGTTCTCAGCGGCGACGGATGCAAAAGACGAGGCATTGCAGGAGCAAAAAATAGAAGAGCTGCGTTCGCTACAGTCAAGCTCGGACAGCCTGCGTTCAAAAGTGAAGGAATGGATCAAGACCAAGGAAGTTAAGGGCGATAACAACGATACCAACTATATTTTTCTACGGTTTGTAGTGGATCACCTGCCGGTGGGATTGGTAGGACTGCTGATCGCGATCATCTTCCTGGCATCCTGGGGCAGCATTGCCGCGGCGATCAATTCCCTGGCTTCAAGTACCGTGGTTGACTTTCATAAACGATTTAGTAAAAAGCCGCAGAGCGGGGAACAGGAATACAGGTGGTCGAAATGGTACACACTTGGATGGGGAATATTCTGTATCGTGGTGGCCATGTTTACTTACAATATTGGCAATAGCCTGATCGAAGCGGTGAATGTGCTTGGCTCGCTGTTTTATGGGGTGATACTGGGCGTATTCCTTGTAGCATTTTTTCTGAAGAATATCCGAAGCGGACATGTTGTGTTCTGGGCGGCAGTATTGGCTGAGATCCTGGTGCTGACCGTATTTATTTTAACACGAACTGGTGTATTCAAAATGGGTTTCCTCTGGCTAAATCCCATTGGGGCATTTGGGGTATTATTCTTTAGCCTGTTATTGCAATCCGTTTTTGTGAGGAAGGAAAGTAATACTTCTGGACAAGCATAGGCCGGTAAGACGGTAAGGAGGGAAGAAGGGAAGGTGAACGAACTTCTGTTTAAACATTTACCGCCTTCCCATCCTGATAGCTATCGAGACCCGGCCACAATAAAGTAT
>JAEZRB010000236.1 GCA_023412975.1 Bacteroidota bacterium | reverse complement strand
TCCCTGCCCTGATCATACCAAAACTCATGGCTGAATCAAAAAAAGAAGACCCTGGAACAGTTGTGATCGTTTGTTTACCTGCATTAATGAGATCCGGATCCTCCTCACCTTCCCAAGGGAAAGGTCCCATTCCCAATAGTCCGTTTTCACTCTGAAAAACTACACTAATCCCATCAGGAATATAATTCGCTACAAGTGTTGGAATACCAATACCGAGGTTTACGTAATAGCCATCTCTTAATTCCTTAGCAATTCTTTGTGCAATTTGTTCCTTTGTTAGCGCCATAGAAAATGATTAAAACATGAGCAATCAGTTGGCATTCCTTTTCCGGACAGTTCTTTGCTCAATTCTTTTTTCGTAAGCCTTCCCTTCAAAAATCCGGTGTACGTATATCCCCGGCGTATGAATTTCATTTGGATCAAGCGTTCCCGCCGGAACCAATTGCTCCACTTCGGCAATCGTTACCTTACCAGACATCGCGGCTAAAGGATTAAAATTCCGGGCTGTCCCTTTATAAATAAGGTTACCCATCGTATCCCCCTTCCAGGCCTTAACCAATGCAAAATCTGGCTCAAACGCAAACTCAAGTAAATAATCCTTCCCGTTAAAATTCCTAACCTCCTTACCTTCTGCCACCTCTGTTCCGACGCCTGCTGGCGTGAAGATAGCCGGCATACCATAACCTGCAGCCAGACAGCGGGTCGCCAGGGTCCCTTGCGGTATTAGCTCGACATCAAGTTCACCGCTTAACAACTGTCTTTCAAACTCCGCGTTCTCACCCACATATGAAGCAATCATCTTTTTCAATTGCTTCTTTTTTAATAATACCCCGATCCCAAAATCATCCACACCAGCATTATTGGAAATGCAGGTCAGGTCTTTTACAGCTTTCCTTTCCAAAGCTGCAATGCAATTCTCTGGAATACCACTTAATCCAAAACCTCCGAGGACAATTACATGGCCATCCCGGATATCATGAATCGCGTGATCGGCATCCACTACAACTTTATTCATATCAATGTTTAAGCAATAAATTTAGCAAACTTGACAGACTATCCTGCCATTATTGGGATTTTATGTCCTTGCGTAGAATTCTACGTTTGATAGTCGAATCTCTCGACAGGTTTTTTACGTCCTGGCCAGGCATAGCTAAAGTTTTTGGACTATCCACATTCGCAGGAGTAACCGGTGTACTTTGATATGGGCGTGTAGAAATCTGTTTACGACTCAATGAATCCAGGATATCACGCATTAATTCCGGATGCTGCTCATAATATGCATAACTTTTTTCAAATTCTTGCTTCGTTATATTGTGCATTTGAAAAATTTTATCATGCCATTTTTGACTTCTTGCTGTCTTATCGATAGATGGATCTTTAAAGAGCACGAATCCGTTTAAAAATTCGCTCGACCTTACCATATCCCACATTACTGCCTGCATCTTGGCTTTTGAAAGTACCCCTGGAGATTGCTCCTTTTTGCTTTTACAACTCATCAAAAAGAAAAATACCGCTACTATTATAATGTAAGCTCTCATTGGAGATCTTTATACCTGGCGTTATTAGAGATATCGATCCTGGTCAGTATATCACGTGCCCGTGTTTTCAAATCGCTGTTTGCGCGGCTAAATACCATTACAAGCTCTGTGCTCTTACCCTGAAAAAAGAATTGCATGATCATCGAATTGGGATTCTCTGTATTAAGGGTATTCAGATAGTTCAAACTATTAATTATCCCCGTCCGGCCTTGCTCTTCATTTTCGTAAAAGATGTCCATACCGGAACGATAGTAAGAATATAAGGCGTCATGAATAAGTGCAAACCTGCTATTGTTCAGGTTTTCAGCGAGCCAATAACGATTACGGATATTTTCAAAAGATTTCCAACCGGTAATATCGCGGCTTTCGGGTGCATTGTTTACAATATTCAAGGCCTTCTTAAAATAAGGATCACCACCCCGTAATGAAAACGAGCCATAATCGAACCCCAATATTATATTAATGTAATAGGCAAATATCGCAGGGAGATTGGCCGCCACCGGATCATTCCCCTGTATTCGGTTCTCATTAAACTCGATTGGCTGGAATTCCTGGTACCGAAACACAACGTCATCATCCATGAAGTTGATGATAGGTGAATCATAAGTTGTGCTATAGATGGGTCGCGCAGCCTGAACAGTAAGCCGGCCTTTGTAGACGTTATTGCCCAGGTCCTGCTCTACATTTAGCAGGAAATTACATTGAATTTTTTCGTTTGGCTGGTAGGCATCTGTAGTCCACCTCCTGTTATTGATGAAATTTGTTAATGAAGTCTGTAAAGTCTGGAAGATGCTCTTGTTAACCTGGGTGCTGATCTTATTAGCCATTACCGTCAACCGCGCCTGAATTTCCTGGGCAGGCAACTCCCTTACAGATAATAAAATCAGGAAAAATATAATTGACTTCTTAAACATAATACGCTTTTATGATGGTATCTACGATATCCTTTGCAACGTCCACCTTAGTTTTAACCCCAAAATTATGTTGTTGACCACCTTTTTGAAAAATGGTTACCTTATTGGTATCGTGTCCAAAACCTGCGCCGGGATCATTTAGTGAGTTCAACACAATCATGTCGGCATTTTTTTTATCAAGTTTTTCTAACGCATAGGCCATTTCGTTTGAGGTCTCCAGGGCAAACCCAACTAAAACCTGATTTTCTTTCTTTTTTTCACCAAGAGTCTTGAGTATGTCTTTTGTCCTTGTCAAAGCTATATTCATGTCTGCATCCATCTTCTTGATCTTTTGTTCTGCCTTCTGCACAGGGGTAAAATCAGCCACCGCTGCTGCCATAACAGCTAAATCCGTTGTCTGAAATTCCTTCTCGCAGGCATCGTACATCTCGATGGCGGAAGTAACCCTAATAACCCTCATGCCCTGTTCATCAAAACCCAAACTAGATGGTCCTAACACGAGAGTCACCTCTGCTCCTTTTCGCACTAATTCCTGGGCGAGGGCAACACCCATTTTCCCAGATGAATGATTTCCTATAAAACGAACCGGGTCTATAGCTTCGTATGTAGGTCCGGCTGTCACCAATGCCTTTTTGCCCTGCAAAGGCCTGTCGGAAGAAAAACGTTCATTTAAAAACCGAAAGATCTGCTCCGGCTCGGCCATTCTTCCCTCCCCAAATAGACCACTTGCCAGCTCGCCGCTTTCAACTGGGATAATTGTATTCCCAAATGATTTTATCAAATCCAGGTTGCGCCTCGTGGCCGGATGATGCCACATATCTTCATCCATAGCAGGAGCGACTAAAACCGGGCATGTGGCAGATAACCAGGTTGCCAGCAAAAGGTTATCGCATTGACCATGGGCCATTTTAGAAAGCGTATTGCAGCTCAGTGGTGCAATAACCATGAAATCTGCCCATCTACCCAACAGAACATGATTAGACCAGCTATTCTCGTCAAAAAGGTCCGTAAGCACGGCATTTTTGCTAAGTGTTGAGAGCGTGAGCGGCGAGACAAAATCTTTTGATGCCGGGGTCAGGATTACTTTTACTTCCGCACCAGCTTTCACAAATAACCGCGTAAGATAGATGGCTTTGTAGGCAGCAATACTCCCTGTAACACCTAGTAATATCTTTTTTCCCCGCATCGTTATCAAATTTATTCATTTACGTATTAAATACAAAAGCGACCCCGTGCGGACGAGGTCGCTGTAAATATCTGAATACAATAATTTTTAGTCGAAAAGCTGGTCTTCGCCCTTACGGAAATAGACTTTGTCCTCCATAAACTCCTGGGTAGCCAGTAATGCAGGATTAGGCATACGCTCATACGCCCTGGAAATTTCAATTTGCTCTTTATTTTCATGAATTTCCTCCAGGCTGTCTGTATGGCTGGCAAACTCATCGAGCTTGTTGTGAAGTTCTTCTTTCAGCGATATGTTAATCTGGTTAGCCCTTTTTGCAACGATAGCAATGGACTCATATAAGTTGCCCGTCTTTTTTTTCAGGTCGTCCAGGCTTTTAGTTTCAACATTACTGGCAATACCAGCACTAAGCTGACGTCTTAGCTTGCTCATTCTTTAAATTATTTATATTGGTTTGCGATAAATTCATATAATCCTCGGCCTCTTTCCTGTACTTACTCTCTGGAAAGCGATCCACAAAATCCTCATACTCATCAATCACTTTCTCATATCTTTCCGGCTTTTTCTCTTCGATACTCATTTCCGCGTACCGAAAATACGACTTTATGATCATGAGTTTATACTCATCAGCCCTGTCAGACTCGGGGTAACTATTTAACAAGGTTGTAAAAGAAACACCGGCTGCCCTGAATTGCCCCATATCATAGTATAACTTGGCACTCTTATAATCTTTCACCTCCAGTTTCCCCCTGCAGATATCGATAATTTCAGCTGCTTCCTTATTCCTTTCGGAACCAGGATGTGTATTGATAAAGACCTGCATCATCCCCATTGCCTTAATTGTATTGGTCTGGTCAAGTTCGGGCTTGGGAGATTGCTTGTAATAGCTGTAAGCCCTCATGAAATCCATTTCCTCAGCCTTGGGACTATTAGGAAAAATCTCAAGAAAAGTCTTAAATAGATTTTCAGCATTAAGGTAATCTGCCTGATTATAGGCACAATACGCATATTTATAATAGATATCCTGGAATTCAGCTCTTGTCTTATAAAAAGGCATCACATCCTCGTAAAGTATCTGGGCTTTGCTGTACTTTTTCTGCACAAAATACTTCTCGGCCATACGCAGCTTGTACTCCGGATCCGGGCTTTTCAATATTTTGTTTATGCCTTTGCCACAACTTGTTAGAAAAAGCACCAATAAAAATACAGGTATCGTACGCATAAAAGGTGTGCAAAGTTAATGGATACAGGCAAAACTTGATTAAAAAAGATAAGTATCCAAAAGCGCTTCGTTAAGGTTTTGATAAACCACTATCAAACTTTTACCCGACATATCTGAAAATCAACTTATTGCTCCTTGTCCGTTTGTCAATAAAAAGCCCTCCCCGGATGGGGAGGGCCTGTTTTTATCAGCAAAAAGTAATCAACTAGTTTAATTATCTCTTGCGAAGGTTCGGGTGCGGAGGAGCCACGGTATTTGGTCCTTCTTCACCTTCAGCAGCACCACGCAGGTCAACTGTATCGCAGTCGCCACCTTCCTGACCATAGTTGAAGATAAAGCGATCAGCGCTTAAACCTTCCTGCTCAACCAGGTGAGTGATCACCTTGTTTACATGATCCCAGCTCAATTGCTGCTCTTTTTTGCTTGAAGAGCAATACCCGATAACTACTACTTTACATTCAGGAGCATTACGGAGTTTTGCTGCAACAGTAGCCAACACAGCTTTATTATCATCGCTAAGTGTATTTGAACCTTTGCGGAAAGAAATGCTTGGTAAAGCGCCTAATTTTTCTGCACAGGCATTAGCATCTCTCTTGATATAATTCTCAAAGCACTCTTCAGCAGGGCATGGGCATTTACCTACGCCATCAGCATCAACAGGTTGGCAATGTGTAGGTGTAATAAGTTCTTTATCCTTATAGTCAGGTACACCGTCACCATCAGTATCGCGGCTTACACCATGTGAATCAACCGGAACACCTGCAGGTGTTTGCTCCTGGTCAAACTGGTCTGTGATACCGTCGCCATCAGCATCAGGTAATACAGGTTTTGGCAACCTCATCAGGCGAGGGTTGCGGATTTCGCTGTAAGCGTAATCCAGCGGGTTCAGCCACCACAATGGCTCAACAGATTTTGCACCCAGGTTGAAGTTTAAACCAATTGTAGCATAGTTATAAGAGTCGAAATCGCGGGTAAGGTCGCCCTGCTCAGCCCAACGCTGACCATCCAAAAGGTCGTCCTTGATAAAAGTAACACGATCTTCAATCGCGATATTGATACGATTACTCAGTTTAATAGCAATACCCAGACCTACTGTTCCAGAAGGCTTAAAGGTATCTCCAAAAAGTTTAGGACGTGTATCACCATGACTTTCTGCAGCTGACTCGTAAGAATCATCCAGAAGGTCTTTCAGCTCGTCACGAGTATCTTTCCTGTCTTTATATACACCACCATTGATACTGCCAAAATTATACGGAGTATTGCCGTTCAGGGCGTTCACCTTTGTGTCATACACAGTTCCGCCTATACCACCAAAGGCATAGAAGTTGAAGCCAGTCTTAGATTTGTGGAAACGAATATTGTTAAGGGTAACAATACCTTGCAGTGAAAGGTCCTGGACCTTTGTTTTATAATTTGTATAATAAAGTCCTGCATAACCTGCTGCGTTCCATGGGTTATCGATAGAAGGGGGAATAACACCAGAAGGTTTCCAGTTCAATCCTTTACCAGTACCATTCAAATACTCCAGCCTCATCGAGAAAACATAACCAAAGGCTTTTCTAACATGAAGACCAAAACCAATTGTTGGAAAAACGGCAGGAATATCACCACTAACTGTGAAAGCACCGCCTTTAATACCTATTTCCCATTGATTACGAGGTTTCGCCGGGAAATTGTTGGTTCCATTTAAAAATTCAGTGTGCTGGGGCATCCTTTTAGAAGGAACTACTGAAGAATCAGAAACGTCGTAGCTGCTACCAACTTGAGTTTGAGCGCTACCAAACGTTGCCAGCAGACAGAATAAGCCTGCCAATAAAAAGTACTTTTTGCTTATCATAACTAAGGATTAAGATGAGAAAACAATGTCCTAATAAAACGCAAAAATATGACATGCGGCATAATAACCAAATTTTTGTGAAAATTATTTCCGTGGTTTACTCTTATTTTTCAATTACTTAGTCAAAAAAAACCCCTATTTGCCCGTGACTTTACACATTAATTTTTTGCTCCGTAAATTGCCGCTTTTAACATATGAGCCTTCCCACCGGACTTATTGATGCTGAGTTAAAGATTTTTGAAACCCGCTTCCGCGAGGCTGTCAGAAGCCAGACCCCCTTGCTTGACCGAATCATGCGATATATCGTAAAACGGAAGGGAAAGCAGCTCCGGCCTATGTTTGTCCTCTTGTCTGCCAGGTTATGCGGCCAAATTACTGAACCGGCTTACCGGGCAGCTTCCCTGGTTGAATTATTGCATACCGCCACCCTGGTACACGACGATGTTGTCGATGATTCCCAGGAAAGAAGGGGATTTTTCTCGGTTTACGCCCTCTGGAAAAATAAGGTGTCAGTCCTGGTGGGCGACTACCTGCTGGCGAAGGGCCTTTTAATGTCACTCGACCATAATGATCATAAAATTCTTACCATATTATCTGATGCGGTTCGTAAGATGAGTGAGGGTGAACTGCTTCAGATCGAAAAAGCCCGTTCTCTGAATCTGAGCGAGAAGATTTACTTCGAAATCATTCAAAATAAAACGGCATCCCTGCTCGCCTCCGCCTGTGCTGCCGGAGCCTGGTCTACAAGTAACGATGATTCGGTCACCGAAAAAATGCGATTATTTGGTGAAAAAACCGGTATTGCTTTCCAAATAAAAGATGATCTTTTCGATTATTTCAGCGACAATGTGGGAAAACCCACCGGCAATGATATAAAAGAAAAAAAATTGACTCTTCCGCTTATCTACACGCTCAATAAAACGGATCGAAAAACCCGGAGGGAGATCATATACATTGTCAAAAACAAAAACCTTGATAAAGAGAAAGTAAAATGGGTCATTGACCGGGTAAAAGAAACAGGTGGGATTGAATATGCCGTGGAAAAAATGAACGCTTATAAAAAAGAAGCACTTGATATCCTTCACCAGTTTCCTGAAAACGACGCCAGGAAAGGCCTGGAAGATCTTGTACTTTATGTGACAGACCGAAAATATTAGTACTGGTAAAATAGTGCAGGAATGGAAAAAAGATGGACAATCATACCTGGAGACCCTGATAAAGCTGATGCCCTGAACAGGGCTTTAAAAATCAACCCGGTTTTTTGCAAAATACTCACCCAGCGGGGCATTTCCACTTACGATGAAGCCAGGGAATTTTTCCGACCACAATTAACGCATTTGCATGATCCATGGCTAATGAAGGATATGAACAAAGCCGCCGAACGAATATTGCCTGCACTTGAAAGCCAGGAAAAGGTACTTGTATTTGGTGACTATGATGTGGATGGCACTACGGCTGTGGCATCTATGTACAGTTTCCTGAAAAAAGTTGGCTTTAATGTCGACTTTTATATCCCGCACCGGTACAGGGAAGGCTATGGTGTAAGTAAGGCCGGGATTGATTTTGCAAAGGAAAACGGGTTCACCCTTATCATCTCTCTGGATTGTGGAATCAAATCCTATGACCTGATTGCTTATGCAAAAACTTTAGGTATTGATTTCGTCGTATGCGATCACCACCTCCCTGACAATATTCTACCGCCAGCCATAGCGATTCTAAATCCAAAACAATCCGACTGCGCTTATCCCTATAAGGAACTTTGTGGTTGTGGCGTCGGTTTCAAATTGATAACTGCTCTTGCAGAGAAGTTGGCACTTCCAAAACAAAGTGTTTACGAATACCTCGACCTGGTCGCTGTAGCCATAGCCGCCGATATCGTTCCGATAACTGGTGAAAACAGGATACTCGCATATTATGGGCTTCAAAAAGCTAATGAAAATCCTAACCCGGGTATTAAAGCTCTTTGTCACCTGGGAGGCATACAAACCCAGCTACAGATCAGCAACCTTGTTTTTATCATTGCACCGAGGGTTAATGCCGCGGGAAGGATGGATGATGCCACCAAAGCGGTGCACCTATTTATCTCGGAGACGTATGAAGAGGCACTGGCATTTGCCGAGCAATTACATAGTGACAATACTAATCGCAAAGAAGCAGATACCAGCACCACCCAGGAGGCGCTTGCACTGATCGAAGAGAATGAAAACTGGATAAACAGCAAGTCTACCGTCTTATTCAAGCCTCATTGGCATAAAGGTGTGGTAGGAATTGTCGCATCGCGGGTGATTGAGCAATACTATCGCCCTACTATTATTCTTACTCAGTCCGGCAACCTTGCGGCGGGGAGCGCTAGAAGCGTTCCTGGATTTAACTTATACGAGGCTATTCATGCCTGCCGCGACCACCTATTGGGTTATGGCGGTCATTTTGCAGCGGCGGGTATGACCCTGGAGATCGACAAGATCGATGCTTTTCGTGCGAAGTTTGAGGATATAGTTGCCTCAACGATTGACCCGGATCTCTTAATCCCGGAGATTGTAATTGACGCTGAAATAAGTTTCGACGATATTAACTGGCCATTTTACAATATCCTAAATCAAATGGAACCCTTCGGCCCTGAAAATCTGCGACCCGTATTCCTGACCAGGAATGTAGTCGACACCGGTTACTCGCGGATAGTCAAAGAAAACCATCTCAGGTTTTCACTCAGGCAGGGCAGCCGGACCTTTACTGGTATCGGCTTCAATTTGCATGATAAATATGAATGTCTCAGGCAAAAGCAGCCCTGTGACATCGTCTACAAACTCGACATAAATGAATGGAATGGCGAAAAAAGTCTTCAATTGCGTGTAATCGATTGTCGCCCTTCCGGTAGTTGGTAAATCATTTTTTATTGGATACCAAATATTTACATTTAGATTCCTATACCAGGTCATAAGTTTTTTATGTTTGCATCTTTAGAAAATACCTGGATCCTCTCTCTGGCTTTTCGCTGTAAATCCCTATCTTTGCCGCCCCGTTGACAAAAGCAATGGGATAAACAAATCTATAATCACAAATACACGTAAATGAACAATTACGAATTGATGGTGATTTTTACCCCTGTTCTGAGCGACGATGAGTTCAAAGCAGAACAAAAAAAATTCGCGGCGCTGGTCACCGAAAATGGTGGTACCATCGTAGCAGAAAATCCATGGGGACTGAAATCACTGGCGTATCCGATCCAGAAAAAGACAACTGGTCTTTACTGGGTATTGGAATATACTGCGCCATCCGACTTCAATGAAAAGCTGAAGATTCAGCTTTTACGTGACGAGTCTGTACTCCGTCACCTTTGTACCAAGCTCGATAAATACGCCGTCGAGTACAATGCCAAAAAGAGAAGTGGTGTAAAAACAGGAGTTGAAAAAGAAGTGGAGGCATAACACATGGCAAAGAATGAGATAAAATACCTGACCGCGATTAAAAGCGATAAAAGGGTAAAGAAATTCTGCCGGTTCAAAAAATACGGCATGCACTATATCGATTATAAGGATATAGAATTCCTGAAAAAGTTTTTGAATGAGCAGGGTAAATTATTACCCCGTCGCCTGACCGGTAACAGCCTGAAATACCAGCGCAAGGTATCGGATGCGATTAAGAAAGCTCGTCAAATGGCACTTTTGCCTTACGTAACAGACCTTTTAAAATAACCTCACCCTAACTTCCCCAGGAGGGGAAAGACAGTCGGCTCGCCCGACTGGGTCATGGTGAACAAAAAGAAAAACATGGATGTCATTTTAATTCAGGATGTAGATAACCTGGGTGCTGCCAACGAGGTAGTGAAAGTAAAGAATGGATACGCCCGCAACTTCCTGTTTCCCCGCCAGCTTGCTATCGAGAGCAATCCCGGTAACCGCAAACAACTGGAAGAAAGATTGAAACAGGCTGCTAAGAAAGAGGCGAAGATGCTGGCTGAGATCAACAGCGTTATCGCTAAATTGAACGAAGCACCTTTGAAGCTTGGCGCAAAAACCGGCACAAGCGGAAAGATCTTCGGTAGCATTACTTCATTGCAGGTTAGCCGCGCTATTCGCGAGCAAAAAGGATATGAGATCGATCGCAAGAAAATCTCTATCCCAGAAGATGTGAAAGAATTAGGTACTTATAAAGCCACTATCGATTTCGGTAACGGTCATAGCACAGAACTGGATTTTGAAGTTACCGCTGAATAAGCACTCAATAACCCTTTTAGTGATAGTCCCCGGCCACACCGGGGACTTTTGATGCCCACACCTTCTCGCTAAGACATAATAATCAACAGTTTACACACTAAACTTACTGTCTTGTACCCGACTATACAATAATTTCTCAAAATGTCAAAGAAAAATCCTTTATTTTGTATTGTCTTGGTGTTCTTTACAGTTTTATAAGTCCTGAACGTTTCGATATAAACGTAGAATGTTCATTGGTTACTGTTTACTGTTAGCACTTTTTTATTTTTTTAAAACTCTCAAAATGAACATTTACGTAGGAAACCTTAGTTGGAACCTGAAAGATCAGGATCTGTCCAATCTTTTTGCCGCTCATGGTGAAGTAACCTCTGCAAAAATCGTAAACGACAAATTCACTAATCGTAGCAAAGGCTTTGGTTTTGTTGAAATGCCCAATGACGATCAGGCCCAGGCAGCCATTGCAGCCCTGAACGGCAGCGAAGTTGACGGCCGCAATATTGTCGTCAATGAAAGCAGGCCTAAACCTGAAGGTGGCGCCGGCGGCGGTGGCTTCAAGAAAAGAAGCTTTGGCAATGGCGGCGGTGGCGGCTTTAAGAAAGGCGGCAACGGCGGCTACAACAAAGGCGGCGGCGGCGGTTACAATCGTGACCGCGGTGGATATGGCAATGATTATTAATCTGATTCCAATAATATTCACTGTAAAGTCTGGCATTGATGCCAGACTTTTTTTTTCACCTGATCCTAACACATTAGAAAAAGGCCAGGATTTTCTAACTGGATTTTTGCCTTTCATTAGGGATATAATCACTACCTTCCGCACGACCGGCAGCAGGCCTTTCAATCTGGCCTCGCGGTTAATAGGGCCTGATTTATAATTCAATAGTCTGAATAGGAAATCTGAACTTATCAGCACCATTATTCGTTCTCACAAAAGGGAAAAACAAATATGCTTTCTGTAATCATACCGGCATTGAATGAAGAAAAAACGATTGGACAGGTCGTCCGGTTTTGCTTTTCCGATCCGTCAGTGTCGGAGGTGATTGTCGTTGATGACAAGTCGGAAGACAACACTATCGCTGTTGCGCAGGAAGCAGGGGCAAAAGTTATCGTGAGTGCGGCTCGTGGCAAAGGGATATCTATGAAAGAAGGTATTGATGCCTCCAGCAATGAATTTGTCGTTTTCCTGGACGCGGATATTGACCCCTACCCTGAAAAATCTATCTCAAATCTGGCCGCACCGCTGATAAATAATGAAGCCGATTTTGTAAAAGGAGCTTTTGCGCGTAATGCCGGGCGGGTAACCGAACTGGTCGCAAAGCCATTACTGGCAATCATTTTCCCGGGTTTATCGCATTTTTCGCAGCCACTTAGCGGAATGATCGCAGGAAAAAAATCATTTTTCCAAAAAATCGAGTTCTTCAACGACTACGGCGTAGATATAGGCATCCTAATTGATATGTACCTAATGAAGGCCCGGGTGCACGAGGTGAATATCGGCTATATCGAGAACAAAAGTAAACCCTGGGAAGCCCTTGGAAAAATGAGCGGTGAAGTGTCGCGGGCCATCATCAGTAAAGCCCAACGACATCACAGTAATGAGTTGACCCAGGAAAGCGTGAACTCACTGGAAGCGATTCAGCGGGAAATGAACAATGTGCTCAGGGAAAACCTTTCCTCCTATCAAAAGATGATCGTTTTTGATATGGACGATACGATCCTGGTTAATAGATTCATCGATGAATGTGCTAAGGAATTCGGTTTCAAACCAAAACTAGACGAATTACGGTTTAATGAAAAAGACCCCATCATCCTGACCAAAAGAATCGGGCTTCTTTTAAAAAATAATACCATTGATGATCTGTTGCATGTGATCAGCCGTATGGAAATGGCAGAAAATATCAAAGAAGTGATCAAGACGTATAAGGGAAAAGGCTACCTGGTGGGAATTCTTAGTCACAGCTATTCGCTGATAACAAACTATGTAAAACAACAGATCGGAGCCGATTTTTCAGTTGCACACCAACTGGAATTTTTTGAAGGCAAAGCAACTGGTGAAGTGAACCTGCCTTCTTATTTCTTTGGATCGCCGGAGAGTATTTGTGGTCATTCATTTTGCAAAACAAATGCACTGCAGTATTTGTGTGAAAAGTACAACGTGAAACTGAACAATTGCATCGCTGTGGGAGATAGCAAAGATGACCGTTGCATGATAACCTACGCCGGGAAAGGCGTGGCATTTTGCACCACTGATGAATTACTTGAGAAAATTGCCGACAGCTCGATTAAAACACGGGATTTCGAGCCGTTACTGGCATTAGCGTAAGAAATATTATTTTTATACCACGTAAAATTATTGCTTATGGCCAACAAGCTTTATAACATCCTTGTACCAATTGATTTTACGACCAAAAACAAATGGGCGATCGCTAAAGCGATAGAACTTTCCAATAGTTTTAATTGTAATGTTCACCTGGTACATATCACAGGGTCCCACCCTTTATTCCGCCGAAACACCAACACTGAGGCCGCATTAAAAAAGCTTGAACAGTTAAAAACTCTGTACACTAACCAGCTTTGTGGTGAAGGAACGCTTGAGATCAGTGTGCTTTCCGGAAATACCCAGTCGCAATTGTCCAGCTATATCGAACAATATGAAATGGACCTGGTTGTGACCGGCCTTTCCAAATTCAACCTTTTACAACGTATCATTTCCTCTGTATCGATCAGCCGTCTTGCCAAGAAAACAAATATCCCGGTGCTGGCGGTAAGATCAGGTGGCCTGATCTGCCATTTTAAAAAGATAGTGTTGCCCGTTTCAGGCGAAATCCCGGTCCGGCAAATCAGGCTGGCGGCTTTATTGGGCAGGGCTTTCAAATCAACAGTATATTTTGTTTCCCTGCGTAAACATGCTGGTGACAAAACGCAGACTATTCTCGACAGCGCCCTGGAAATGGTACAAAGTATTTCCACCATTCCCGTTCAATGCTTTCTGCTTGAAGGCCAGAATCTCGCTAAAAGCACCCTTGAATTTTCAAAGAAAATCAATGCTGACCTGATCATGGTTAACCCCGTGAAAGATTTTAGGTTACCGGGATTTTGGAACCGTATTACTAATAAATTATTATCCTATGGTTCGCGGATTCCCGTTGTTACCATCATGAATAAAAACTAATTTATTTTCTTAGCTCTATAAAAAAAAGCTACCTGGATTCAGGTAGCTTTTTTATTAAGCGTTATTATAGACTTTTAATAATTCAACTTCAACTCAACGCGCCTGTTTTGCTGGCGTCCCGCGGCGGTTTTATTGTCAGCAACTGGTTGTGTTTCGCCAAATCCAGCAGCGGTAATGCGGCTTGGATCCACACCCTTCTTCACCAGGTAAGCTTTCACCGCAGCTGCGCGGTTTTCGCTGAGGGTCTGATTGAAAGCATCTGCGCCCACATTATCGGTATGGCCGTCGATCGCCAGTTTCAATGCCTGGTCATCCTTCAGCACCTGTGCCACTTCATCCAAACCTTTAAATGACTTGGACAACAATGTCGATTTACCTGTTGCAAAATAGATATTCTGCGCAGCATAGCTTACTTTCTGCAGCACTTCTTCCTTTATCTCCGGGCAACCCTGGTTGCTGGCAGGGCCGGGTTCACCAGCACATCTGTCTTCCTCATCGTTGATGCCGTCCTTATCTGTATCAGGAATAGGGCAACCCTGGTACCGTGCTACGCCTGCCTGATCGGGGCATTTGTCTTCTTCATCATTGATGCCGTCCTTATCAGTATCCGGGATCGGGCAGCCGTCATACTTGGCCAGACCTGGAGTATCCGGGCATTTGTCAAGACTGTCAATCACACCATCCTTATCAGTATCAGTTGGAGGAGGTGGTGGCGGAGGCGGTGTGGGTGGTAATGCCTTCACCACAGGCGCCTTTTTAGGTCCGATCCTGCCGGCAATGCCGATCTGGTTTAAAAAATGGTAGCTGGCTGTTTCCTTGGTAACCGGGATCCGATACTGGCTGGCTACAAATAAATGGGTGTCATCAAGGAAGTTTATCTTAATGCCAAGACCAGTAGGTATAAATGCACCAAAATGCTTACCTGCAAACATCTGGGCTCCTAATCCTGCGATCACATACGGCTGTACCCAATACTTTTCCGATACCATTTTAAAATTCAATGAAGCATCGGCTTCGAGCAGGAATTTATCACCAGAGGAATTTTGACGATTTTGAAGTTCGTAGTTCACGAAAGAACCTGCGAGCGTACCTGCGAAATCAATATGTTTTCTCAGTCCTTTAAAATAGCTAATGGCAATGCCTGGCGACATCTCAGACAACTTAGTCCATTGTTTCTTTGATAAAACACTTGATAGGGAAGAGCTGCGAATACGGTCAGCAGTAGTAAAATCATTAAAAATAAAACTTACGCCAATCGCTGCAGGCCTGATCTCATCGTCCTGGGAAAAACAGGACGACGCCACCATAAACATGGCCAAAAAAGCAACTAAAACCTTCTTCATAAGCAGTTATTTTGTTTTTAAACCTGACAAAAATAGCGGGTCTACTGTACATCCTAAAATAAATTATTACCCATATTTTGAATGCTAAAACCGGCATCAAATTGCCCCAAAAAACATCTGGAATGATATCGACAAGGCAGGGAAAAGCCAGCTTTTTTTATTTACCGGCAAAGTATTTTTCCCTGATGATTTTGTCGTCACCGTAGATATCATCGTGGAAAATAACCTTCCCATCCTGGCCTTCGCAGGTGAAATAACGAATATACACAGGAAGCCGTTTTTTTACAGGTATCACATGTTTTTCTTTTCGCGCCAACCAGGCTCTCATTGAATCGCTCACGGCATAGCGCTTATCACCCGTCAGGTCTTTACTGTCATAATGTACGATATAATGAGCCAGGTCCTCCCACTTCTGCACCCTCACGCAACCATGACTGAGTGAACGCTGATCCCGGCTAAACAGATATCGTTGATTAGTATCGTGGAGATACACTGCATACTTGTTTGGAAAATTGAACTTTAGTACGCCCAAGGCATTCTCGTCGCCACTTCCCTGTACCACTTTATAAGGAATCCCTTTGTTGTATTTCGACCAGTCAACATCGCCAGGATTGACGAGATCGCCGTTCCCGTCGATGAGGCTATACCCCTTTCGCGCCAGGTAGTTAGTATCTTTTTTCAAAGCCGGCAAGATCTCTCCGATGATGATGCTGGTGGGGATTGACCATTGAGGGTAAGTGATCATATCTGATATCGCGCTCGTCAGTAGTGGCGTGGGCGTGATCCGCTTGCCACAAACAATTTTAGATGACAACAACACAGAATCCTCTTCAACCAACTTCAAATTGTAAGCAGGAAGGTTCACCCACACATAACGGGCTGGCATTTTTTCGGGCAGCATTTTAAATTTGTCGAGCGTTATCGCCAGTCTTACAAACCGATCTTTATCGGAGTCATTTAACACCCGGATCGTTTCGTCTCCTACTTTCCCGTCCACCTTTATTTTTTTAGCCTCCTGAAATTTCTTTACCGCTTCTGCCATCTGCAGTGAATCGGCCATGGTACTGTCGAATGAAATATAGCCTGCCTCATACAACCGGCGTTGTAACGCGGAAGCAAAAGCCGCATCCTTCTTTGAAGCCGGCACTTTTGTATAATCGCGATCGTCGGCACTATCCAAAAAACTCCTGATACCATTCTTTAATGCATGGTAGCCCGGATGGACAGGCTCCAGTCCGTTAAATACTTCTGTCAAAACACCACGTTGATGCGCTGTCGTGAATAAATGTGTGTACATACTATCGGACAGTACAGAATCTTTGCGTTGAGTCATACTATCAGAAGGGAGCCTGCCTAATTTCAGATCTTTGGCGATATGGAAAAAAGCATCGCTCAAGGCGAGGTCTGCTTTTGCCCATAAGACCGCGTCTTTCCGGGCCAGTGTATCATTCAGCAAACGCCTTGCAATAGTATCTAATCGGTTAAAGTGATAGTCTTCCGGGAATAAACCGTACAATTTAGCTTCGGCAATAAACCGAAGTAAAGAGTCGGCCAGCGGTTTCCACTGTTCCTTCTGACTCCAGGCAGTGGCGAAACCATTTTTTTCGTATACCTGCAACATCTGCGGCGTGAATGCAAGCAACAACGAGTCGTCCAGCTTCAACTGATTTTGCGCTGCAAATCGCAGTGCGCTTTGAATGATCTCGGGTGTTTTCTTCTCAAGTTCTTCAGGGGTTTGCGCGATATCGGTTTCTGGCGGAGGGCTGGCATTAATACATGCAGCCATAAGCAGAACCGAGTATATGCCAATAAAAATGTAGAGAATACTTTTACCCATAAATGAAGAAGATACTTTTTCCACTTTACGCATTCGTACAACTAACAAAATAAGCAATCCTTTCTGCTTTAGGCGGAAGTGATTGTTATTTTTTTACAAATGCAGATTACCACTAAATAGCAATTACTTCGACCACAGCATCTGTGTTGATAGGACCATACACATGCGGAAATGTATCCTGGGAGGATGGGGACCAATCGAAAACAAATTTGCTGGTTAACTTATCGGTATCTATCACCAGTTTAACCAGACCTTCCTTTTCCGAAAAATACCTTTCCAATACACCGGCAACCTGGTGCTCCTGGGAACAATGTATAAATCCTTCCTCCTTAAGAGAAGGAGTCTCGTAAAGTCCACTTGCTTTTGCTGCATTCCACTCGGAGGCTGTTGTGACATGGTAAATGGTGGGCATATTTGTCCTTTCTTTGATTAGCTAATTACTCTTTTTGAATGTTGCTCCATTAAATAGAAGTCAACCAAAACAATTGCTGTGACTGCTTCCAAAATTACAGGCGCCCTCAGAGCAACACACAGGTCATGGCGACCTTTAATCGAAAAATCTTCCACTTTGCCGGATTCCCAGTTCAGGCTATTCTGTTGCTTTGGCGTTGAAGCGGTAGGTTTTATCGATATGCGAAACACCAGTTCATTTCCATTACTAATCCCTCCTACTACGCCGCCTGCATGATTCGTG
>JAEZRB010000209.1 GCA_023412975.1 Bacteroidota bacterium | reverse complement strand
CGTGAGTGGGGGGAAGCTGCCGGTTAAGTTAAACATTTAATTGTTGAAATGGATTTAAAAAGAGGATTGAATTTTTCATGGTTGTTGAAAATGGCATGGCGCGATAGCCGGCGCAACAGGTCGCGCTTGTTATTGTTTGTGTCTTCGATAATCGTGGGAATTGCAGCGATGGTGGCCATCTATTCTCTCGGGGATAATATGCGCGATGAGATCGACAGGCAGGCGGCCACATTGCTGGGTGCCGACCTGGAGATCAGCAGCAACAAACAAATGAGCCCTGCCATCCGTAAGATGGCAGATTCACTCGGAGATAGGAGGTCGGAGCAGCAAAGTTTCACTTCCATGATCTATTTTGATAAAAGCGAAGGCACAAGACTGATCCAGGTACGTGCACTAGGAGGCGAGTTTCCCTATTACGGTGCCCTGGAAACCGTACCCGCCTCTGCCGGCGTGTCATTTCGTAACAGCCAGTCAGCGTTGGTCGATCAAACAATGATGTTACAGTTTGACGCTAAACCAGGTGATACAGTCAGGATTGGAAATCTTGGTTTTGCTATTGCAGGAACCCTGATGGGTGCGCCGGGTCAGACCGGGCTTTCAGCATCCGTAGCGCCGGTAGTTTATATACCGCTGCAGTACCTTGAGCAAACAGGACTTTCACAAAAGGGTAGTAGGATCAACTATCGTTATTTTTTCAAGTTTGACAAAGCGGTCAATATGAAAGCCCTGATGGATGATCTGGAACCGCGTCTGGAATCCGAGGGGCTGAACTATGATACCGTTGAAAGTCAGAAGGAGGATACTATTCGTTCGCTTCGCGACCTTACCCGTTTTCTTTCGCTGATCAGTTTTATTGCGCTGTTATTGGGTTGTATTGGCGTAGCGAGCGCTATTCATATTTATGTACGTGAAAAAATAAATGCCGTTGCTATACTACGCTGCCTGGGCGCCAAAGGCAGTCAGGCATTCCTGATCTATCTTATTCAGATCGTGATCATCGGTTTTATTGGCTCACTGGCAGGCGCACTCTTGGGAACCATTATCCAGCAGTTCTTGCCATACGCATTGAAAGATTTTCTACCGGTGGCGATCGATCCGGAACTTTCGTGGAAAGCGATCGGGCAGGGTATCTTATTAGGTGTTATCATCTCTTTTCTTTTTGCCTTATTACCCATGGTCTCCATCCGGAATGTATCACCCCTTAATACACTACGCCTTTCGTTTCAGTCAGTGAGTTTGTTCAAGGATCCCGTAAAATGGCTTGTTTACCTCGCTATCCTGGCATTTATATTTATATTCAGTTATATCCAGCTGGAAAGTATTAGTCAGGCCGTATCCTTTACTATCGGTGTACTGATCGCATTCCTTATACTCGTAGGGATCGCGGCGTTATTGATGTGGATGGTCCGGCGTTTTTTCCCTGAATCATGGAACTATTTATGGCGCCAGGGACTTGCCAATTTGTTTCGTCCAAATAATCAAACCACGATACTGATCGTTGCAATTGGTTTGGGTACGGCATTTATCTGTACAATGTTTTCCGTTCAGTCGATTTTGCTAAACCGTGTCGTTTTATCCGCGAGCGGTAACCAGTCCAATACCGTGCTTTTTGATATACAACCAACGCAAAAGGATAGCGTGGTAGACCTGGCGCGGCAGCAGGGTTTACCGATCGATGGAACCGTGCCAATTGTCAATATGCGATTGGAGAAGGTAAATTCTATTACTATTCAAACCCTGGAAGAAGATAGTACTATTGATATGCACCAGTGGATATTTGATCGGGAATACCGCGTGACTTTTCGCGACACGATCACTACATCCGAAAAAATTGTCAAAGGCAAATGGACGGGTACGGTCGAGGAGCCCTCGGGCAATGTGTATATTTCACTGGAGGAACGGTTTGCCCGTAACAACAGCATCAGTATCGGCGATACGATGTTGTTTAATGTCCAGGGTTCCGTCATTCCGACTATCGTTGGAAGTTTCCGTGAAGTGGACTGGAATCGTATTCAAACCAATTTCCTGGTTGTTTTTCCAACCGGTATCCTGGAACAGGCACCACAATTTCATGTGCTGCTTACACGCGTTCCGGATAAAGAAACTTCCGCCCGCTTCCAGCAGGTAATGGTGCAGCGTTTTCCAAATGTCTCAATCATTGACCTCACACTGGTATTCAGTATCGTAGATAAAATTTTGGATAAGGTAGGTTTTGTGATCCGCTTTATGGCGGGCTTTAGCATTTTTACAGGTCTGATCGTTTTGATCGCTTCGGTACTGATCAGTAAATACCAGCGCATACAGGAAAGTGTGCTCCTTCGTACCCTCGGTGCAGTTCGAAAGCAGATATTTTTCATTACAGCGTTGGAATATTTTTTTCTCGGCGCCCTGGCGGCAATAACGGGTATTGTATTATCACTTGGCATTAGCTGGATGCTGGCCCGGTTTATTTTCGAAACGGAATTCAATATACAATGGTTACCGCTGCTTCTGGTGTTTGTGGCGGTTTGCCTTCTTACCGTTCTTATTGGTTTGCTCAACAGTCGCGCCGTCGTGAAGCGGCCGCCACTGGAAATTTTGAGAGAGGAAGTTTAGAATAAAGTGAGGAGATTTTGCCAGCGCTCGTAATCGTTGCCTGTTCGAAATGACTATAACAAGGGTGCTAGTTGTCGCCAGAGATTTTCAGCTACAATCCGGTGACCTTCAGCTGTGGGATGTATACCATCTTCCTGGTTTAATTCAGGTTCACCGCCAACGCCTTCCAGAAGGAACGGTACAAGCGTCATATTATTTTTTGCCGCAAGTTCCGTGTATATATTCCTGAATTCAGTGGTATAGGTCTCTCCCATATTGGGTGGTATCTGCATACCTGCAAAAAGAAATTTCGTGTCGGGGTTCTTCTCTTTTACTTTGTCAACAATAGCCTGCAGGTTTTTCCTGGTTTCAGAAAGCGGGATGCCACGCAGTCCGTCATTGGCACCCAGTTCCAACACAAAAATGTCTACCTGTTGCCGCAGTATCCAGTCGATCCGGGTTTTTCCACCTGAAGATGTTTCCCCACTTACACCTGCATTTACAACCTGGTAGTCGAGTCGCAATGAGTCGATCTTTCGCTGAATGATGGCGGGAAATGCCTGCGATGGACTTAGGCCGTACCCTGCGGTCAGACTATTGCCATAAAAAATGATCGTTTTCTTTTTTTCAGTCACGGTCGTGTCTTTTGAAGCCGGAATTTGCTTTTCCGACTGCGCTGCTGGCTTTTTATCATTAGCACAGCTGAACAAAAGCAGGAGCATACTGCAATAGAACAGGCATCCTACAATTATTTTGTATGATTTAAAATTCATATCATCAATATTCAGATCAATACCCGATTGTGCAATACAAATATAAGGCACTAATGGCCGGGCTTATCCCGTTATAGAAATGGGGTCAGGGAGTCAGGTTCGAAGCATAATTACTCCCAATAATCCAACTTGCACCTATTCCTATTAGGTCCGGCCCTTATTTAATAAACAATCTTGTAACTACTGCGCCGGCTGGCACAGATTTTCCCAAGCCCTGCGGTCAAGCTCGCGGAGCATGTGGAGCATTCTTTTGGAGTTTCTTACCAGTTCGTCGATATCGGCCCTGGTCTTGACGGATGTATAAAAGGCCTGGCTGAAAAAGGAAGTATACATAGCCTGCAACTTGGCTTTTTTCGCCTTCGAGAGTAGTTCGTCTTTATAACGTTGATCAATGATGTCGAGGCATGTCAGCCATGCCTCCTGCAATGCCCATTTTGCAACGATTGCAACCTCCACGGGCGTAGGTTCAAGCCGGGTTTTTGAGCCGTTTTTCATGTTAGAACTATTTCCATTCAGTAAAAAAAAGATAGCCTGGCTTAAATAGGAGAGGAATGTTTCTTGGATGCGGCTTGAAAATCGATAGATAAGAATCGGAGTTTCTAAAATACTACAAAAAACAATTCCGAGGCTAATTTTTGGGGCAGTGATTTCAGATTTTTTTTTGAGTGGCCCACCGGCGTTAACACCGGTGGGTTTCTCCAGGAGGACGGTGGTTCTTTCAGAACATAGGATTTGGAAATAGGGAACGGATCTTAAAAATTTTATGGAATCACAATCGCTACTCGAATACAAAATAACATCCGCGCGGGTTCATTGAAAATAGTGCATCATATCATTCTTAAGTCAATATTTCCTGATCAATCCTGTAGAACTACGACGACGAAAAATTACATCGTAAAACTACGATTAGTTGCATGTTTAATGGAAATAAACGGAAAAATACGATAAGCGGCATCATTAACCAGTCAAATGGCCCATTGTGGTTCAGGGGAGAAACGTCACTATACGTATCAATATAGCAGGTTCTTTAATTTTTCAACATCCGTAATGCGGATCTTACCTTCCTTGATCTCGATTAGTTTTTCTGCCTTGAAATCACTAAGTGTCCGGATCAGCGATTCAGTGGCTGTACCTACATAGTGGGCGATATCATCTCTTGAAATATCGATGATGATGCCATCGGCATTGGGATTGTATTTGCCATGAAGATCAACCAGTGCCTTGGCTACCCTTTTACGAAGCGAACTATAGGCAAGGTTCAGCAGCCGTTCTTCTTTTTCCTTTACATTTTGCGTGATGATCCGGATAAATTTTGCGGCTACATTGATATCACCGTAGATCATTTGGAGAAAATCTTCCCGGGGGATCTGCATAATATTAGCTTCTTCAAGTATCACCGCGTTATCTTCGTAATTTTTTTCATCGATAAGCGCCTGGTAACCGATTAAATCGCCATCAGTATAAATATTGGTGATATACTCTTTTCCATCTTCGTGCGTAAGCGTTGTTTTCACTTTCCCTTTTACAAGAAAGTATAAAAACCGGGGCCGCTTTTTTTCCTGGTAAAGTGTTTGTTTTTTAGGATAAGTTTCAATACTGTATTGCTCCGACAATTTATCAAGGATGCCATTGTCTTTCACATCTTTTAAAAACTCGCTGATTCCCTGGGGCGACATGGAATATTTGGTATCGAATACCTCTGCCTTCTTTAACCTTACTTCGATGGCGTTCAGCAACTCGATGTCCTCGAAGGGTTTTGTAATATAGTCATCAGCCCCCATTTCCATACCTTTCCGGAGGTCAGACCTTTCGGTTTTGGCGGTAAGAAATATAAAAGGAATAGTTTGCGTATCCGGGTTTTTGCGAAGCAGGTGCAATACCCCATATCCATCCAGCTCCGGCATCATGATATCGCATACTATCAGGTCCGGTTTTTCTTTTAAGGCCAGTTCAACACCTTTCTTCCCGTTCTCCGCGGCGATGGTCCTGTAACCTGCCATTTCCAGTATCTCGGCTGTGTTTTCCCGGATATCGTTATTGTCGTCAATTACTAAAACAGATTTCATAATACTATTCTTTTTCGGGGGATGGTTATACTGATAGTGGTTCCTTCATTGAGTTTGCTTTTTACATTAACTGATCCATGCATCAGGTCAATATATCTCTTAACGATATGCAGGCCTAGCCCGGTTCCCTGGATATTGACCGCGTTGGCGCCCCTGAAAAAACTCGAAAACAAGTGTTGCACATCTTCCTCAGCAACCCCGATTCCCCGGTCTGATACAGAAATTACCGCGTTTTCCTCGTTTACATAACCCCTGATCGTAATCTGCGTTTCTTCGCCAGAAAATTTAATGGCATTGGTGATGAGATTGATCAGGATATTTTTCAACAACTTCTTGTCACAAAGGATTTGTTCCTGGCCCTCGTATTCAAGTTCTGTGTGTTGACCCTCCTTTAGCAGTCCCTTCATTTCGTCCAGTACATCATTCAGGAAGTGCTTCAGATCAAGTTCATCCACATGCGTTTCCACTTTACCTTCATCCAACTTGCCTAAAGAAAGAAAATCTTCCAGGATCTCGTTGAGATGACGTACGGAATTTTTAATTTTTTCAATATGCCTTACCCGCTTCGGTTGTTCTTCGGTGGTCTTGTATTTTTCGAGCAGTGACGCCGATGAAAGTACGGTACTGAGCGGAGTACGAAATTCGTGCGATGCCATCGACACAAACCTGCTTTTGATCTCGCTCAGCTGCCGCTCCTTGTCTAATGCTTCACTTAATTCTATTTGGGATTGTTCGAGGCGCTGCAATGCTTCTTTGAGGATCATGGTACGTTCTTCCACTTTCACTTCCAGCTCTGTATTCATCATCCGGATCTGATTGCTTACTTTCTCCAATTGCTTTTGCTGCTCCAGCATGTCCCTTTCGATTTCCTTGCGCCGGGTGATATCTACAATAAACGCGATTACGAAAAGCTCATCGTTTTTTTTGTAATGACTTAGGCTGACCTCAACTGCAATCTTGCTACCATCCTTTTTTTGGCCAAACAGATCCCGGCCATGACCCATGACCCGGTTGGAGGGTTGTTGATAAAAGCCTTCCCGCAAACCGTTATGACTTGACTTGAATTGATCAGGGATCAGTACTTCGATCGGCTGGCCTACCAGTTCCTCACCCTTGTATCCGAATATTCTTTCTGCTGCGGGGTTGACCAACACGATATTTCCATCTTTGCCGGTGAGTATGATCCCCTCCGTTGCATTCTCAAACAAAGATGTCATGTGCGCCTGATCGAGCATTCTTCAGATACTATTTTAATTGTTGTAAATATAAGTAATCGAGGCTATAGAAAGCTGAAATTGAAGGTCTGAAGATTCTACCAGAAAGCTAAATAAACGTAAACAATAAAGGCTGGTAGACAGCCTTTATAACACGTATTGTAATACCTATGTTTTACAAGATTTTTAAAAATCAACTTACTGCTACCGTTTTTGCATTTTCCAGGTAATATGCCCGAACCGATTCTAATACCGGCTTGAGGTTTTCTTTATTGACATGGTCGTAGTCGGTGAGCATTGCCTTTTTAGCAACAGGTTCTTTAGTGAGACGCGCACCCATTTTAAGCATAAACCGGTCTTTCCACGACAGCTTGTCGATACGAAGTCGTCCTGGAAGGAAAAAGACTGTCATATTTTTCTGCAATTCCTCAGGCACACCGTTGCGAATGGCAACTTCGAGTTTTTCAGATTCGTTTGCGGGAGTGCCGGACACGAGAAACAGGAAGATCCTGGCATCCCGAAGTGATGCCAGATTATTTTTCAGCCAGGGTGTGATCTGCAGTTTGCCGATATAAATACTGGTACCGATCACAATTAGCTCGGCTGCGGTCGATTTCAGGTCAATATTATCATCACTTTTATGAACCGGGAAATTGAGTTCATCCGCCAGCCACCTCGCATATTGAGCAGTGGCGCCGTATTTACCCTTAAAAATGATAAGGCTTTTCATATTCATTCATATTAATTATTTATAAAAAGCTTTTAGTTCCTTTTCAATCTGAAGGGCTTTCGGAAATAGAAGTTCGTTTTCGAGGTATACATGCTGTGAAAGGTCAGTATCCAGCTCCTTTAATTTAGAAAGTGCGACCTTATGCGTCACACAGGCGCTGGCTGGCGGAGTATAATCATTCGTAAGATCGCGGAATTTTGTAAGATATTGTTCGATATTTTGTTGTTCGTGCAGGATCAGCGTATCAATTGGCTTGCGAAGCGTCCGAACAAGTAACGCCGCATATGGTTCCCGGTCTTCATGACCGTGGGCAATTTGCCTTATATACGGGAAAATAACCTTCTCCTCATGCTCAAGATGAGGGAAAATCTCTTCGGAAAACGAGTGAAAGGACCCCATCAATTCACCCAGGTAAGGATATTTTGACTGGTGACCGCTGGTAAATTTTACCATGGTTTCCCTTAGGTCCGGCAAATTGTCATACAGGTAGGTATGATGCACGTTTACAAGGTAATCGATCAGGAAATCGATGGTCCATTTGCTTGAGTCGACGGAAACAGCCATTCTTGATACCCGCAAGGTCCCGGTCAGTTCTTTCAGCACTTCCTGGAGGTCGGCATTTGCCCGTTTGCAGGCTTCATCAAGGGTGATATTGCCGCCGCAGCAAAAATTGATATTATACTTTCGAAAAATGCCGGTTGCCCTGTGATTGCGTATCACAAGGTCGGTTACGATAGAGTTATGATGGATAGGTTCAGTCTGCACCTGACAAGTTTTTGATTAACAATGATAATTTTTTGCCGCACTTGTCCACATGACCGTGGTCAGCAATCGTAATGATTTTTGACGATTCCCAAAATATCTTTTAGTTTAGTAGACAATTCTTTCAATTTCTGAGAGTGGTCAAACCCTTTCCCTTGGTAAGGTATTTGATATGCTTCATTGTGAGGGCCCGGTTTTGAGTAATATCATCCTGGGAGGTGACGGTTGTCACAAGCGGTGATTCCAGTGCGGAATACATTTGTCCCATAAAAGAGTATTTAACTACTTTTATTTATAACCTCCAATTCATCAAAATGAAACGTACATCACAACTAGCAATTATTTTCCTACTATCAGGCCTTTTCTTTTTGGGTGCCTGCAACAGCGATCAAAAACCAGCTGACGAAACGACAGAAACAACGCCCTCAGACGGCACGGCAAGCGATCAAAAAGAGGTGCATGGAACAGAGATAAAACCGGGTGATGTAGAACTGACCACCCCACTTAATGCGGAGTGGGTAGCCAGTGGCAAAAGCATTTACGAATTAAAATGCCAGGCCTGTCACAAACTAGATGACGAAAGGCTTGTGGGTCCGGGTTGGAAGGATGTCACTAAAAAAAGAGAACCGCATTGGATCATGAATATGATCACCAATGTTGATATGATGTTGGAAACAGACCCCGAAGCACAAAAACTGCTGGAACAGTGCCTGGTCAGAATGCCTAATCAGAATATTTCGAAAGATGAATCCCGCCAGATCCTGGAGTTTATGCGCGAAAACGATGGGGTCAAATAATGAGATCGCAACTATTCAATTAAATTAACACCAATATGAAATTTTATTATTTCAAAACCAGCATGGTGCTGGTACTGGGAGCTGCTTGCCTCTTCACAACCCAAAGCTGCAAACCAAAGACTGCACAATCAGCCGCATCGGGTGATGCTGAGAAAGCTTATGTGGCTCCAGGCCAATATGATGAGTTCTATAATATAGTGTCGGGTGGCTTCAATGGGCAGATCGGCATCTATGGTATTCCTTCAGGCCGTTTGTTCCGTATAGTGCCTGTTTTTTCTACATCACCAGAAAGCGGGTATGGCTTCAGTGAAGAAACAAAGCCCATGTTAAACACATCACATGGTTTTGTACCCTGGGACGACCTGCACCATATCGCCCTCTCTCAAACAAACGGTGAGCATGATGGCCGCTGGGCTTTTGCCAATGGCAACAATACGCCCAGGCTGGCACGTCTCGATCTCACGACTTTCCGTACCGCGGAAATACTGGAGATACCCAACAGTGCAGGTAACCACGCCTCACCATTTATCACCGAAAACTCTGAGTACGTGGTAGCAGCTACACGGTTTAGTGTTCCGCTGGACGATCAGAACGGTGATGTACCCATTAATACTTATAAACAAAATTTCAAAGGCTCTATCAGCTTTGTATCAGTAAATCCGACTTCAGGCGAGATGAATATTGCCTTCCAGATCCGGACACCAGGGGTGAACTTCGACCTGTCACGCGCCGGGAAAGGAAAATCGAATGGTTGGTTTTTCTTCAGCTGTTACAATTCTGAAAAAGCCAATACCCTGCTTGAAGTAAATGCCTCAGCCAAGGACAAAGATTTTGTGATGGCAGTAAACTGGAAGAAAGCTGAAGAATACGTGAAAGCAGGAAAGGCTAAAAAGCAGGCAGTAAACTATGCACATAATGTGTATGATGAGAATACGCATACTGCCACTTCTACTATGGTTAAGGAAGTACTTGTGTTGGACCCTGCTGACTGCCCCGATATGCTGTACATGATACCCTGTCCCAAATCACCACACGGTACCGATGTGGATCCGACCGGTGAATACATCGTTGCTTCCGGCAAACTAGCTGCCAGCATCCCGGTATTTTCATTTACCAAATTGCAAAAGGCAATCGCCGATAAGGCATTTGATGGTGAATACGATGGTATTCCGGTGATCAAATACGAAGCTGCGCTTCACGGTGAAGTAGCAAAACCCGGTCTTGGACCTTTACACACCGAGTTTGATGGAAAAGGTAATGGTTATACTTCCATGTTCGTATCTTCTGAGATCGTTAAATGGAGAATCAGCGACCTGCAGGTGCTGGACCGTGTTCCCACCTACTATTCTATCGGTCACCTCTCCATCCCTGGCGGGCCTACAGCCAAGCCTCATGGAAAATATATGATTGCCTACAATAAAATCACCAAAGATCGCTACCTGCCGACCGGTCCTGAACTGACACAAAGTGCACAGTTGTTTGATATCAGTGGTGACAAAATGAAACTGTTACTTGACTTTCCAACCACGGGTGAGCCGCACTATGCAGAAGCATTGCCTGCCAGTATGATTAAGGACAAACAAAAGAAAATATTCAAAATAGAAGAAAATACACACCCCTATGTTTCAAAAGGAGAAGGTCAGACTAAAGTGGAGCGTAAAGGAAACCAGGTGCATGTTTGGATGACTGCTATACGTTCTCACCTTACTCCCGACAATATCGAAGGCGTGAAGGCTGGTGATGAAGTGTATTTCCACGTTACCAACCTGGAGCAGGACTGGGATGTGCCTCATGGTTTCGCGATCAAAGGCGCCAACACCGCTGAGATACTGGTCATGCCCGGAGAAACTCAGACACTGAAATGGGTAGCCGATAAACCCGGTATCTATCCTTTCTATTGTACTGACTTCTGTTCCGCGCTTCACCAGGAAATGTCGGGTTACCTGAGGGTGTCGCCGGTGGGATCTAATGTGCCCCTGCATTTTAGTACTGGTACTAATAAACCTGTCGTAACCACCGAGGGTGTACCCGTGGGTGACGCAACTGCCGCTGCAAAGAACTGATTAAAACAGAATAAGGGTGATTGATTCACGATCGCCCTTATTTCCACCTTCAAACTATAAATTATGAAACAGATCCTGAATTTTCTAGTTGGGTTTGCCGGCCTTGCTCTTGTTTCATGCAATAATGCAAACAATGAAGCCGCCGACAACACAAATGCTACCAGTACCACCCCGCTTACCGGCGGTCAGGCTTCAGTTGTTGACGACGTTTCCGCCAAAGACATCGTGAAGATCGCTTCCGGCTCAGCCGATCACTCCACTTTAGTAGCTGCGATAAAGCAGGCGGACCTGGTTAACTCCCTTTCCAACGCGGGCCCCTTTACCGTTTTTGCACCTACGAATGCTGCGTTTGAAAAAGTTGGGAAGGAAACATTGGATAACCTGATGAAAGCTGAGAACAAAGCGAAACTGGAAGATATCCTGCAATATCATGTATATGTGGGAACTTTAAGAACGGAAATGATGTCCGACGGACAAACATTGAACCAGGTAAATGGTGACAATATTACGATTACGGTCAAAGATGGCAAAGTTGTCGTGAATAATGCCGCAAACATTGTAACTTCAATACCTGCCGCCAATGGTATCATTCATGTTATTGACGCCGTGCTGTTGCCACCAGCTAAGTAAGTAAAGAAAAAGAGTTTCTCATATTGATATCCGGAAACTCCATAGTTCCGGATTTTTTTTACCAACAATTTTTTATGAAAAAGCTGAGTTTAACTTCGAGGATAATTATTGCTATTGGATCGCTGGCTATGTGTGCTATGTTCTTTGTACCGGCCTGGTCCATCTACCTGGTTGCACCTCAATATCCCGAAGGGTTGTCAATGCAGATATGGCTGGATAAGATAACGGGACAGGTGGAGATTATCAACGGGCTTAATCACTATATCGGCATGAAGCATATCAATGCTGATATGTTTCCGGAGTTTGGATTCCTGGTCTATATTTTAGGAGCGTTTGTGATATTCGGGCTGATTGTGGCAATTACCGGGAGCAGGAGACTATTGTTTGTATACCTTGTTGCATCCGTCATTGGAGCGATCGCCGCCCTGGTTGATTTTTATATGTGGGGATATGATTATGGCCACAACCTTGATCCGACCGCAGCCATCCAGGTTCCCGGTCTTTCTTACCAGCCCCCGTTAATAGGGCATAAAAAACTGTTGAATTTTGACTCTTATTCTTATCCCGATACTGGCGGGTGGATCATTGTAGGCGTAACGGCAATCTTCTTTATTATATGGATTTTAGAATGGCGCAAGCAAAAAAAACAAACACAAATGACTACAAGGAAAACGACTTCAGTAGCTGTTGCTATACTGAG
>JAEZRB010000138.1 GCA_023412975.1 Bacteroidota bacterium | reverse complement strand
TCAATGAACAGGTTTTTAAACCTGGAACTGTACAGTTCAACACGACCAAAGAACGGCTTTACAATTTTGAAAAAGAAAACCCTTCTCTTGACCCACTGCTCAAAACCTTGCTAAGGGCTTATGAAGGCATTTTCGATCAGCCTGTTTTTATTTCTGAAATACAGGTCGCACAATTAATGAAAACAGATGCTGATAAAGTCAGGCAGATGCTACAGGATGCTGACCGCGCCGGTATAATCGAATACATTCCCAGGAAAGACAAACCACAATTGCAATTACTTCGTCCACGTGTGAAAGTCGACGATCTGCAAATAAATATGGAGCTGTACAAGGCCAGAAAGGAGAAATTTAAAACGCGGGCCAACCAGATGATCTCTTTTGTAAAAGAAAATGCTGAATGCCGAAGCCGGATGATTGGTGTGTACTTTGGTGATAATGAGATTAAAGATTGCGGAATTTGCGACAATTGTCTTTCCAGGAAAAATGACAGCCTTACCAATGAGGAATTTCAAAGCATTGCTAAATCCATACTTGACCAGCTAAGTACACATCCCCTGCCTGCCAAAGAACTAACTAAGCACTGGACCGGTTTGAAAAGGGAAAAGGCCTGGAAAGTGATTAAATTCCTGCAATCGGAAAATAAGATCATAGTAGATGAGAAAGGGCTGACCAGTTTAAAAAAACAGGAGAAAAAATGACTCAGGAAATTTTAGCCCTGATTCATGACCTGTAATTATCAAAACAAAGATTTTTTCCGGCTTCTTCCCCCGAGACCCAAGGCGCCCAGCAATGAGCGTACAATGGTATTACCCGCGGTTCGTGTCATGCTTCTCACGACAGGGTCATCGAAGAAACCTTTTTCCTTTTTAGTGCTTGTACGGGATTCTTTCTTCTCCTGTTCCTGTTTTTTCAGTGCTTCCGTTTTCTCAGCCGCTTCTGCGAGCTTCTCCGTTAGAATTTCATGTGCGCTATGACTGTCGATTACCTGGTTGTATTTCGCGGCGATCCGGGATTTTTTTACAATTTCATCAATCTCGCCTGTAGAAAGTATGTCCATTCGGCTTCTTGGCGAACCAAGCATACAATGTACCAGCGGTGTAGGAATGCCTTTTTCATTCAGGGCTGTGACCAGCGCTTCCCCGATACCCAGTTGTGTGATCAGGTCCTCCGTTTTGTAAAATTTCGACTCGGGGTAGTTCTCGGCTGTACGTTTGATCACTTTCCTGTCTGCCGCGGTAAACGCCCTTAAGGCATGCTGTATTTTTAACCCGAGTTGGGATAAGACCGGTGCAGGTACGTCCATCGGGTTTTGCGTACAGAAATAGATCCCGATACCTTTGGAACGGATCAGTTTGATGATGGTCTCGATCTGCTGTAACAGCGCATCGCTGGCTTCCTGGAAGATTAGGTGGGCCTCATCAATGAACATAACAAGCTTGGGCTTGTCCAGGTCGCCTTCCTCTGGACAAATGGCATAAAGTTCTGCCAGCAGTTGCAGCATAAAAGTGGAAAAAAGTTTAGGGCGGTCCTGCAAATCAGTCACCCTGACAATGGAGATCATACCTCTGCCATCATCGCTGATCCGCATCAGGTCATCTACTTCAAAACTCTTCTCGCCAAAAAATACATCGGCGCCCTGTTGCTGCAGTTCGATCACTTTGCGTAGGATGGTTCCTGTCGATGTCGTAGAGATTTTCCCGTACGATTTTTCCAATTCCGCCTTTCCTTCATCACTTACAAATTGCAGCACTTTTATAAAATCTTTCAGGTCGAGCAGGGGAAGTTGTTTGTCGTCGCAATATTTGAAGATCATGGCCACCAGTCCGCCCTGCGTATCGTTGAGTCCAAGAATCTTTGAAAGTAATACCGGCCCAAACTCGCTGACTGTAGCGCGAAGACGCACACCGGGCTGATCGCTGAGCGTGAGCAGGTCCACCGGGAATGCCGAAGGGATATAATCCATCCCCAGTTTTTGATAACGCTCATTTATCTTATCGTTCTCAGCTCCGGGTGCTGCAATACCACTCAGGTCACCTTTGATATCCATTAGTAATACGGGAATGCTCGCGTCGCTAAGGCCCTCGGCCAGCACCTGCAGGGTTTTTGTCTTCCCCGTACCCGTGGCGCCGGCAATCAAACCATGCCGGTTTAAAGTTTTAAAAGGGATAAAAACATCAGCGTCGGCAACGACTTCGCCGTCCAGCATGGCACGACCAATTTTAAACATCTCGCCTTTAAACGAGTACCCATTCTTTACGATCTCCAAAAATTCAGCACTGTCTGCCATGAATTCAAAATTTGATTGAAAGATACTTTAAAAATACCATCATAGATTTCATACTCCCTGTACACTATAGGTCCTCTTCCCTTTCCAGCATCAGAACGGCACTTTGTGGTACGATAAAATATTTTTCGCTTTCGTACATCACTTCTGTCGCGCCGCTTAGCAAGAAAATCGCGAGGTCTCCTTCCCTCGCCTGAAGGGGAACATATTTTACCTGCTCTTCTTCACCCTTCCATTCCTCTGTCTCCACGGGCATCGGGATGGCATACCCGGGACCAGTCTTTATTACATAACCCTGCTGTACTTTTTCTTTCTCCTGCACGCCGGGCGGAAGATAAAGACCGCTGGCAGTTTGTTCGTTTGGTTTCGTAGGTTTGATCAACAGCCTGTCACCAATCACAATAAGCTTTTTAAATCGGTTGTCGGAGGTTATATGCATTGCCATAATTAGTAAAATTGAACCGCAAATTTAGACAATGGAGACCAGAGCCGGAAAGGGCACTCTTAACAAAATATTAGTGAGATGCGGCCATGTTTGGTAAATGATTTAATTTTATTTGTACGTCTAATAATAAAATAAAAACCATGGAAGGAAAGAAACCCAAAATCTTATTGTGTGAAGATGATCCGAACTTAGGAAGTGTACTGAAGAACTACCTTGAACTAAACGATTACGATGTCACGCTCGAACGGGATGGCCGGCTTGGCCTGGCAGCCTTCCAGCGGGAAAAATTTGACCTCTGTCTGTTGGATGTCATGATGCCCAATATGGACGGATTTACGCTGGCAGAAGAGATCAGAGACGTTGATCCTGATATACCCCTGTTTTTCCTGAGCGCCAAAACCATGAAGGACGATATTATTCAGGGTTATAAACTTGGCGCCGACGACTATATCACCAAACCCTTCGACAGCGAAGTGCTGATGCTGAAAATAAAAGCGATTTTAAAACGTAACGAAGAGATAAACAAGGAAACGGAGAACAAGGAATTCGATCTCTCTACTTATCATTTCAATCCAAAACTGCGTCAGCTTACGCATAATGGCATTACGCAAACATTATCGCCCAAAGAAAATGAACTGCTCAAAATGCTGGCTGAGCACCTCAACGATCTTCTGCCTCGTGACCAGGCACTGAAAAAGATCTGGGGCAGCGATACCTATTTCAACGGCCGCAGTATGGACGTTTATATTGCCAAGCTGAGGAAATACCTGAAAGATGACCCTAAGATCGAGATCGTGAACATTCACGGGAATGGGTTCAGGCTGGTGGTACAGGATTAAACTAATTATAACTCACCGATATAATGGTTCGTTTTTACAAACGAACCATTTTTTATTTATGAGAATAAAGTTCCTGCACCGGCTCCGGGATGAATTTTTCCCAAATGTTGATATGCTTTCGCAGTCACCTCTCTCCCACGTGGTGTGCGCTGCAGAAATCCTTCCTGGATTAGGAAAGGTTCGTACACTTCTTCGATCGTGCCGGCTTCTTCCCCCACAGCTGTGGCAATCGTAGTAATGCCGACCGGTCCGCCTTTGAATTTTTCTACGATCGCCAGGAGAATTCTATTGTCCATATCATCCAAACCATACTCATCAACGTTCAGGGCTTTCAATGCATGTTGTGTAATGCCCAGGTCGATCTCACCATCATTCAATACCTGTGCAAAATCCCTGACTCGTCTTAATAAACCATTCGCAATACGTGGAGTACCCCTGCTCCGTCGACCGATCTCGGCAACCGCATCCCGGGAAATTTTGGTACCAAGTATATTGGCTGAACGTTCGATGATCCTGTTAAGGGTGTCGGAGCTATAATATTCCAGGCGAGATTTGATCGCAAACCTGGAAAGCAGTGGCGCCGTGAGCAAACCGCTTCGGGTAGTGGCGCCAATAAGTGTAAAAGGATTTAGGTTGATCTGTATGCTCCGGGCATTGGGACCGCTATCGATCATGATATCGATACGAAAATCTTCCATGGCTGCATACAGGTATTCTTCAACAACAGTACTTAACCGGTGGATCTCATCTATAAACAATACATCGTTTGGTTCGAGGTTGGTTAATAGACCGGCAAGGTCGCCGGGTTTTTCGATTACCGGCCCTGATGTTTCCCTGATATTTACGCCAAGCTCGTTAGCAACGATCCTTGAAAGTGTTGTCTTACCCAATCCCGGAGGCCCATGAAATAATACATGATCCAGTGCTTCACCCCTGATCTTGGCCGCCTTGATAAATATCTGGAGGTTCTCGATCAACTGCGGCTGGCCGGAAAATTCACTGATATGCGCAGGCCTGATATTGTTCTCAAATTCTCTATCCGCTGCACTCAGGCTTTGCTTATCCTTACTCAGGTTGGGGTTTGACATGCGGTAAAATTAATGAAAGCCTTATACTTTATTTGATAGATTGAAGTCTTTCGTTTCGGCTTTATGACTAAACTTGCATTTGCAGACATAAACTGGCCGGATGCGAGATATGGGACACGGAGGGCACAAAGCAAGCACGGAGAACACAGTGGGTTTGCTCGCATCATAGTGACCTTGTATTAACTTCAACCGTTCAACAGCTTTTATGGATCCTGTAAAATTTCAAGAAAGTCTAAGCCAGCCTTCACCTCCGCCAGGAATTTCTGAGCATCTTCGTTCATTATGGTATGATGCGAAAGGCGACTGGGAAAAATCACATGAAATCATCCAGGATATTGAAGATGCAAATGCCGCCTGGATACATGCTTACCTGCACCGGAAGGAGGGCGATACCTGGAATGCCGACTACTGGTACCGAAGGGCAAAAAAAACGAGGCCTGCCATCTCGCTGGAAGAAGAATGGCTGGTTATTCTGAAAGCGATGCTCTCCTGACATCACCTGTCCCCATAACTCCTTGTTAAATTTATATATCGCATTGATTTTTAACCCAAAATCCAGGAGAGCCATAAAATAATTTCCCCGGAAATCAGTTAATAATATGGTCACCAAATCATAAGGTTTGAGAAAACTTAAATACCTCCTCTTCTTTATCCTGTACCTTATATGGACAGTGTCTGTGATGCAGGCGCAAATGATAACCGGTGTATGGAAAGGCAAGATTGACCGGCAAAAGGTAGAGGTCAAGATCATTCAGAAAGGCGATGTACTCACCGGCACTTCCTATTATTATAACTCGGCCGATATTTACAGGCGATATAGCATTAAAGGATATTTTGATCCACAAACCAACGAAGCCGTATGGTGGGATGATGAACTACTGGAAGAAAAATCCGGCCGCATATCTTCACCCGGGAAAATACCGCTTTTATCACGTGCCGATTTTAATTGCCCTGGCGATGGTCGCATGATGCTGGATGGCAGCGCATCCAGGGTGGATGATCCGCTTAGCAAACCCGGTGATGTCGACCTCGACAAGACAACGGTTTCGAATTTTAGTGATGAATGGGATTTTATTATCGACAATTACACAGTTGGTGCAAACGATCCGGATATCATTGATAGCATAGGAATGATCTCAGGAGTGAAGAGACCGGTTGGCTGGGAAACTGCGACAGTTATAAATCCACTGGTGCGTGATCCTATCGAAGACGAAATCACTAAAACCGAACCACCCAAACAAGTGCCGAGGATCGAATCGCTGCCGGCACCAACGCCTAAGCCTTTGACCATCGAAGAGAAATTCAGGCAGCGTAAAAAAGTATTTGCCACAGAAATACCGGTAAGCGGGGATTCAATCGAATTACGTTTTTATGATAATGCCCAAATAGACGGAGATTCCATTTCACTGTTCCTGAACGACAGGCTCATTTTCCAAAATATACGTCTCACGGAAAAGGCATACACCGTCAGGCTGCCGGTTGCTGAACTGAATGATACAAATGAACTGATCATGGTGGCGGAAAACCTCGGTTCGATACCCCCCAATACTTCCTATATGGTGGCTATCGTGGGTGATAAAAGATACGAGGCGCGGCTGGAAAGTACCGAAGGCAGCAGTGCTATGATACGACTTCGAAAGACGGAATAACCGGTTACAATTTCAACACTGCGAACACCGCGAAATGATCAGACGCGAAATGCCCTTTCCAGGTCTGTGAGATCGTGGCATGCTTGAGAACTTTCCATTTGCCTTTCAGGAAAATAAAATCAATGGGCTCATCATCGCGTTCACTTCTGCCAAATCCATTAAAAGTGCCAGTTGGACCATAATGTGGCGTTTGCGAGATTTCTTTGCTATCTGTCAAACGAAGCGGGTTATTCTTGTCCATTATCACCTGTATGGGTTCTTCGGAAGGTTTGGCGTTGAAATCACCAGTGATAACGGCTGGTATATCACCCGCGATCTCCTTTATTTGTTGCAGTAAAAATTTCGCGCTTTCTTTCCTGGCCTGTTGCCCAATATGATCGAAATGCGTGTTGAAAGCAAAGAATGTTTTTTTAGTAAGGCGATCTTTGAATTTAATCCAGGTCACGATCCTCGTGATCTGTGCATCCCAGCCTTTGCTACCCGGTACTTCTGGTGTTTCCGAAAGCCAGAATGTTTTTGATTGCAGCACCTGCAGTCGGGTAGTGTCATACAAAATTGCTGAAAATTCACCTTTTTCCCTACCATCATCACGGCCCGCACCCTCTATTTTGTACTGGGGCAAACGCTTCAACAGGTCCTGGTTCTGCTCGTACAATGCCTCTTGCAATCCCACAATATGCGCTTCGTGAAATAAAATCTGGGATGCCACAAAATCCTTTCTGTTCGGCCAGGCGTCCAGGCTATCGCGGGAAGTATTGTAACGAATATTGAAACTCATCACGTTTAACTCCTGGGCGAACATAACTACTGAGACAGGGACTGCGACCAATAAAAAGACAATTCTTTTCATAACCATGATCAATTTTCAAATTTTCAAACTAAACCACCACATTCACCATTTTACCTTTTACATAAATGATTTTCTTGTGAGGTCTTCCTTCCAGCCATTTCTGCACCACTTCATTTGCCAGTACAAGTGACTCCACTTCAGGTTGCGATGCGTCGAGCGAAATATTCATCGTTGTCCGCAATTTCCCATTCACAGATACCGGGTATTCCTTGCTGCTCTCGAGAATATGCTTTGGATCGAACTTTGGAAATGCCGCATCGAGTACACTGCCTTCATTGCCGAGTCGCGACCAAAGTTCCTCCGCAACATGCGGCGCATATGGTGTGAGTAAGATAAGCAAAGGTTGCAATATCTCCTTCTTGTGGCATTTCAGATCGGTTAGTTCGTTGACCGCAATCATAAACCCGCTGACACCGGTGTTGAAACTAAATCTTTCTGTAACCTCTTCGATTTGTTTGATCGTTTTATGCAAAACCTTCAGCTCAGCGGCAGTAGCTGGTTCTTCGTTCCAGATCTTCCCTTTTGTCTCATCATAATACAAACGCCAGAGTTTTTTCAAAAAGCGATGCACACCTTCAATACCTTTTGTATCCCAGGGCTTACTCATTTCTACCGGGCCGAGAAACATTTCATACATACGGAAGGTGTCGGCTCCATACCGGCTTACCAGGTCGTCGGGATTGACCGTGTTGTACAATCGCTTACTCATCTTTTCGGTAAGCGTGCCACAGATGTATTTTCCATTTTCCAGGACAAATTCGGCATTGGCATATTCATCCCGCCATTTTTTAAAAGCTTCTATATCCAGTTCAAGACCGTCAACGATATTAACATCCACATGAAGCTGGTCGCTATCATAATTGTCTTTTAAACCCTCGGAGACAAATGTATTACTGTTGCGTACACGGTAAACAAACCTACTGCTTCCCTGGATCATCCCCTGGTTGACCAGTTTTTTAAAGGGTTCATCATGCCCGATAAATCCTAAGTCATAAAGGGCCTTAGCCCACATGCGGCTATATAATAAGTGCCCCACGGCATGTTCGGTACCACCGATGTAAAGATCCACCTGTCCCCAGTAGTCCGAGGCTTTGCGATCACAAAATGCGTTGTCATTATGCGGGTCCATATAGCGAAGGAAATACCAGCTGCTACCGGCATATCCCGGCATGGTGTTCGTTTCCAGTTCCCTCGACACCCATTCGGGTATGTTAGCTAAGGGCCCCTGCCCATCGGGGCCGGGTTTGTAACTATCTACATGCGGTAATTCAAGGGGTAGCTCATTTTCATCGAGAGGATAGGCGATACCATTTTTCCATTGGATCGGGAATGGTTCACCCCAGTAACGCTGGCGGCTGAATGCTGCATCGCGCATTTTATAATTGATCTTCCGGATACCAATTCCCATTTCCTCCAGCTTATCGATCACCACATCAATCGCGTCTCTCATGATCATGCCATTGATAAAGCCGGAATTTTCAAGGATAGCATCTTTGGTGGGATTGGCTTCCTCGCCATTAAAATGACTGCCAATTATATTTGTAATGGGAATATTAAAATGTCGTGCGAACTTGAAATCTCTTTCATCCCCGCATGGCACGGCCATAATGGCGCCGGTTCCATATCCTGCCAACACGTATTCGCTGATCCAGATTGGTATTTCTCTCCCATCAAAGGGATTTATGGCATAGGCGCCGGTAAAAACACCGGTGATCTTTTTCTCAGCCTGGCGCTCCCGGTCGCTACGGCTTTTTACATAACCAATATATTCCTCGACCGATGCACGTTGCTCTGCAGATGTGATCTGTTCTACCAACTCATGCTCGGGTGCTATCACCATAAAGTCTACGCCAAAGATCGTATCGGGACGGGTGGTGTAGACCCTTAACGCCTCAACCCCCGACCCCTTCTCCGCCCGGAGAAGGGGAGATGATCCGCTTTCCCCCAAATACTGCGTTTCCAATTTTTGTTTCTGTCTTTCAATTGCCTCCTGTATTCGGGTTATTACTCCCTGAATATTGTATATCACATCCTCATTGGTAAAACGAAGAATTTGTAGATTGAATGTCCCCAGGTATTCAGTCCGGGCTTTATCATAAATAATTTGGTCTTCCTTGTTATGATATTCACCATCAATTTCCACTACCAGGTTAACTTCAAGTAATGCAAAATCCACTATGAACCCCTGTATAGCGTGCTGCCTCCTAACTTTTACCCCTAATTGATTGTTTCTAATTCTTTGCCAGACTAACTCCTCAGCTTCAGTGGGGTTTTTTCGATTCTCTCTCCCGTACTCTTTTATGATTTGCCAACTTTTGGTATCAACTGTTTTAAAATAATGACCTGACTCCTGTGCATGGTCCTTATTCCCCTCTCCGCGAGGAGAGGGGTTAGGGGTGAGGCGCACCTCAAAATCAATCTCCGCTCCACTACTCTTCCCAATCCAATTGGTTTGCATCTCCTTCATCGCATCACTGAAGTCGACGGTGTCGAGACCTTCAAGCAGGCGATCGGCGTACTCGGTGATACGCAGGTACCATTGCCTCAGTTTTTTCTTCACCACCGGGTAGCCCCCGCGTTCACTCACACCGTTGATCACTTCATCATTGGCCAGCACTGTGCCCAGGGCTTCACACCAGTTTACTTCACCCACCCCGCAATAAGCCAGTCGATATTGCATCAGGATATCCTCGCGGGTGAATTCATCAAAGGAGGACCACTCCCCTGCAGTAAAAGAGGCAATTGGGTATTGGGAATTAGGGACTGGGTGTAGCCTGTTTCCCTCTTTTTCAAAAGCCGCGATGAGCGTTGCAATAGGTTCCGCTTTGCGCTTAAGCCTGTTGAAAAAGCTATTGAACAACTGTAAAAATATCCACTGTGTCCATTTGTAATATTTTGGATCGCTGGTACGAACTTCACGTTCCCAGTCGAAGCAAAACCCGATATTATCGAGCTGCTTGCGGAATGTCTTAATATTGGCATCAGTCGAAACCGCGGGGTGAATGCCGTGGTCAATAGCAAACTGTTCGGCGGGCAGTCCAAACGCGTCATACCCCATAGGGTGGAGTACATTAAATCCTTTCAGTCTTTTATACCGCGCATAAATATCACTGGCAATATAACCCAGCGGGTGACCGACATGCAGGCCCGCGCCACTGGGATAAGGGAACATATCCAGAACATAATATTTGGGCTTAGTGCTTTCATTGCTTACCCGGTACGCGTTCACATCCTTCCAGTGCTGTTGCCATTTCTTTTCTATCTCCCTGAAATTATACTCTGCGCCGGTAACGGAAGCATCTGCACCGCCCATTCCTTTTTTATCAGTGATACCCATTACTGTTTAATTCCTGTTTTAATTGATGAAACGTTTTACCATTCAGTATGCCTGCAATCGTGTAACGGTGGCATCTGGCGCCACCATTCACAACTTTAACAAATTAGATTCTACACATGGCAATATCAGGCAGTTGCAATCGTTTAAATGGGCAGCAAAAATACTGATTGTACCCTTAATCCGTTAAATTTGCCTGCCCGCAGTTTTCCTGTTTACAGTGAAAAGCGAGGCGATCCGTTAATTTCAGAAAACATCGAATTTATGGCTCAAACCGCAAAGAGCTACGGCAAACGTGGCAAACCATCCTATTTCATGTCGATACTTGGCGTAACGCTGGTATTATTCCTGCTTGGAATTATCGGGTGGCTTGTGATCAATGCCAATAAACTCGGGAATTATTTCAAGGAAAATGTGGAAGTTGGCGCCTACCTGCGCGGCGATCTGAACCCAAAAGACAGTGCCGACCTGATGGAGTATATTTCCTCCAAGCCTTATGTCAGGACTATTGAATTTATCACCAAGGAAGCCGCCAAGAAAAAGTACCTCGGCGATGGGAATGAAAACTGGGACAAAGTGCTGGATGCGAATCCGCTGCCCAATAGCATCAATTTTAAGGTGAAGCAGCAATATATGAACAGCGACTCGCTGGCTGCCATCCAGGCCGATCTCAAACAGCAGACATATGTCAGCGATGTGGAATACCCTAAAGCATTGGTTGAAGGCCTGAACAGGAATATTCAAAGGATCAGCCTGATCCTGCTGGCCATCGTAATACTACTGGCGCTGGTGGTCATCATCCTGATCGATAATACTATCAGGCTGGCTATGTTTAGTAACCGCTTTCTCATTAAAACTATGCAAATGGTGGGTGCCACCCGGTGGTTTATCGCCAAACCGATGAACATACGTGCCGTGATCAATGGCGCTATCAGCGGAATAATCGCCATCGCGGCGGTGATACTGGTCATATGGGGTGCCGAACGGCTTCTCCCGGAAATGAAGGCCATCCACGACAATACAACCCTGATCTTACTTTTTGCCGGTCTTATCATACTGGGAATCTGCATTACCGTTTTCAGCACGCATCGTAGCGTGTTGAAGTACCTGAAGATGAAACTGGATGACCTTTATTAATGATATGATGGCGTAAGTCGTTGCCAGCGTTGGCCTGCTGGCGGCACTCATATAAAATCCCTATATTGCGACACCAAATTGCATAAAATGGCAGAAAACAAGTCTACCCCCTCTATATTTTCAAAAGAAAATTATACCTGGATGGCGATTGGTGCTATCGTGATCACGATCGGAATGTTTCTGATGGCCGGGGGCAAATCCAGCGACCCCTCCGTTTTTAATAAAGACGAAGTTTACAGCACAACACGTATCACCATCGCTCCTATTTTAATATTGATAGGCCTGGGCCTGGAAGTTTACGCGATTTTCAAAAGACCAAAAGCATAATAACTATAGCGAAATTATTTTGCCGGTTTGAAAATTTGAACAGGTCAAGTTTTTAGATCGGCTTTTTTATTTCGACGACCCCACAAAATCACTGCCCGCCGATATGTCCATTTTAGAAGCCATCATCATTGCAATCGTAGAGGGTCTGACAGAATTCCTTCCCATTTCTTCCACCGGGCATATGGTAATTGCCAGTTCGCTTCTGGGCATTCATAAAGCGGAGTTTACAAAACTTTTTGAAGTGGCCATACAACTTGGCGCCATCCTGGCGGTTGTGGTATTGTACTGGAAAAAATTCTTTGATTTCCGTCGCTGGCAATTTTATTTGAAACTGGTTGTAGGTGTGATACCTGCCCTCGTACTTGGATTTATATTTTCCGAGAAAATAGACGGCTGGCTCGAAAATCCCACCATCGTAGCGGTGTCTATGCTGGTGGGTGGTATCGTTCTTATTTTTATTGACAAAGCTTTCAATCACCCACGCATCGAAAATGATGAACAGGTGACTTATGGTAAAGCTTTTATGACAGGACTCTGGCAGACGCTTGCCATGATCCCGGGCGTGAGCCGGAGTGCAGCGTCCATTATCGGTGGCATGCAGCAGGGTTTTACAAGAAACCTCGCGGCGGAATTCTCTTTTTTCCTGGCAGTGCCCACAATGGTTGCCGCTTCCGCGCATTCCCTGTTTGTGAAAGTATGGGAACAATCAGGTGAGCCACGAAGGGGCTATGAGATCATATTGGAAAGCAGTGATAACACGATCGCTTTTATCGTGGGAAACATTGTCGCATTTGTCGTCGCTATACTCGCTATCCGATTTTTTATTTCCTACCTAAAAATGTACGGTTTCAAGGTTTTTGGCTGGTATCGGATCATTGCTGGCATCATCCTGCTGGTATTGCTGTATGCCGGGCTGATATAGTATCGCATAAGTGAAATCCCTATTTTTACCGAAATCATTTGCGTATGCTCCAAACGGCTCCCAAAAAAGTCGTGAACGGGTGGGCCATGTATGACTGGGCCAACTCGGTGTACAACCTGGTAATTACAACAACTTTTTTCCCGATCTATTTTATTTCGGTTACGAGAGGCGCAGAAGGATCTGATAAGGTCAGATTCCTTGGAAGAGACTTTGTGAATTCTTCACTTTATGATTATATCCTGGCGACTGCCTACCTGATCATCGCAATTTCTTATCCCATTCTCACCTCCATTGCGGATACACGAGGTAACAAGAAGAATTTTATGCGATTTTTCTGTTACATGGGGGCCCTGGGTTGCAGCCTGCTATTCTTTTTCGATGAAACAAACCTGGGATTCGGGATAGTCTGCTTTATGCTGGCAGCGATGGGCTATGTGGGCAGCCTGGTTTTTTATAATGCATACCTGCCGGAAATTGCAAAGCCTGAAGACCGCGACCGTATCAGCGCTAAAGGTTTTGCCTTTGGTTATGCCGGAAGCGTGCTGATGCAGATGATAGGCTTCGCCCTCGTGATCTTTATGAAAGGCCAGGAAGCAAAGGCCACCCAGATCACCTTTTTGCTGGTGGGTATCTGGTGGGTAAGCTTTGCACAGATCAGCTTTGCGCGATTGCCCACACCTGAAAAGAAAGTGGTGAAAAAAGGAAATGTTTTGAAAGACGGCTTTTCAGAATTAAAAAAAGTTTTCAATGAAGTCAGGCATCTGCCGGTGCTGAAAAGATTTCTCCGTGGCTTTTTCTTTTACAGCATGGGGGTACAAACTGTAATGCTTGCCGCTACTTTGTTTGGCAGCAAACTTTTGAACCTCGAGGATAGCAAACTCATCATTACAGTTGTGCTGATCCAGTTGGTCGCCATCGCCGGCGCCATCGTGATGAGCAGGCTGTCTACCCGATTTGGTAACCTGAAAGTATTGATGGGGGTAATCGTGCTTTGGGTATTCATTTGTATTGCCGCGTATCGCACGGCGACAGCAGCCGAGGGCCTGCAGGTTTATCACGACAAATTACAAACTCTTGAAGTTGCACATAAAAGCGCGACGAGTTCGGGGAATACGGCTTTACTGAAAAGCCTCGATAGCGAGCTGGCTGTGTTGAATGAAGAACTCCGTCCCCATCAACAACCCATTGAGTTTAGCTTCTACGGTCTCGCATTGGCAGTAGGCCTGGTGATGGGAGGCATTCAATCCCTGAGCCGTTCCACCTATTCAAAGCTGATGCCTGAAACAAAGGATACGGCTTCATATTTCAGCTACTACGATCTTACTGAAAAAATCGCCCTGGTGATTGGTATTTTAAGTTTCGGTTATATTGAAGAGTTTACCGGGAGTATGAAAAATTCTGTTTTATCCCTGATCATATTCTTTGGCATAGGGCTGGCATGGCTTTATAGTGCTTTGATTAAACAAAAAAAGCAAGATCAGGTTATTTAAAAACGAGCTGATGAATTTATATACGATCAATACCGGCCATTTTAAACTCGACGGAGGTGCCATGTTTGGTGTGGTACCCAAGAGTATTTGGAATAAGATCAATCCCGCTGATGAAAATAATATGTGTTCCTGGGCGCTCCGCTGCCTGCTGATTGAAGACGGCGACCGCCTGATACTGGTTGACAATGGTATGGGTGACAAACAGGACGCGAAATTTTTCGGCTATTACTACCTGCATGGCGATGATACACTTGATAAATCACTCGCTAAATATGGCTTTCAACGCGATGATATCACGGATGTATTCCTCACCCACCTTCACTTTGATCATTGCGGGGGCAGCATAAAAAAGGAAGCTGATAAATTAATACCTGCTTTCCCCAATGCGGTGTACTGGAGCAATGAGTCACACTGGCAATGGGCCGTGGAACCGAATGAAAGAGAAAAAGCTTCTTTTCTAAAAGAAAACATACTACCAATCAGCGAAAGCGGTCAATTGAAGTTTATAGAATCTGCAGGCGGACAGGGCAGTGAAAAAACGGGAAAGCTTTCCTCCGTAAATTTTTCTGAAGGTTTTGATATCCGGTTTGTGAGCGGTCATACCCGGGATATGATGCTGCCCCAGCTTAGCTATAAAGGGAAAACGATCGTCTTTATGGCCGACCTGCTTCCTTCACAGGGACATATCCCACTACCCTACGTGATGGCATATGATATGTTTCCACTAACCACACTAGACGAAAAAAAATCTTTTCTGCGTGAAGCTATCGATGGAGATTATATTCTCTTTTTTGAGCATGACCCGGTGTATGAATGCTGCAACCTGAAACAGACAGAACGCGGGATCCGGCCGGGAGAATTTTTTAAGCTTGAAGAAATCTAGCGTCTTTTCACGAGCGCTGTCATGGGATAGCGCAGGTTCTCATACGCCATCATGTCGATCTTCACTTTCCCAACGGAAATGGGGCTCTCGATCCTGACCGGGATCTTATTCTCATCGTCAGTAACCCATACGGTCATGTTCTCGCCACCTTCAAAGATGGTACCCTTGATCAGAAGAGGTTTGAACTTGATAGCCCTGAACTTTCCATAACGGGTTTTGATCGTCTCACGACCAAGGAAACGGATGTACATGTTGAAGACTTCATTGTCGAGAAACATATCGAACGCGATCTTATCGTTGGGCTGGAGTTTTGAGAAATCGATATTCCTTGCATAGAAAACCGAGCTTACCACATCCTGCACGCAGGTAGGCACTTTGAATACACCTTCATTGGTAATGGCGGTATTGGCTGTTTTATTGAAAGTAACATTCTGGTATTTTTTATACCCGCCTTCGTTGACGTTTCGGATAAACTTCAAAGGCTGCATGGTTGTCGTGTCCACATAAGTCTCGTACCGATCCCTTACTTTATAGATCCAGTCGTAGGAAGAATTGGTCCGACCATCGCCGACAATATGATAAACCGGTTTGTTGTTGAGCGTTTCGAGCGTCGTGGTAAAAGTAGCAGTACCGGCATTGACATAGACACCTGCCACCGCATAATACACGGCCAGGGTCACTTTCTCCCCAGCTTTGAAGGAGATGTTCCTGATCGTACATGAATCCTGGTAATGAGTTTCCGCCCTCGTGCTAAAAGCCATTAAAGCTAAAACCGGTATTGCGAACCATCTGAAAAGTCCATTCATTTCAAATCTGTTTATCATTAATGCCCTGGATAATGCGTTAATCCCACTATATTAATGCCATAAACGCTCTAAACCCGTGATGCATTGTTGTTTTTAAAAATTCTTTTTATTCCTAATATTAATAAACTCCCAGCCAGTGCAGGGATGATCAGGTTAATAAACCAGATACTCACAGCTGTCAGGCTTATCCCAAGACTGTTCTGGCTAAATAGTCCCAGCAACATCAAACTCACTTTTCCACGTAAACCGAGGTCGGTAAATAAAGCTATCGTGGGTATGACCGCCATCACCAGGAATGAGATACTGACGACCCACCAGCACTCCCACAGGGAAACCTCTACATCAAAAAGCTTAAATAAGAGATAATATTGTACGATAAATACAACGAATCTCAGTGCTGATAAAGACATTATTTGCAACAGTAAAGTTGCATTAAAGTTCTCTAATGTTTCAATGAGCCAGGCATATCTCCTGCTGCCAGGGAGCCTATCCACCCACCTCACAAGGACTGACAACCTGAAATAAAATAGTGTTAAAATCAAGGTCGCCGCTGCTACGCCATAGAGCATAATGTCATACCAAAATGACGTAATGAGTTCACCCTCCTCAATAACAGGTCGCATGATTATCAAACCCACAAATCCCATGATGAGTGTCACGATCAATTGACTCAAACTTCCGGTGATGGTGAGCGAAATCGCTTTTAACCGGTTGCCCTCCTCCATGTACAGCACCCTCCCCAGGTACTCACCTACCCGGTTGGGTGTGGTCACTGAAAAAGACACGCCCGATACCACCGCTTTGAAGGCAGTAAAAAAGCTAATTTTCTGGATCTTTTCAATAGCGAGTTTCCATTTGGCCGTTTCGAGTGACCAGTTGACCAACATCAACACAAAAACAGCTGCGAGGTTCCACCACATGCCACTGTTGAAGGATTGACGAATATGTTGCCAGGATGTTTCGAGATCGGGTTGCGATCGTATTTGACGGTATACCGAATAGGAAAGCCAGATAAAGAGTACAGGCCCTAAAAAGGTATTGATGAACCGCCTGATCTTTTTATTTTGATCGCTGTTTATACGCATACTACCGAAGTACTTCAAAGATTTCAACCCGTTTTCGTAGTTTCGGGCTTCGAAGTTTTGATCTCTATACTAGTTATAATCCGGTAAAAATACAACCGCTTGCAAAACCCTGCTAAAATAATCCTCGGCATAGATCCTGGTACACTGGTGATGGGCTACGGCATCATTGAAGTGAAGGGAAGCGGAGTAAAAATGAAAGCCATGCATGTACTGAAATTGTCAGCCCGGCATGATAATTACCAACGGCTTCAACTTATTCACGAAAAAGTAGAAGAGCTGATCGAAATATACAAACCCCATGAGTTTGCTATTGAAGCACCTTTCTTTGGTAAAAACGTTCAAAGCATGCTCAAGCTGGGCAGGGCGCAGGGTGTGGCCATCGCTGCGGCGATACAGGCCGGCGTACCGGTAACCGAATATTCTCCTAAAAAAGTAAAACAGTCAGTTACAGGAAATGGCAACGCCGGCAAGGAACAGGTTTGGAAAATACTGCAACAGTTGCTTACATTAAAAGAAGATCCTCTTTCCTTTGATGCCACGGATGCCCTGGCTGTAGCGGTTTGTCATCATTTCCAGACCAACCGCGTGATGGTACAGGCCAATAACACCGTAAAAGGCTGGGATGATTTTATAAAAAAGAATCCGGGCAGGATAGTTAAACTCTGATGGCCGGGAAGATGGAAAAGCGGGAAGGAATAATCTGTACAGCCAGCTGAATCATCTTCTGCTAAGATTCATTTAAGATCATTGGATAACAAAAGCCCGCTTAAGTTGCTACACCTTTAGCTTTTCGACGAGCATCTGCTGTATCTCCTTCATTCGCTCTTCGCTTACTTTTAATTTCGGCTGGGTAAAATTCAGATCATTGGCTGAATTGATGGGAATAAGATGCATATGCGCATGCGGTACTTCCAGTCCAATAACGCTGATGCCGCACCGGTTGCAATTAAAAGAAGCTTCGATGGCCTTGGCAATGGGCCGGGCAAATACAAGCCATTCAGACAGGAAGTTTTCCGGCAGGTCAAACAAATTATCAACCTCTTTTTTAGGTACCACCAGTACATGCCCTTCCCGCAGGGGGAAAATGTCGAGGAAAGCGAAGAATTTTTCGTTTTCGGCAATTTTATAGCCCGGGATCTCACCTGCGATAATTTTTGAAAAAATAGTCATACCTCCAAACAGTTTTGATTTGATCGAAAGCAAAAAATAGTAAGCTCTTTTCAGCATACAAGCTGTTTCAATTACAAATCTATCAACTTACCGAATAAAAAAGCCTCCCGGTAGGAGGCTTAGCAATTTATACTGCATATTCGGTAACTAAGCAGTTATCTTATCGATCTTGAAACTAATCACACCGGCAGGCGCCTGTACATCGGCTGTTTCACCAACCTGTTTGCCTAATATTCCCTGGCCAATGGGTGAGGCCACCGAGATCTTTCCAGCCTTGAGATCGGCTTCTGTCTCGCTCACAACCTGGTAGGTAACCTGTTTTTTTGTCTTCAGGTTGGTTAGTGTAACCTTGGTCAGGATCGATACTTTACTGGTATCGATGGTGGATTCATCGATCACCCGGGTATTGGCCAATTGTCCTTCCAATTGAGCAATCTTTGCCTCGAGCAGACCCTGGGCTTCTTTTGCCGCATCATATTCCGCGTTCTCCTTGAGGTCACCTTTCTCACGTGCTTCAGCAATAGCCCTGCTGGCAGCTGGTCTTTCAACCCCTTTCATATGCTGCAATTCGGCCTTAATCTGCTCTAAAGTTTCCTTGGTAACATATTGAATTGTCATACTCACCTCCTTTGATATAAACAAAAAAAATAACAACGCCTCAGGGTTCTGCTGAAGCGTTGCACTATTGTTAATCAAAGATAGTAAACTATTTGAAAATAAAAAACGGAATTCCACCGAGGGACGCCGCACATTTTTGGTCACAAAAATCATTCATTTCCAAAGATCTTCCGGGTCAGCACCTGCGCCATTTTCAATAATGCTTCATGACTGTAGCCGGCGATATGCGGTGTGAGTAATACATTGGATTGCGAGGCCAGCCAGTTTAGTTGTTCTTTCTCGCCAGCTGAATAAGTGTCGAGTTTTTCATTTTCCAGGACATCTAATGCCGCGCCTGCTACCTGCTTTGTTTTCAACGCTTCAACAAGATGGGCCGTATGCATGATCTTACCTCGGGACGTATTGATAATGACAGGTTTTCTTTGCAGGGCATTAAAAAATTCCGAACCTGACATGTGAAAAGTCTCCTCAGTCAACGGTACATGGAAACTGATTACATCTGCGTAACGGCATACTTGCTCAAGACTTGCCTCCTTGACATAACCACTGCCGAAACCAAATTTATACTTATCATACGCGAGAACTGTTACATTAAAAGGTTGCAGCAACCGGGCAAATGAACTGCCGGTATTACCGAAACCAATGATGCCGACTGTCTTTCCACTGAGCTCGGTTCCCCTGTTTTCATCGCGTCGCCAGATCAGGTCCCGGATCTCATTACAGGAAAGATGGATATTACGAAGCAGGGCCAACAACATCCCCAATGTATGTTCGGCAACCGCGTTTGAGTTGCCCTCGGGACTACTGTAACATTCTATGCCCTTGCTTTTAGCATATGCCACGTCAATAAGCTCAAGTCCACTTCCGAGCCGCCCGATCCATTTCAAGGAATTTGCCTTGTCAATGATTGCCTTATCAATTTTTAAACGGGTAGTAACGACCAGGCCTTCTGCGTCCGGTATATCCACGGCCAACTCATCATATGTGATGCGCGGGTTATTAATGATCTCATAGCCGCGCTTTTTTAGTTCATCAAGTAAGTAAGGGTGCGCCTTGGCTGTAATAATTACTTTCTTCATAGTTAATAGTGCCTGCAAATTAATTCTGCTTCATTTTAAAACTCAACGCGGCAAATTGTTCGACCGATAATTGCTCTGCTCTTTTACTAAACAGTTCATCCTCCAGGATAGTTGCCTCAAACAAACCCTTAACGGCATTTCGCAAGGTTTTTCTTCGCTGGTTGAAAGCTGTTTTTACGAGGTTGAAAAAGGCCGACTCGCTTTTTATCGCTAATGGTTGTGACCTGGGTACCAGCCTGATCACACCACTTTTGACCTTGGGCGGCGGCGTAAAACTTTTCTCACTCACATCAAATAAATATTCAACATCGAAAAATGCCTGTATCAACACACTGATGACACCATAAATCTTACTCCCCTCCCGTGCGGCAACCCGCTGGGCTACTTCTTTTTGAAACATACCGATCACGCACTCTACCTCAGGCCGCCAGTCGAGAATCTTAAATAAGATCTGGGTTGAAATATTGTAAGGGAAATTACCGATCACGGTAAATGAGGAACTAAAAGGCTTATCAATTTCTAAAAAGCTCTGGTGTATGATCTTTCCTTCCAGCTCAGGATAGGTGGTCACTAAATAATCTACTTTTTCTGTATCAAGTTCCACCGCTTTAAAGTCAATACCGGGAATTTGTAACAGGTATTTTGTCAGGGCACCACCTCCAGGACCCACTTCAAGTAAATGAGTGAAAGGATTCTCCTGAAGTGCAGCAACTATACTCCTGCAAATATTCTCATCCCGCAGGAAATGTTGCCCTAACGACTTCTTAAGCGTGTACATATCTGCAAATGTAGCTTATCGCTTAGGATTTGTATCCGGGAAGCCTAGTGACTGAACATAACTTTTTTATGAAACACCTGGTCGGCCAGCTGAACTTTTAAAAAGTAAACACCCCGGGGCTGGTTGGCCAGTCCCTCGACCATTATAGAGTTACTTCCTTTCTGAACATACTTGTTTGTACTATAGACAGACTGGCCGGTAGAACTAAAGATGTCGATAACAGCTTGTCCTTTCGACGATGCATTTATCTGGACCTGGAATTTATCATATACAGGGTTAGGCCACACATTGATGTTGTCGATGCCAGGCAGACCCAGCGATAATGAAATGACCGAACTAAACTTCTTGTTGCCTGAGTGGTGGACCATCCTTATCCTATAATACACATGAGGCGCATCGTCTGATGTACCGGGGATATCTTCATATTTATACTCTGTTGCGGCGCTATATTCTACATTATCTACTGTTGCGAAATTCCTGCCATCAAAACTTCTTTGAATTTCAAAATATTTGAACGCTGTATTTTCTGCTACTGTCCATTGAAGTTTTGCGCGCTGGTCGGCATATACGCCACGCAAACCGATAATATCTGTGCCTAATACCTCGCAGGTAGGGAAACTTCCCACCTGTATCGTATCTGTCGCATACTCGGAACAACCCAATTGCAGGTATTGTCTTACAATATAAGTACCTGAATGATCTACATAGATCGAAGGTCCTGTTGGACTGCTGATAATATTGCCATCGGGAGTCGACCATTCATAGGTGGATGTAGAAATCGGATTTGTAACGGTGATTTCGGCAACACCTGATCCATCATCGCAAATAAATGGCGTTTCTGTTGCTGCCAGGGCGCGGGGAGCCAGGAATAGATCCGTTGGCGCTACAAAATCCTTTAACTCGGCGGTGAATGAGGCCGAAGCACGGGTCTTTACAATGATCCGGTTAAAAGGCGTACCGCATACATCACCACCCAGCAGGGTAACAGGGTCGAGACCCAGTTTGGTAAGATTAACTGAAAATTCGATAAACTGGTTAGCGATATACTTACCATTTGTAGTGGATGCAGGACCTGGATTCGTAAAGGCAAGGCTATTGTCCTGCAATACCAGGCCAAAAGGTCCCGCCCAGGTGTTGTTACTACTTCCGAGTCCGGTATAAAATGCCCCGGAAGTATTCGGGGAAATAGCGGCATATCCATAAGCAGAGCCAGCGCCTGAACCATCAAATGCGGTACCCCAGTTGAACGATGTAGGTACTACCGTTTGCCAGTCGGCGCGGCTAACCCAGATACGGGCTTCAATTTTTGTCAGTGTACCACTTTGAAATTCGCCGTTGAAAATAATATCGCCGGGTGACACGATGTTTCCTGCTGCATCAAATTTCCAACTGGTATGCCCTGCATCGGGGCCGTAGCCATAAAATTTTTTCGATGCACGGTCATAATAAATATCGGATTGATACATTTCGAAATCGAAGTATCGGTTCCCGGTTGTGTTATCGAGTGAGATTCCTCCAAACATCCATAGGGAGTCAGTTGTATTAGGCCCGGCACGTCTCACATGAACCATGATATCCAGGATATCGTTCTTGTCAGGAATGCCTTGAACACCACCTGTCCAATTAGCAGGGCTCATACCATTTTTATCGGCGCCCGCGGTAAATACAGTTGTATCGTTGCCATGGTAGTCTCTCACGAAAATCGCGTCGAGCCAAAGCCGGTTAGCGACCACGCTGAACTGGGGCTTGCTCATCGTGCGATAAAACGAGCTCATTCTTTTTGGAAATGGTGAAACATCTGACAGGTACGCTGCGATCATGGCTGCCGCCCCGGTGGTATCGATTACAAATTCACCCGTACCCGGTGTGCCGTTGTTAAACCAGTCATCGTTACCCGAAGTTATAGCGCCATCAAAAAAATTTGTTCTCAGGTCGGCGTCTACACCAAACCTTGCCTTGGTAATGGGAATAGTTATTTGCGCATATCCTGCTACCCAGCCCGAGAACATCAATAAAACAATTGGTAAAATTGTTTTCATACGCTTTAATTATTCTGATGAAACGCTTTTAACTCCGGGTCCTGACTCTAACTACCGTTTTACGATCCTTAAGCTTGCAATAGCTGAGGAAGTGGAACTGCCATCAGCTCTCAACGCGATAACGCGATAGTGAATGTTGCCGGGAAATACATTATTGTCAGTATACTTGAATGAACGCGCACCAGAATTAGACATGGTTGTTACGTCCTCCCAAAAGGCATATTCATCATTCGGGTCTTCGTAGGTTTTCTGAACCTGGAATCCAACGATACCCGGTGTCTTGCCCACACCCCATGTAGCAGTTGCGCCTTTGCCCTGACGATGAACCCTGAGAAAAGAAAAAACTGTTTGTGCCTGCATGTCAGCTGAAACGGTCTTACTCCTTGAATCAGGCGCCGACACTGGTGTCGGTGCAGTCCAGGCTGTTACAACCAACATGGTGGTAAATCCGATAATTGAAGATTTTGCTTTCATAAGGTTGTGATTTTAAGTAATAAAAATAGGGTTGCACCAGTAAACTAAAAAGGTAATAATGCCTGTGACTTAACAGGGTTAGTATACGGATGAATTTGCAGAAAACAACATGTCGTTAATCTACTTATTAGAATGTATTCACATTTAATAAGTAATTAAAAAGGGAACGACCCTATGGGTCTTATTCCCTTTTTAAAACGAGCTCTTTCGAAGAAGTTGTTCCATTAAGATTGACCTGTACGATATAAATGCCGCCTGGCCATGAAGACTGGATGGGCAGGTTAATATTATTAATGCCTTTTGTAAGTTTCAGTTTTTGATTCACCATCTCTTTACCAACCGTGTTCACGATACGGAGCCTTGCTTCCGGGTATGTTTTGTCAGCTTTTACTGATAAGGAAGCCTGGTCTATCGCAGGGTTGGGGAATAGTAGTATATCAGCAGTTGGTACAATAATCCTGACCATGCGTATATCACTGTAGTGTATGCTGCCCTTATTTTCAGTTAATCTCAAACGATACCTTGAATTACCCTGGAATGGCTCGTTGTCAGTGAAGCGATAGTTTGTTTCGCCACCAACTGTACCGGGCACAAAACCGATCGCTTCCCAATCAGTACCGTTCTTACTGCGTTCAATATCGTATCCCTTAAAGTCTGCACTTTCGTATGCCAGCCAGTTCAGGTTCACTTTAGAATTGTTTTCAACGATCGCATCGAACGAAATGATCGAAACCGGTAGTACTGTGTTGTCAACGATCACCCGGTAATCCTCGGTTTCACCACCGTCATAATACCCAGTCGACCTGGTAGCATCCATTCCATAGTCTGTTGATGATACCCTGATACGGAGATACGTATACGATCCCACCGGCAGCGTCGAAGCAATTCCGGACCAGCTGAGATATATCGTTTGTAATACGGGTCCAACTGACGATACTATCACCGGTACGGATGCTTCGGAAGCGTCGAAAAAGCCATTTCCATTATAATCAAGCCAACCGATAACCGTGGCATCCTTTCCTGTATTATTATACACCGTTACTTCCGTGGAATAATTACTTTCAGTTGGGTTAAACAAAGGCACTGTATTTATTCCATCTTCATCCGAACCATCGGCGGTTGCATCAATCGATGAAGTTTTTAGCCACTCCCGGTCGAATGTTGGTCCAAGGCGAAGACTGGTATCTCTTTCATGCACAGCAGGCGACCATGGATCGGGGTCATAAGAGTCTGGTGCGTCACCAAAATCGCAAAATGGCCTGAATGCCTCAGCCGCATCACCCCAGCTACCTACAACAGTTACGCCATCATAAGTCATGGTCTGCGCAGTGCCCACATTGTTTGTACCATTATAGGGAGCAATCGTTCCCGCAGCAATTGAACTGGGTGAACCTACATTATAAAGCTGACCCATCCAATCGACCGATACCTGGCGTGGTATCAATGACCCGGAAGGTGCATAGCGCGTTACCACACCAGTATACAAGCTTTGGTGGTGAAAATCCTTGTTGGTACCGACACCTGCCGCGCCTGCGTCGAAATCATAAAGTACGCCGTTGTTGATACCGAAATCACTCCAGTCCTGTGTGCGGGTACTGCCTATATATGGAGGCTGTGAGTAAACCTGGGCAATGCCAACTGGAAGCTGTGCAGCATTTAGATCGATTCGCCAGATATTGGATTCTGTCAAACTTGAACCACCTTCAATACCCAGGTAAAGTTTATCGCCATAAAAAGCCGCAGCCGCGGTCTCCACGCCATTCTCATAGGTTGGTATGCCGATGGTGTTGACATTAGCAACTAATACGCCCAATGTATCCATGTCATAGTGGTATCTTCTCAGGGATTTCTCATTTTGGTTGGTCCCGCCATTATTACCAGACAAACTGTAAGTGTAGTAAACATAACGTCTGTAAGGATCATAAGACATAGAGTTGATATTCGTATGTCCATAATCGGTGAAAAGGTATTTGGCTCTACCAGTAGCTGGGTCAACATAATAAAATACATTGTTGCGGACTGTGATCACATAGCCAGGCATGCCCGTGAATGGTCGGCTGACTTCATAATAATTATCCGGGAATGAGCTTACTGTACATCCATAGATATCGGATAACCAGAATGAACGGTTTTCTGTTCCACCTGTACCACAACTACTGGAACATGAACTGGATAAGGTAATCGTCATCGTAACGGATGTAACCGGGCCTGTTATCGATACATTCACGGTACCACTGGTTGACGAGTTAGCAACCGTCGTACTGTTGGCCGTTACAAAAGCGGTAGTTGAATTGTTGTTTGAAATGGTAAGCGTGGTACTGCTGACAGTAGCCAGGGAAATATTAACAGGCGTAGCACCGTTGCTGGCTGCAAACTGAACCCTCTGGTTACGATCAATATCAAAAAGAGAATACTGAAGGTTTTGAACAGGATCGGCAAATGTAAAGGTAATCGTACCATTGCCGACAAACTGTACATCAGCTCCGCTACCACTCGTACCAAAGGAGCCTGCAGAACCTGTGTGGGTTGTATTTTCTCCCGGCACATTATTACCCGTGTAACTATGTGTAATGGTAAGCGTATTGGAGCCGAAGGCAAAGGGTTGGTTTTGACAACGGGCCAGGCTCACATAAGAAGTAATAGTGGTATTGTTTTGCCCAAAAAAATCGCGATAGTCCCAATCTAATACCGTATTGGTACATTGCGACAGGGCACTGCCACGTATAAACAAACCTGCAATAATAAACAGAATGTAAAGTTTTTTCATAGTACGGATTTAAGGTTGGTTTTTCGATCCTGATAAAACTTCTTTATTCTCATACCTGCTTTTTTTTAAACCACTTTTTTTAGTTCAGCCAGCAGGGTTTCATCAGTTGTAGGATACTTGATTTTGCTATCGAAAATTAGTGCAAGACTTTATTAACTCCCATTTGCAACATCATTTTGGAGCCGGAAAAAGTACAAATCCCAATTAGTTTTACTCCCTCCAGGAAAGGAATTTCTAAATCTTTACGTAAAAGATGTGCGTAGCCCACGCTTAGTCATTGATACTGAACGCGCCTCTAACCGTGGGATGAAATGTAAAAAAGAGGATTCTACCTATTGAGATACTATTAATCTGAAGCTGAAAGGGTTGCAATTCCCCGTGATGGATTGACTTAAAGCATTGTGTTAGTAATCAATGGAAACGGATTATCATGAAATTCACTGACGCGTATGGAAATAAAGCTTTCGTGTCAGATTAATCATGATAATCCGTGTTTTCCCTATTAATCATTTGAGCAATAACCGTGGTCCTTAATAAGGTTAATTTTCCTTGATGATCTTCTGCGTGGCTACGATCTCGGACTTTTCATTCCTGATCATGAACAGGTATAACTGCCCCGGGAGGCCGCCCAGATCTATGCTGATCTCTGTGCCCGCGGCATTGCTGTTGATCGGCTGCCGGTAAATATTCCTGCCTGCCATATCCACGATGCTTACTGAATACGTACCCTGCATTACGCCATTCACTTTTACCCTCACGGCATTTTTCACAGGATTGGGATACACCAACACCTGTAACTGCGCGGGGTGATAGTAAACCGATACTGTCGAACTATAACTTACTGTACCATCTTTATCAACCTGTTTGATACGGTAAAAATTGTTGCCGATAAAAGGCGCTGTGTCGATGAAACGATATGGTGCGTCGGCAGGGCCTCTGCCAATAGATGCAAACTGCATTCCATCTGCTGATTTTTCCACCTCGAAGTAGTCGTGCTGGCGATCGGTGATAGCATCCCAATCCACCCTCACTGTTTCGTCGGGTAAAAGTTGAGCGCCTACCCGCAGAAACTGGACAGGCAGTGTCACCAGCGAAGCAGTACTTTTCACGATTTTGAAATCATCAATATAAAATCCATCGTCGAGGTCATTTTCAAAATCGTTGAACGCTGTAGCATCCGAACTAAATTCAAAACGAAAACGAACGTTGCTGCTGTTGTAGAAACTAGTTGGTATTTCGATCAATTCCCTGGTCCAGTTCTCCCTGATTCCCGTTAATGCCGGCATTCCTCCCAGTCG
>JAEZRB010000123.1 GCA_023412975.1 Bacteroidota bacterium | reverse complement strand
GATAAAAGATATAGAACTGGTAGTTGGTGGCATGCACGGGATCGACCAATCCATCGACTATACGATTGCTATGAAAGTCCCGCGCAAATACCTCGGTACGCAGGGAAATAACCTGGTAAACGGCCTTGTAACACAGGCGAGCAACAAGGGTATACCTGTCAACCTTGGCGAAACGGTCAACCTGAATGTGAAAATGGGAGGAAGCATGACCAATCCTTCGATCAAAACCGACCTGAAAGAATCGGCGGGTGATGCCATCACCGACCTCAAACAACAGGCAGAGGATTTTGCGCAGGCAAAAATTGATAGCGCCAAACAGCGGGTAAAGGATTCCGTTGCTTCGGTAAAAAACCAGGTGATCAGTGATGTAAAAGAAGATATAAAGAACAAGATTTTTGGCAACAAGGACACAACACAAACCGTCAGCCAGTCGGATACCACCAAAAAAAGTACGGGAGAAAAGGTAAAAAGTACACTCGAAGGACTGCTGAAAAAAAAGAAAAAAACTGACGGCCAATAAGTCAAAATCAGCCCAATAATCGGCTTTTCTGATTACTGATAAAATCTTACCTTTGCCGACCCAATTGTTCGGGACGTAGCGCAGCCCGGTAGCGCACTTGCATGGGGTGCAAGGGGTCGCTAGTTCGAATCTAGTCGTCCCGACATTATTAAAAGACTCTTGTTGTACGAGGGTCTTTTTTTATTGACTAAATATTGACCGGTAGCGCATCCCGACCAGCGGTCGGAAGGGTCGCTAGTTCGATCCGATAGCTTAGTGAAACACCCAGGCTTTTAAAGCTTACGCCCTTCATCATTATCAGGATAAGAAAAAAATTTTCTACCCAATAGAAGAAGCTCGAAGAACTGGTGATAATAATTGAAATCTCTGTTATCGGCCTTGATTTTTGCTGCACAACCTGCTACATATCATAAAAATGAAAAAAGCAAACTCGTCATACGCCTAAGTTTGCTCAAAAATTTGGGTCGGGATGACTGGATTCGAACCAGCGGCCTCTTCGTCCCGAACGAAGCGCGCTACCGGGCTGCGCTACATCCCGAAATTATCATTGGCGCTAAATTATTAAAATCACTTTAATTCCCCCAAAACCTCTTACATCCCGTTTATAAAACGCGATAACAAGGGAGATGAATATTTACGGTTGGGTATCAATATAGAGTGAATTCGCCCTAAGACCACTAATTGCTAAAAAGCCATAGGAATGTACTTCCTATGGCTTATAGATCATTGTTAAATTTCTCATGCATCCGGTATCTCCGGTTCCACCAGCTTTGCCAGCTTCTCCAGCGATTCCTGCCAGCCCAAATAGCACATTTCGGCCGGTATTACTTCGGGGATACCCTCCTGCGTGATTTTTAACTCGGTTCCCGCGATATTCTTCTTTAACCAAACTGTAGTAACCATCTCACCCGGGAGGTTGGGATCGTCAAACCTATCGGTGTATTTCAAAAACTCGTTTGGCTTAAGCTCTAAAAATTTACCGCCAAAGGAATGGCTATTGTTGGTCGAAAAATTTGTAAATGACATCCTGTATGTGCCGCCGACTTTTGCATTCATTTCATGAACTGTGCACACGAAACCATAGGGAGGTAACCATGAAGCCATGGCCGCCGCATCTGTAAACGCCCGGTACAATTTTTCCGGTGTTGTCTTAAGTAACCTATGTAATGAAACAGTATTGCCTGACATAAAATTAATTTTTTATCCCTACTCATCTGGCTTTTCGGTTTCGCCCGTTTTTGATGTGGTTGCTGCTCCACCAGGTTTTTGATAGTAATGTTGATCAACCTCAATACCTCAAAATTGGTACTAAAATCCCGACCGCATGGCGGCAGCGTCCGACAATCTAAAGGGTTAATTGCGACGATTTGACTGCATAAGAGCGCTTTTGCATAAAAAACAATGTATCACATCAATAATCCCGCCTGTACTCCTTAAACTTTATCTTTACCTTTTCCCTTCTTCCCGCCTTCCCGGCCACCAACCCCTCCCAGACACTCAATTTTTCCGAAACAAAAACAACCTTTATCTTCGCCGCTTAATGAAGCTACTCATTAAGAAAGCCAGGGTTGTTGATCCTCTCTCCCCTTTCAACGGGCAAATTCTCGATGTATTTATTGACAATGGAACCATTACCCGGCTCGACAAGTCCCTGGGCGAAAAAGCCGACCAGGAGATTGATATCCCCGGCGTACACCTGTCACCGGGCTGGCTCGACATTTTTGCAAATTTTGGCGACCCTGGCTACGAGTTCAAGGAAACCCTGGAAACTGGTGCCGCCGCGGCCGCGGCTGGTGGATATACCGACATTTTGGTCATCCCCAATACCAACCCCTGCATCCACAACAAGGCAGGTGTAGAATACATTGTTCAAAAAACTAAGTCGCTTCCTGTCAACATACATCCTATTGGTGCGATCACCAAAAACACCGAGGGAAAGGAACTTGCGGAAATGTATGATATGCGCAACAGTGGAGCTATCGCCTTTAGCGATGGCATCAATTGCGTACAGTCTTCCGGGTTGTTGCTGAAAGCGCTTCAATACATCAAATCATTTAATGGCATACTGCTTCAGGTACCAGATGATAAAAGTATCAACCCCCATGGCCTGATCAACGAAGGGATCGTTTCAACGCAGCTGGGTCTGCCTGGCAAGCCGGCCATGGCAGAAGAACTGATCGTGGCCAGGGATATTGAACTGGCGCGTTATGCCGCATCCCGCCTCCATTTTTCAGGTATCAGCTCCAAAAAATCACTTGACTATATCGAAAGCGGAAAAGCATCAGGCGTCGATATTAGTTGCTCAGTCACACCGTATCATCTTTTCTTTTCCGATGAGGACATGACGGATTATAATACAAACCTAAAAGTCAATCCACCGCTTCGAACACCCGAAGACCGTGCGGCACTGCAAAATGCAATCTCCTCGGGTATGATCGATTGCATCGCCTCACATCACCTGCCGCATGAATTTGATAGCAAGGTGCTGGAATTCGAATACGCCAAATATGGCATGATCGGTTTGCAGACTGCTTTTGCTGCAATTAATACCGCAATGCCAGGGATTGATCCGGCAAAATGGGTAGAACTCTTATCTATAAATCCGAGAAGGTTATTTGGCCTGGAACAGGCTACGGTCAATGAAGGCAATACCGCTTCTCTTACATTGTTTGATCCAAATTCCAAATGGGTGGTTGAGGAAAGCAATATTTTATCGAAATCAAAAAACAGTGCATTTATTGGTAAAGAACTCACCGGCCGGGTGATGGGGATCATCAATAAAAACAATGCAGTACTATACTAAATCCAAATTACCTCATGCCTAAACTTACCCCCCTCCTGAAGGGTATCATCACAGGTGTCCTGATGGTTATTTGCTCATTGCTGCTTTATTATTCCGATGTAGCACCGGGTTCTTTCTGGCATTATATCATTTATCTTTTGTATATCGCTGGAATTGTATGGACGCTAAAAACTTATTCTGACTCGGATGCATATACTGGGAAATTTTCGGACCTCTTTGGACAGGGATTTCGTTGTTTTATCATAATCATCCTGATCATGGTTGCATTTACGTCGATATTCTCCATGCTGCATCCAGAATTCGCGGAAGAAGCTGCAAAGCAATATCGTGCCGACCTGGTGAAAGAGGGGAATAAATTACCAGCAGAGATCGATAAGCTGGTCGCTGATGCAAAAAAACAATATACAACGGGTGTGGTTTACTTTACAATTTTCGGATATTTGATAATTGGCGCCATTGTCAATGCAATTGCCTCGATCACTATCATCTTAACAAAAAGAAGTAAATAAACAATGGATCTATCCATCGTCATACCATTGCTTAATGAAGAAGAGTCTTTACCCGAGCTTTCGGCGTGGATAGAGAAGGTAATGCTGGAGAACAATTATTCCTACGAGATCATCTATGTCGATGATGGCAGTACAGATAATTCCTGGAAAGTCATAGAGCAGTTACGGGAAAAAAATCCAAATATCAAAGGCATCAAGTTTCAGCGCAATTATGGTAAGTCTGCAGGCCTCAACGAAGGTTTCCGTGCAGCAACCGGCGATGTGATCATCACCATGGATGCTGATTTGCAGGATAGTCCCGATGAAATCCCTGAGTTGAGAAAAATGATCATCGAGGACGGATACGACTTGGTGAGTGGCTGGAAAAAGAAACGGTATGACAACAAGCTCACTAAAAATCTGCCGAGTAAATTATTCAATGCCTCTGCCCGGCAGATGAGCAAAATAAAACTACACGATTTCAATTGCGGTCTGAAGTCTTATGATAAAAAAGTGGTGAAGAGTATCGAAGTGTATGGTGAGATGCATCGCTATGTGCCGGTACTGGCCAAATGGGCCGGCTTCCGTAAGATCGGTGAAAAAGTTGTTGAACACCGACCCCGCAAATATGGTGTCAGCAAATTTGGATGGTCGCGTTTCATCAATGGATTTCTCGACCTGGTGACAATTTTTTTCATGGGGAAATTTGGAAAACGGCCCATGCATTTCTTTGGCGCCTGGGGAACGGTTTTCTTCCTGATAGGATTCGGGTTTGCCGTCTTCCTGGTCGTTTCCAAAATCATCGACGCGGCTTATCCTATCACAAACCGCCCGGGGTTTTACCTGGCCCTTACGTCACTGCTCGTGGGCGTACAATTGTTCATGGCAGGGTTTATCGGTGAACTTGTTTCCCGAAACGCATCAGGCCGAAACACCTATTTAATCGAAGACCGGACAGGCCTGTAATACGGCCGCTTTCAACTTTTGATCGTGCCATCCGTTTCACATAAAAAAATTGTCATCCTGGGACCCGCTCACCCGCTTCGCGGTGGCGGGATCACAACATTCAATCACAGGCTGGCAAAAGAATTTATTGCCAGTGGGCATGACTGCAGCATTTATTCGTTTTCACTTCAATACCCCTCGTTTCTTTTTCCTGGTAAAACACAATACAGCGATGAACCTGCCCCGCCGGGGCTTACCATTTTCCCCGTGGTCAATTCCATCAACCCGTTCAACTGGTTGAAAGTTGGGAAACGTCTCCAAAAGGAAAAACCGGATATCATTGTTGTTCGCTTCTGGTTGCCTTTTATGGGCCCTGCACTGGGAACGATCCTGCGGAAAGTAAAGAAGAATAAACACACCAGGATCATTTGTATCGCAGACAATGTGATCCCTCATGAAAAAAGGCCTGGCGACAAGCTCTTCACCCGTTATTTCCTGAAACCCTGCGATGCTTTTATTACCATGAGCGAAAAAGTTATGAAGGACCTTCGCATGTTTGAAAAAACAAAACCGGCCTTATTGGTAGAACACCCGTTATATGACAATTTCGGCCCGATCATTTCAAAAGCAGATGCAAGGAAACATCTGGGACTTGGTGAACGAGACAGAATCATTTTATTTTTTGGTTTCATACGAAAATATAAAGGCCTCGACCTCCTGTTGGAAGCTATGCACCTGCTAAAAAAGGAAGCCGGATCACAATCAGGGGATCTTAAGCTCCTGATCGCAGGTGAATTTTATGAAGATCAGAAACAGTACCTTGACCTGATCGAAAACCGGGGTCTGCAGGATCAGGTGATCCTTAGAACGGATTTTATACCTGATAGCGAAGTTCAATATTACTTCTGTTCGGCCGACGTAGTCGTGCAGCCTTATCGCAATGCTACGCAAAGCGGAGTCACACCACTGGCATATCATTTTGAAAAGCCCATGATCGTTACGAATGTAGGAGGACTTCCTTCCCTGGTGCCCCATGAAAAGGCAGGATTGGTTACCGAACCCAATCCCCGTGGCATAGCCGACGCGATAGTACAATACTTCAAATTTGGCGAAGGCTATTTTGTTCCACATCTTCGAGAGGAAAAAAATAAATTCAGCTGGCAGAACCTGACTGACGCGATATTTTCAATTGCGTCAATTGATCGTTGATTTGAAGTCTTGCAGTGTTGCCATCGTGTGATTATAATTCAAACTTGCAGATTCCGGATATTCTGGTATTCTCCTGGTTGATGAGGCCTCCCGCGCTGTATAGACTATTGTTATAGGAAAAAAGCGTTTCGTAATACAGGTCACTATCCATATACCGGTAGCCCCAGGTATTTGTAACAGGATCGTAAATCTCTATCAGCGTGGAATAAACAAACCAGCTCGTCATCCCTCCTATAAAGGCAATTTTGTTTCCGTATACTATAGCTGGCACATAAGACTTCTTTTCCAGTAACTGTATTTGCGACCATGTCTCATTCGACACATCATAGACTTTTACGTCCTGCTCACCAGTAAAATAAATCTTGTCTCCCTGCGTTACGGCACGATGGCCGCCTGCTTCCTCCTTCAATGTCTTTGAACTCCAGGTATCATTTTGCTCGTCATAAATCTCCAGTTGATTTGAACCCGCTGTGAAAAACCATATCTGCCTGCCTTTTACCACCGGAATAACTTCGCCACTCCCCTCAAGTTCCTTATATGTCCACCAATCATCATATACATCGTAGATATCAATTCTTCTGCTGAATGTATACGGGTCAATTCTTCCTCCCGCGAAAAAGATCTTACTGCCGGCAACAGAAGCCTCCCCGGCAAACCGGGGTGCAGTCAATCTTGTCTCCCGCCATGAATTGCTTACAGTATTAAATATGTTGACCTGCGTTGAGCCCTGCCCCATGGAAGTGGTGGTGAGAGGATAAATATATCCGCCGGCTATATACACTTCGTTACCGTACGAAGTAACCGCAACATGTGAACGTAGTGTTGCAAAAGTTTGGCGGGAAGTGATGCCCGAAACAGGATCAAATACATCTAAAGTAGCGCCATCAGAGAAATAGAATTTTTCATTACACAAAGTTACCCGGGCATCCACAACTGCACCCTTAAAAACACCCGCAAGGGTTGAACCAGGTATTACACAGTCTGATATGGCTACCGGTTTTTGCACCATGATGACTACTGTATCATAGTCAGTCAAACCATCATTGTCAGTGACCTTTAACCCAAACCCATAAATGCCTTCCTGGAGGTTTTTTGCGATCGTCAATCCCGAATTTGGCGCCGTAAGTGTAAAACTTTGTGGCCCATATACCTTTGTCCACCAAAAACTTGATATTTCGCCATCGGCATCACCTGAAGCACGTCCATCCAGCATTATAGTATCCTGTGGCAAAGTTATCACCTGGTCAAGACCGGCTACAGCAGTTGGAGGCTTGCGCCCGACATTAATTGGCGAATCGGCTTTTCGACAGGAAATAAAGGTTTCCATCGAGGCCAACACCGCGAGCAGAAAAAATATGCGCGTATTCATTTTTACAACAATTGATATCGCTTACACTGGTTTTCTATGGGTAAGATATTGTGGGTAACTGTGTAGTCAAAAATTTGTCGACCAATAAAATCCGTCTGAGAAATATACCTGTATAGACAAATGAAAGCATCCGGCAGTTATTTGGAGGCATTGGTCGAAAAATCCTGTTGTCCGTCATTTTTTAAGTCAGGTTATAAAACCATTGGCCGAGATGTGGTAAATTGTAATAACTAATTCTGGATGAAATCATACCGGGAAAATCCATTTGTGTTTTCACCGAAATACAGGTTGTTGCGGCATCTTGTATTTTGGCTCGCGGATGCTGTTGTTTTCACCTTAATATTCAGAATACCTTCCATGCACCTTGGTGACCAACTCGTCCTCTCGCTGATTTGGGTACCGCTACACATGGCTTTCGCTTACCCGGTCATGTTTATCTTTATTCCGCGCTTGTTGATGAGGGAAAAACAGGGAGTCTTTGTTCTGGTTATGCTGCTATGGGGTGTTGCAGGATGGTTTTGGAATTATGTATGCAGAGCCTATATATTTTTTGGTTTTGTCCAAACAACAACAGGTATCAGCCTGGGCAGCACTAATCCGTGGGCGGCAAACAGCTACCTGTCGATGGTCGCTGTGGCCGGTCTCGGGAGTGCCATTATATTGTTTAAATACTGGATGCAAAAGCAAAAAGACTTCCTGACTGAGCAGAAAGAAAAGATCGATATGGAACTGCAGCTGTTAAAAGCGCAAATACATCCTCATTTCCTTTTTAACACCCTGAACAATATCTACTCATTTTCCATGCAGGGATCCGAAAAAACACCTGCCATGATCGCGAAACTCTCTTCCCTGCTTAGCTATATTCTTTACGATTGCAAGGGTAGTACCGTTTTACTGGAAAAAGAAATTGAAGTGACGAAAAATTATATCGACCTGGAAAAAGAAAGATATGGTAATACCCTGGAGGTTTCCATAAATATCGAAGGAGATATCGAAGCAAAGTTTATTGCCCCCCTGCTGTTGCTGCCTTTTATTGAGAATGCTTTTAAACATGGGACATCAGAGCAATTGGAAAAACCCTGGCTGAGCATTGACATATCCGCAAGACAAAATAATCTCCGGTTTAAAATAGTAAACAGTAAGAACGAACAGCTTAACTCCGAATCAAAGGGAATAGGTATCAGCAATGTTAAAAAAAGGCTTGCCTACCTGTACCCTTCCACCCATGAATTACGTATCAACGATGAAGGAAATTTTTTTGTAGTTTCACTGGCACTTGAAATTTCTCCGCCTTTCCCCACCCCACAAAAAACAAATGCTGTACCCCTGAATCTGGCTAAAAAACTCTCAACATGAAACTCCGATGTTTATTGGTTGATGACGAGCCGCCTGCGATTGAAGTATTACGGTCGCATATCTCTAATGTGAACGGACTCGACGTGTCGGCTACCTGTAAGAACGCGGTGGAAGCGCTTGATATATTACACCGGACTCCGATAGACCTGGTCTTCCTGGATATAAAAATGCCGAAATTACTGGGCACGGATTTTTTAAAAAACCTAAGCAATCCTCCAAAGGTCATCTTTGTAACAGCGTACCGTGAGTATGCGCTGGATAGCTATGATCTGGATGCCGTCGACTACCTCGTAAAACCTGTCACCTTTGAAAGATTCCTGAAAGCCGTTTTCAAGGTTAAAAGATTGATGGGATATGAAGTGACTTCTACCAGCAACGAGTATAAAAAAAACCCGGAGGCATTTGTATATGTGCGGGTCAACAGAAGTATGCAAAAAGTGCTGGTTAATCAGATACTCTATATTGAGAGCTGGAAGGATTATGTAAAAATATACCTGACCACCGGAGAAAATTTTATGGCCAAGCAGTCGATCAGCTCCATGGAAAATATGCTGAGCGAGCACAGTTTTTTACGCGTCCACCGTTCATATATGATCTCCCTGGACAAAATGACCGGCTATAATAATAACGATATTATTATAGGCGGAAAGGAAATACCGATCGGAAGGTTATACAAACAACAGGTAATGGCAACGATTCACCACGACTGATCCCTCAGTTTAGATTTATTTTAATACCCAGCTGGCTGATCCACCTGGCACTGCTCCCTGGTGCCGAACTATTTTGAATCGACCAGGGTTTGCCTTCCAAAGGCGTGAACTGATATTCAGGAGAAAGTGAACTATTGAACCCCTTCACATTAATCAATTCGGATTTGTCATAAGAAATAAAATAGGTGCGACCCCAATTTTTGTTGAGCATATTGGTCAGGTTGAAAACATCGTAGATAACACTTACCTGCCAGGTATTACTTCCTGATTTTATTTTGAAATCCTGTTGAACGCGCAAATCAATGGTATGAATAAAAGGTGTTCGGGCGCCATTTCTTTCTGCAAAATTGCCGCGGGTTTTGCGAAGGTACCTGTCGCTTTCAATAAACTTGTTCAATAATTCCCGCTGTTGAGCGGCGCTATATACGTTGGGGATGAACTCCATCATATCCAGCTCAGCTTTGGTTGGCACATATATCAGGTCATATTTTTCCATTCGGCCATCATCATTGGTGATCGCACCCTCATAAACATAACTGTAAGGTGAACCGGATTGTCCATTATAAAATATACTAACCAGGGTAGCGCAGCTTTGATACCGGAATTTTTTCATAACGACTGCCAATACTCTGTGTCCCGGGTCAAAGTCTGAAACCGACCGCTGGGCGGTATTTTTCCCATTCACCGTTTCTGTTTGTGCCCATTGACCACTGTTATTACCATTACCAAACGGCTCGAATAACGCCACTGAAAGTCCATACGAGTATCCCACCCTGATTGCCCAATCTGAATTAAAATTCCTGTCGACAGATATACTGGCATTATACGCGAAACCCTTTCTTTCGTGATTGTTTGTCAGAAGGTAAATCTTGTTATAAGGATTATTTCCCGGCATGGGAATACGCTGAGGGCGGGATGCAAGAGAATAAATGCTGCGGCTTCCCGGCGGAGGTGTGGTTAAAGAGGGAGGCGCCAGGTTCACGTTAAGGTATCTATGTTCATGAATATTTTTTGTGAAGATCATGTCGGCCAAAATGCTCCATTTACCGTCTATTCTTTTTTCCATACCACCCGACATACGAAACACAGTTGGATATTTAAACTTTTCTGAAACCACTAATACGTTGCCTCTGTTGTTTTCCGGGTCTATTCCCAATGCCGACAGGTCGGGCTGTCGGTAAGGGTCAGGATTAAACGGGAAGGTATGTGGAGTAATGTCGACAGTATGCGTGTTGGTAAAATACAGTTCCGATACCCATAGATTCAGTAATTGACCCATGAACACTCCAGCACCGCCACGTAAAGTGAGATCTGCGCCAGGAACTTTATACTGGATTCCCAATCGCGGCGAAACCTGCCAATGGGTTTTCATCGGTTTACCCGACACGGCTCCCTCAAGATCATAGTATTTTTCAATTTCAGTTTTTGCGGTAGTGTTGAAAAATACATCTGCGGGATATTTCAAAGGAGTCGATTTTCCATCTAACCTGAAGCCTATATTCAGGTCAAGATGTTTATTCACTTTAAACTGGTCGTTGATAAATACGCCTGCACGTAAAAGATTGAACCTGGCACCTGCTGCTGTCCGGTCCTTTACAGGCTGATCGGCCAACGAAACGCCTCTCTGATATCGGTTCGCGTAATTATTGTCAATAAAGTCGGCCAGGCTCCTGAATGTATATTGCCCATAATAGCTGGGAATAATTACATCATTCACCTTCGAAACGCCTACATCAATGCCACCACTGAGACTATGATTTCCACCTTGTTTCCGGAATACATTCAACAGGTTTAGCTCTGAAGCATTAAATACATTGAGTTGTGATGGTGCATGGCTGCCAAATGTAATTATACTGGCACTATCCGTGATATTAACAGTTGGAAACGGTTGCCCAATGATACCTCTGTCAGTCATCTCATTGTTATACGTGACGAGTAGCCTGTTGCTGGCCGATCTTTTGAAAAATTTTTTCCATTCTATCGATGCTGAATGAATATTAGAGATCAGGCTAAACCTATTGTTGGAAAAGCGGATGATGGAAGGGCTGTTTTGCATATGCGGCGCAATACGTTCAGCCAAATTTAGCCTGTAGCTAAACGTGAACTTATTCGTCAGTCCTGGATTCCAGTCGAGCTTGACGATAAATCTTTTTGCCTGTAATTCATCTGCGGTTTCGAGGAAAGTACCAGGCTCATATCCATACCTGTTACGAATAGTATCTGCTAAATCGTGAATCTGTTCAAGTGTGCTGCTTCCTCTGTACTCCGAAAAAACATATGTCTGGGGCTGCAACTCGTTTTGAAACTCTGCCAGCAGGAAGTAGAACAGGTTATTTTTTTTAAGAGCCCCGCTAATCCATAGCCCTGCAGTCTGGTTTAAGAAATCGGGCAGCCTGGTTCTTACGGGTTTGTCCAAACCCGGTGTGCTGACAGGGACCCGTGACCTGCCAGCCATCTTTTCATTGCGAAAAAAATACCAGGCCGAAGATTTAAATTGGTTGGACCCCGACCTGGTGATCGCATTGATCGCAGCACCGGTGAAATTACTGTACTGCGCATCATAAGGTGCCGCAGAGATCTTTAATTCTTCGATCGCCTCGATGGATACAGGGGGTGTACCAGTTTGTCCGCCAACCGTACCGCTCCTGGCAATGCCAAGCAGGTCATTGGCTGGTGAGCCGTCGATAAAAAAATTATTGAACTTGTTGTTCTGCCCCGCCAGTGACATCATGCCCTCACCATTCACCCTGGCATGCGGCGCCAGGCGTACAAAGTCCTGGAAGTT
>JAEZRB010000082.1 GCA_023412975.1 Bacteroidota bacterium | reverse complement strand
CCATGAGACTGTTGGAACGCGGCAGGGCAGGGGGCGTATACCGGTTTTTATGAACGCTTACCCGGCAGTTTGGCAGGCAGGCAAGGATTACTCCTGGATGAAGATGCGCAATGGTTCGCTGAAGGATTTTGTGCCCTCACACTACCAGTTGGGTTACTGGCTGGTTAACCATGGATACCAAAGTTATGGCAGTGATTTCTGGTCAAAAGTGACAAAAGATGCAAGCGCTTTCCAGGGTTTAATTTATCCTTTTCAGAAGGCGATAAAAAAATATTCGGGTGTTGACTATAAAACTTTTCGGTCGGAAGCGGTCAACAGTTATAAACAGCTGGGCAAAAATCTTCAGTTGAGCAGCGTGCAAACGCAAAACGCGACAAGATCCGGTGAGGGTAGTCCATCATATATTTTTCCAGTTAATAAAAAGTATGTTACCAATTATTTATTCCCTTACCAGGCAGGGGCTGATTCATTGCTGTATGTGAAACAAACCTATAGGCACCGTACAGCCTTTTACATGAAAGTTGGCAATGAAGAACATAAGTTGCGTAGCCGGGATATTTCAGCCGATGACCAGTTTTCGTATCGAAATGGTAAGATCGTATACACAGCTTTTGAGAATGATCCAAGATGGCGGTGGCGTGACTATAGTGTGATCAAATTGCTGGACGTAGAGACCGGTCAGCAAAGAACATTAACCCGTCGCTCGAAATATTTTACACCCGACATATCCGAGAACGGTAATAAAATTGTCGCGGTTGAATATGACGAGGATGGAAGATCCAGCCTGCATGTGCTAGATGTAAACAGTTCCAGGATCGAAAAAGAAATCCGCAACGCGGATGTAAGTCAGTTTAGTGATCCAAAGTTTGTCGATGACAACACCGTGGTCACCGCCCTTCGCTTCCAGGATGGACGGATGGCACTTGCCCTGGTCGATATTACAACCGGCAATATCATACGTCTGACTCCTGAAAGTTTTACCATTGTTGGTTATCCATCTGTAGCCGGTAACAATGTTTATTTTACCGCTTCATACCAGGGTAGCGATAATATTTTTTCTGTAAACCTGTCGGATAGAAGGATCTTTAAGATTACAAGTGGGTCGGAAGGAAAATACTTTGTAAATGCCGGCCCTTCCGGCACGCTCACCTGGTCAGAATTTACGGCGGAAGGTTACCAGTTGCAACAGCAACAAATTAGCAGTTGGCAGGCTGATGAGGTACTTTTTAAAGATGATCAGAAAATTTTCGAAGCCTATCCGGTTGCACCGCCTTTATCACCCAGACTTTTGTCAGGTCGGTCGGTGGAAAGGAATTTTCCAACCTCGAAATACAAAAAAGGTACGAGGCTGTTGAACTTTCACAGCTGGCGTCCCTATTATGAAGACCCTGAATTTTCCTTTTCACTATATGGGCAGAATGTGTTGAATACCCTGGAAACGGAATTGTATTATTTGTACAACGAGAACGACAACACCAACGCGGTGGGCTTTAATACTATTTACGGTGCCTGGTTTCCATATCTCGTAGGCGGCCTGCAATATACATTTGATCGTAGCCAGCAGATTGATGACAAAACCAGGACCTGGGATCAGTTAGATGCCAGGGTCGGCTTAAGCGTACCGCTTAGTTTTACCAGTGGCCGAACTTTTAAAAACTTCAGTGCCGGTACGGATTATGTTTTTCGGAGCGACAGGATCAAAGGTGCCGCAAAGGACGATTTTGCAAATTCAAATTTTAGCTATTTATCACACCGGGTTAGTTTTAGTGAGCAGGTTGAATCGGCTGTACAGCATATTTTTCCCCGTCTCGGATATTCTGTTGTGGCGCAGCACCGCCATGCGATCACCAATTTCACCAGCTGGCAATTCCTCGGAAATGCTGCATTATACCTGCCTGGTATTGCCTCAACGCATAACCTGGTTTTGACCGGTGCTTTTCAACAAAGAGATACCGTGAATGTTTTATTTGGAAACCGGTTTGCCTATTCCAGGGGTTTTAATGAAGCGTATGCCGCACGAATGTGGCGGGGTTCGGTCAATTATCACCTTCCCCTTGTGTATCCCGACTGGGGATTTGCCAATATACTTTACCTTCTCCGCGTAAGGGCTAACGGATTTTTTGATTTCACCAAGTTGTATTCAAATGATCACAGTATTACTGCAGATCAGCGCAGTGCCGGGGCAGAGATCTATGTAGATACCAAATGGTGGAACCAATACGAGCTAAGCTTTGGATTTCGCGTAGCCCGCCTGTTGGACGATGATCTTTTCACAGGCAGAAAAGAGACGGTATTTGAATTTATTCTACCGGTAAGTATTTTCCCAAAATAGTCGGTTTGATTAATGAGATTAACTGGATGAAGATAAATGGCAATATATCATTCTTCCAATTTTCCTTTGTGCCCTTCGTGTATCCTCCGTGCACTCCGTGTCCTTATGATAAGTTTGCCAGACTCTCTTCAATCGCCCTGATCCTTGCTTCGGCATCGGCTTTTTTCTTCCTCTCAATTTCGACCACTTCAGGCTTTGCATTTTGAACAAATCTTTCATTACCCAGTTTTTTCTCAACACTCTGCAAAAATCCTTTGTAATAGTCGAGATCTTTTTGAAGTTGTTCTTTTTGTGAAGTCGTATCAAGCTCAGTTGTGGTCTCAATAAAGAATTTATCCTTTTGAATTACGACATTTATACAATTGCTGACCGGCTCCGTGGTGAAAGCAACTGATTCCGCATTTACCTGTTTGGCCAGAATTGTTTCGATATCCTTGTAAAGGTCTTTACCATCCGTCATGATATGCAGCCTGATGGAATCCTTCATTTTCAGTTGCGCCTTATTTCGGGCATCCCGAAGTGCGGTGATCACTTCCTTGAGCAGGTTTCCTTTTTCAAGTATTTTGTTGTCGGGATTTTTGATGCCCGGATATTGCGATATCGTGATGTCATCATCTCTATCCCGAAGCTGGTGATAAATTTCTTCAGTAACAAATGGCATAAATGGATGCAGCAACTGCATCAGTTGTTCGAAATAGTCAATGGTCTTATCATACACCGCCTGGTCCATTGCCTGCTCAAACCCTGGTTTGATCCATTCGAGGTACCAGCTGCAGAAATCATCCCAGATCAGGGAATAAAGAGTTTTTAAAGACTCACTCAGCCGAAAATCCTTAAACTGTGAATCCAGCTGCATTTTAACCTCGCTCAGCCTGTTTTCAAACCAGTCCACGGCAAATTGCGAGGTTCCCGCTCCACTGGCTTCGGGGTCAAGGCTGGTGATAGTTCTGCCTTGCCACATTTTCACCAGTTTCAGGGCATTCCACATTTTATTGATAAAGAATTTTCCCTGTTCATTTCCTGCCTGGTCCCACATCAGGTCGTTGCCAGCAGGAGAGGAGATCATGATACCAAAACGAACGGCATCGGCACCATCGTTATCGATCATTTCCAGCAGGTCGGGTGAATTACCCAGCTGCTTACTCATTTTCCTGCCGATCTTATCGCGCACTATACCCGTGAAATAAACTTCACTAAAAGGCTTTTCATGTTTGTATTCAAAACCTGCCATGATCATCCGGGCAACCCAGAAAAAGATGATCTCAGGCGCTGTGACCAGGGTGTTGGTAGGGTAGTAATATTTTACATCGGCGTTACCAGGATCACTGTAACCTTTAAACACTTCAAATGGCCATAGCCAGCTGCTAAACCAGGTGTCGAGACAGTCTTCATCCTGCGTCAGCTTTGCATCGGGGATAGAATATTGCTCCTGGAACATTTTCCTCGCGCTGGCTTCATCTTCGGCTACCACAAATCTTCCTTCGGCGTCGTACCAGGCCGGTATTCTTTGTCCCCACCAAAGCTGGCGGCTGATACACCAGTCCTTGATATTCTCCATCCAGTGGCGGTACAGGTTCTTAAACTTCGCCGGGTAGAATTTTATCTCATCCGTCTCGACGGCCTTTAAAGCGGGGCCATAGATTTTTTTCATATCCACCCACCATTGCAGGCTCAGCCTGGGCTCCACCACCACATCAGTTCTTTCACTATAACCTACTTCACTGGTATAATCTTCGGTCTTTACGAGATAGCCTTTTTCTTCCAGTTCCTTTACAATTTTCTTGCGGGCTTCGAACCTGTCTTCACCGATAAAGATCTGCGCAGCTTCATTCAACGTACCATCCTCGTTAAGTATATCAACCACTTCAAGATTATGCTTTTGCCCCAGCATATTATCGTTCATATCGTGAGCTGGGGTTACTTTTAGGGCGCCGGTACCAAAGTCCATGCTCACATAGTCGTCGGTGATAATGGGAATGCGGCGATTGATCAACGGAACAAACGCAAATTTTCCATGGAGTTGTTTATAGCGTTCGTCGTCGGGGTGAACAAAAATGGCGGTATCACCCATGATAGTTTCGGGTCGTACGGTTGCAATAACAATGCTTTCAACACCGTTGCCTGTAAATGCAAGTGGTTTACCATTTTCATCACTCAGGGCATAACGCAGGTGATATAGTTTTTGCCTTGTTTCCTTGCGGATCACTTCTTCATCACTCAGGGCTGTCTTGGCTTTTACATCCCAGTTGATCATTCTTTTACCGCGATAGATATAGCCTTTGTTGTACAGGTCGATAAAAACACTGATGACAGACCGGTAATAGTCGGGATCCATGGTAAATGTTGTGCGATCCCAGTCAAGGCTGCAACCGAGTTTTTTCAACTGCTGTAAAATAATACCGCCATATTTTTCCTTCCATTCCCAGGCATATTTTAAAAATTCATCACGGCTTAAAGAAGATTTACTGATACCTCGTTCCCGGAGCATTTGTACCACTTTAGCTTCGGTAGCGATAGAGGCATGGTCAGTTCCGGGAACCCAGCAGGCATTTTTTCCCTGCATCCGGGCGCGGCGGATAAGAATATCCTGTATGGTGTTATTGAGGCAATGGCCCATGTGCAGCACACCAGTCACATTGGGAGGGGGGATGACGATGGTATAAGGCTCCCGCTCATCGGGCGTACTTTTAAAATATTGCTGATCCAACCAATGCTGGTACCACTTCTGTTCTGCTGCCTGGTGCTCAAAGTTTTTGCTCAATTCCATAAGGCCGCAAATTTACCTGCTTTTAGTAAAACGGCGAAAATTGGCATGCCTGACTGCCTTACATGTGTCACCTGAGGAAAAAGGGACGAGTTACATCAATTAGCGCCCGGCATTACCACATATCCGGGGTCTTAAATATTTCCTACGCTTATAGTTTTTTGAATATATTTAACCGCTGCAACATAGTGCTGTAGCTTATAAGATATGAAAAGACAACTGACATCCTGGTATAGCCCATCTTTGAACAAAGAGATGCCCATCGCCACCTATGGTGACTATGGATTTGCATTATTACTGGTACCTACCGCGGCTGCCGACTACCTGGAATACGAGCGATTCCAACTGATCGATTCATTTGCGCCCTTAATTGATAGCGGAAAAGTAAAGGTCTATTCTATCGACAGCATCAACAATGAAAGCTGGATGAATAACAATATGGATCCCTGGCAAAAGTCGGTGCGTCACCAGCAATGGAATGACTATGTTTTTAATGAAGTTATACCCTTCATCCGCAACAGCAGCAGTTGGGAGACACCGATCATTACCTGCGGGGCTTCGTTTGGTGCTTTACATAGCATGAACCTGTTTTTAAAACGACCCGATCTCATCAATGGCGTGATAGCGATGAGCGGGGTTTACGACCTGACTGAATATACCAAAGGTCACTACGACGATAACGTTTATTTCAACAGCCCGGCGCATTATATTCCGAATCTCACCGATCACAATATCCTGGAGCAGATCCGTCAAAGCAAACATATTCATATCCTGACCGGCAGCGGTAATTACGAAGACCCTGCAGCAAGTGGACGTTTTGCAAAACAATTATATGATAAAGGCATCTGGTATGAACTCGATATCTGGGGGGCTGAATGGCCGCATGACTGGGAGACGTGGAGGAAGATGTTGCCGCACTACCTCGGGACGAGGTGGTGAACTGGATACTGGATGCTGGATACTGGATGCTGGATGGTTGATACTAGGGGATGAGATTTTTTAGGAGGTTTGAGAAAGTTTTTCCTTCGATCATTCTGGCGCCAAAGCTTTCGAGGTATTCTGAATATACCTGGCAGTCGATGAGTTCGACGCCTTCTTCCTGGAGTGTTTGTACATATTTTATAAAAGCATACCGGGAGGCATTGCTGATTTTACTGAACATGCTTTCCCCAAAAAATACTTTTCCCATCCTGATTCCATACAGGCCACCTGCCAGTTCACCATCCTTCCAGACTTCGGCGCTATGGGCATAACCGAGTTCATGTAATTTTATATAAGCCTGTTCTACTTCATCGGTGATCCAGGTACCGAATTGGTCAGAGCGGGGTATGTTTTTGCAATGCCGGATCACCTCTCTGAATGCTTTATTGATAGTGAATTCAAAAACTTTTTTGTTAAGCAATGGCCGGGTGCTTTTGCTGATCTTCAACTCAGATGGAAAAAGAACAAAACGGGGATCGGGGCTCCACCACAAGATGGGTTCAGATTCATACCAGGGAAAGATCCCGTTTTTATAGGCCAGGATCAGCCGCTCTGGTAACAGGTCACCACCCATGGCCAATAAGCCATCAGGACAAGCCAGGTGTACAGGAGGAAAGGAGATCGTTTTATCAAGTACAAAAAGAGGCATAAGATCGGAGGGAATACATGTGGAACAAGCAGGGTAGGCCAAAAGTTAATCTGCTATCACTTCCACGGTTGCACCTATGCCTCTTTCGGTAATAGCGTCGCACATAGGTTTGAGTTCATCGTACTCGCCTTGTTTGACTGCGTATTTCCCTTTATAATGGATGAAATATGAGCATTGTTCTGCCTGTTCGGGACTATGGCCGCAAACTTCGATCAGGGTTTCAATCACCCATTCGAACGTATTGACTTCATCATTCCACACGATCAGGCTGCAGGTACTTTCATGCGCCGTCAGCGTATCAGTTTCAAACTGGCTACCGGTCAATATTTCGTTTTGCGTCATGGCCATCGTGGTGGTTCTTTTGCAAAGTTAAAACCTGCCTTTGAAATTAATCAATTTTGCAGGGTTTACAGGTGTAAAATTAAAAAATATGGGCCAATTCACCCAGCACCCGGGAGTTTTTGACTGATATTGTTTTGGACTGGTTGATTTTAAGGAGGGTATATATAGAAGTGAAATCACTCCCCGAGCCATTTACCTCTTTCAAATTATCTTGTGTTTATCCTCTTTTTAAATTCTGCGCATAGGCAAAATATTGACAGCCTTATTTCGCAGGGGTCGACGCTTTCCCCGATAAACTACGTTGTTGCACGACGAACTCCCATTATTTCTGCTGATCAGCACTTGTACCTGTAACCAAATGTATGTCGAACTTATTTCCAGTTAGGCGATTAGAACTTTTGAAAACGTAAAAAGAAAATAGCTTACTCCTGATAATTCCAATTCTTCATTCACCAAAACTTTATTTTATGAACCAGGGATTTCGACATTTGTTTGTTTGGACATTAGTCCTTCTCATAAGCCTTGTATCCTGTGATAAGATCCCATTCCCACCAGGCGGTTCACATGGACAGGGTCCGGAGGGAAAAGGGAAAAGCCCCGCGATGGTGCTTGCCTGGAATGAAGCTGCCGTGTACACGGTGATGCAAACCCAGGCCGTGGTTCCAGATCCACCCATTCCGCCTTTTATTGAATCGCGGTATTATGCCATGGTGAATATCGCGATGCATGATGCATTAAACAGTATCCGGTCGGAATACAAAACCTATGCATTACATCACACAAGAGATAAAAAAGCAAATCCGGATGCAGCTGTTGCGCAGGCAGCTTATGAAGTAATCGTGGCATGTTTTGATAAACTCAATCCGCCTGCCATGGTTACACCACAGCCCGTAAAAGATTATATCAGCCAGTTGTTGCTGCAAAGTCTGAATACTATTCCCAATGGTGAAGCAAAAACAAGCGGGATCAATCTTGGAAAAAAAGCGGCTGCTGCCATATTAGCCAAAAGAGCAAATGATGGAATGGCCAATGCGTTTCTTCCCCCCGGTGCTTTACCCGAAGGAACAGAACCCGGCGAGTACCGCTATACTCCTCCGTTTAATATTCCGGGTCTGCCTATCTATGGATTAGTGGATGGCCCTGGTTGGGGTAATGTAACTCCCTTTGCCCTCAATGCCGGTTCTCAATTCCGTCCCGGTGCACCTGATGATGTGAGCAGTGAAGCATATGCCAAAGACTTTAATGAAATAAAGAAACTGGGTTGTGCAAATTGCCCGGACAGAACCGCCGATCAATCAGATATAGCAATGTTCTGGCGTGAGAACTCCCCCATGGGATGGAACCAGGCTGGAAGAAATATCGTTTTAAAACAAAACATGGATGCCTGGGAAGTAGCGAGATTGTTTGCTTTGTTGCAGATTGCCGAAGCGGATGCCTATATCAGCAGCCTGGAAGCGAAGTATCACTATTTCTACTGGCGTCCGGTATCAGCCATTCATCTCGCGGGAGATGATGGCAATCCCAATACTGCACCAGATCCTACATGGGAGGTTTTTGGATTTCCCACTCCGCCTATTCCGGATTATCCTTCCGCACATGCCTGTGCAGGTGGCGCGGCTGCCGAACTAATGAAGCATTTTTTCAGAAGGGACAATATCAGTTTCGGCTTCACCAGTACCAGTTCAGGCACAACACGAAACTTCAACAGTTTGTCACATGCTGCACGAGAAAATTCCCTCTCGAGAATCTATATCGGTTACCATTTCCGCAAAGCATGTCTTGAAGGTGAAGACCAGGGAAGGAAAATTGGGAAATGGGTTTTCAATAATGTTTTGCAGAAAAATTAAATAGAACGGCTCAAGCATTCTTCATCAGTTGATAGTAAGGCCGCGGTGAAAACTTAACGTTGACATCGTGGCTTTCTTTATAATATTGCTGGTATACATGATTGCATTCCTTGGATTATTGGGGAATTGCATGGCTTATGGCTAGTTATGAATCCATAAAAGCAGCTATTGTAAATCCGATAAAAAGTTTGAAGAATGAGAAAAAGGCAGGTTATAGACTTTTTTGAATCTTTGTTTTTTACAGGAAATAAAAAGGGCTTCAATCGTTGAAACCCTTTTCTGTTTTGAGTGGGAATTGACGGGCTCGAACCGCCGACCCCTCTGCTTGTAAGGCAGAAAGATTTTATTTATCTCCTATTATTGTTGTTTATTAATTAATTAATTAATATTCAATTATTTAGAAATATTGATTTTATCAATATTTATCTTTCACTTCTCATTTTTGGCATATTTTGCAACATTCATCTGGTACATATTTTCCTCAGCCCATTGTCCGACAAACCCAATGTAGGAGCAACCTTTATTAATGGCTTATTCCAAAAAAGATCATATAACTCTTCTCTTGATAAGTTTTTCTTTTCCATAATAATTGGGTGTTTAAAATACTCTCTGAAAAACCATTTTTGGCGACTTGAATTCAGTTTTTTAAGTTTACATATGCATAACTGGACGAATTTAGTCCACTTATGCAGATAAAAACTAAAATTTGAGAGAGCCAAACCAATATAAATATGTAGAAGAATATCTTGACCAGCTAAGAAGTCAGGGCCGGTATTCTTTTACTTCTTCTGACTTGAAGGAAAAATTCAATCTCTCAGATGAGGCTGTTTTAAAAGCCTTACAACGCATAAAGCGCAAGAGAAAAGCTGCAATGGTCAGGCAGGAATTTTATGTTATTATTCCGCCTGAATACAGCAGCAGGGGCATGTTGCCACCTACCTTGTTTGTAGCCGATCTTATGAACTTTCTTCAAAAGGATTACTATGTGGGTTTGCTAAATGCAGCCGTCTATTACGGCGCGTCTCATCAGCAACCTCAGGAATTTTATATTGTTACAACAAAACCTACGCTGCGTCCTATAAAAAGCCGTCAGTTGAAGATCAACTTCTGTTATAAAAAACAGCTTAGTCATGCTGATATTATTGAACGTAAAGTGGAGACAGGGTTCTTTAGAATTTCCTCTCCAGAATTAACAGCACTGGATATTGTATTCTTTTTTGATCGGGTAGGTGGGTTTAACAGGGTGATTACCGTATTGGAAGAATTGGTTTCCTCGATAGATGCAATGAAATTGGCGGAAACTGCCAGGCGTTTTAGTCAGACTGCTGCTGTACAGCGGCTGGGTTTTTTGTTGGATGTCGTGTTAAATCAACAAGAACTGATCAAGCCAATGAAGGAAGTACTGACTAACGTAAAGCACTTTCCGGTTTTACTCAGGCCGCAAAAAGAAAAGCCAGCCAGTATGCGTACAGATAATTTTTGGAAAGTTGTAAGAAATATTGAAATAGAAAGTGAAGCATGATTCCCAAAGCATACATAACTGAATGGAGAAACAAAGCTCCCTGGCAGGAAGATTTCCAGGTAGAGCAGGATCTGATCATTGAAAGGGCATTGGTGGAAATCTACAATAATCCATTCCTGAAAGAACGATTGGCATTCAGGGGTGGTACAGCGCTGCATAAGATACACCTGAAACCACAGGCAAGATATTCAGAAGACATAGACCTCGTTCAAATAAAAGCTGAGCCTTTTGGACCTGTAATTGATGAACTCCGTAATGCATTATCCTTTCTTGGCAAGCCTGCGATTAATCAAAAGAAATTCAATAATACGCTGATCTTTCGGGTAAACTCCGAAGACGAAATTCCTCTAAAGTTGAAAGTAGAAATGAATTGCAGGGAGCATATTGCCGTGTATGGTCTGAAAGAAGAACCATTAGAAGTTCAATCTGCCTGGTTTACTGGTAAAGCATCTCTTGTTACCTATGAACTGGAAGAACTGCTGGCCACGAAATTGAGGGCATTGTACCAGAGGAGTAAAGGACGGGACTTATTTGATATGTCGTATACACTGGATTTAACAGGTGCTGATCCGGAGAAAATTATCACTGCCTGGAAGATATACATGGAGCATGAAAATCATACCATTTCAAAGACCGATTACCTGGAAAACCTGGAGAAGAAAATGAATGATGAAGAATTTTTAGGTGATATTACCGGTTTGCTCCGTCCGGCTATTCAATATGACCATAAAGCCGGTTATGAAATGGTGAAAACGAAAATCCTGGAACTATTGTAAGTATGGAAAAATTAACACTCAGTAAACTCGAACAGCATCTTGCCAAAGCTGCCTGGATTTTAAAAGGGCCTGTAGAAGAGCAGAGCAAGGGTTGATCAGCAGTATAGAATTCATCAAAGAGCTTTGTGAACTGGCAAAAGAAACCTTACAGGCCGAGAGGGATGTCTATACGCCAGAAGAAAGAAAATCAGCAAAGACAGCACTTACTGACTTATTCCTTGAAAATGCGTACAGATGAGACGCCTGCCGTTGTTGAAAGAATTGTGAATGACATTGATGAAATTGTAAAGATTGTACGTTTTCCCGGTTGGCAAACTACCATATCAGGAGAAAGAGAAGTGCAGAAATCTTTGCGCAAAACTTTGCTGAAATATCAACTTCATAAAGAAGAAGAATTGTTTGAGAAGGCGTATCAGTATATAAAAGAATATTACTAAATGTTTAAACTATGTTTTAAACCGGTGAAATTAAAAAGGGTTTCAATTTTCATTGAAACCCTTGATTATCAGTTGTGGGAGTTGACGGGCGCGAACCGCCGACCCCTCCGACTATAAGTCGGAGTGCCCGGAACCAACGAGTTTGTTTCTAATATTAAATTATAAAACAAAAAACCTCTCAAATGTATCTATCATCTAAGAGGTTTTTGTGGGAGTTGACGGGCTCGAACCGCCGACCCTCTGCTTGTAAGGCAGATGCTCTGAACCAACTGAGCTAAACTCCCTTTTATTTGGGAGTGCAAAGATAGGGTTGCCAACATTTCAGGCAAATTTTTTTGTAGCCTATTTTATTCAAGGTTGTGAATAATCTCATCGCAAAAGTTGCTTAGTCATAACCATCATTAAACCCTAAATCGAGGAATTAAGCAGTGCTATAAATCAACTGCTGTAAAAACGGATCGCCCGACCGGCCTTAATACATTGATATTCAATAAATAGTTACTCCAATTTTATTGATTTTAATTAGAAGAAACCGGCGAACCGAACATTTCTATATTTTCACGAAATGGCAACATCTTATTGCGAATATGTTTTAGATAAAGGAAAAGACACGGTTCACAGGCATTACCATGATAATGAATATGGTTTTCCCATCGAGGACGATAACCTCCTGTTTGCAAGACTGGTCCTTGAAATAAACCAGGCCGGGTTAAGCTGGGAAACCATCCTGAAGAAAAAAGACAATTTTTTCCAGGCTTTCGACCAGTTCAATATTGATAAAGTAGCCCGCTATACCGACCGCAAAAAGGAAAAACTCATGCAGGACGCAGGCATCATCAGGAATCGGCTCAAGATCGAAGCGACCATTCACAATGCGAAAGCGATCAAAACTATCCAAAAGGAGAGTGGCTCATTTAAAAAATGGCTCGACAGTCATCACCCCAGAACAAAGGAGGAATGGGTGAGACTGTTCAAACAAACCTTTCGTTTCACCGGTGGTGAGATCGTCAATGAGTTTTTAATGAGCACAGGCTACCTGCCCGGAAGTCATATTGAAAGCTGTCCTGTCTATAAAAAAGTTCTGAAGCAAAAACCCAAGTGGGCGGAAAACAAAAAATAGGCGGGTAAACTTTTGCGTAGTGGGATGCTGGATAGTAGATACTTGATATCCGACTAATTCGGCTGTACGGCCGGCAACCGATAATGATGCCCGTCGATGACAAAGAGCTCGTCAATCTCGTAAGTCCAGAATTTATGGATAGGTGATTTTTCCAGGATCAAGTCAATCTCGGCTTTGTCTTTCGCGTTGAGCGTTATCCATACCTTCTGCGCTTCCATGCTCACGGCGTATTGCTCAATGACGTCTTTGTTGATAAGGTGGTTGATATAAGTGCGGTGAGCGGGTATCAGCTCCAAAAAATCATCCCGCATTTCAAATTGTATCGTGACCTGGAATTTTTTCATGCCTATAAATTAGACAAATCCAAATTCAAAAAGTTGCACAAAGTGGAAAACAAATACTGGTAAAAAATAAATCAGATAAAATAGATTGGCCGGATCAAGCTGGGTATCCAAGTCGGACAACGAAAGGGTGGGACGTACTGACTCCGATAGCGATCGGAGCGAACCAGTGACCCTTGTATTTAAAAATAAATACTCACGTGGGACGTACTGGCTCCGATAGCGATCGTAGCGAACCAGTGACCCTTGCATTTAAAAATAAATACTCACGTGGGACGTACTGGACTCGAACCAGTGACCCCTACTCTGTCAAAGTAATGCTCTAAACCAACTGAGCTAACGTCCCGGGGCGATAAAATTAATGGGTTCTTATTTGAAAAATAAAAATTCTTCCCGCTAAATTTTCCAGTCTATTATTTTATTCTTCCATTCTTCGCGATAGGGGGTAGCGATCCGGATATAGTTATCGGTATAACCTTCCATCATCTCACCCTTGTCCTGCTTTTCGAACAACACTTTACGCGTCTGTCCCTTGTGCTGCTCCGTGAAATACTGCATTTTCATATAGGAAAGATTCCGGAGCGCCTTATTTCTTTCATGCCGGGTCCTCATCGGCACAACCGGTTTCAGGCTAAGCGCATGGGTATTGTCTCTTTCAGAATATGTAAAGACATGCAGGTATGAAACATCCAGGGAATGGAGAAAATCAAAAGTCTCTTTAAAATGTTCCTCGTTTTCGCCCGGAAATCCAACAATCACGTCGGCCCCGATAGCACAGTGAGGCATCAGGGTTTTTATCAGTCGTACACGATCAGCATAAAGTTCACGGCGATACCTTCTTTTCATCATACCCAGTATGGCATTGCTGCCACTCTGAAGCGGGATATGAAAATGCGGCATGAACTTATCACTGTTGGCCACGAATTCGATGATCTCGTTTGTCAGCAGGTTGGGTTCAATAGAGGAAATACGGTACCGGTCAATACCATCAAC
>JAEZRB010000055.1 GCA_023412975.1 Bacteroidota bacterium | reverse complement strand
GATTGATATTGCGCAAGGCGCGGTAGACATTGAATTCATCGCCCCGGAATTTTTGCTCAAACCTCCGGCTCAGTACGATCTGAAATACATCACCACGGTGACAACTCGCGATTCCTTTTTCTACCATCCCCATATAATCGGCATCGTTTAGGTTAGAAACCTCATCCCCGTAAGCCTCAAACGGGTACACGGGAATATCCTTGCCCCGGATCAGTGATTCCAGCACCGCCAGTTCCGATTCAATACCCCCGATCCTGTTCTCACAAATAAAAAGCTCGTCTTTGAAATGATTAATAGCAATCACGTATTGATAGAGACGATAACGCATCAGGGGAAGTCTGGGCTCGATATTCTTCTGGTTAGCAGCTGGGAATTTGGAATTGGCATTTAGGAATTGGGTGCTGGTGTCTTTTGATGAAAGGGTAATAGTTTCAAAAAACTGCACCGCATCGTAGCAGGTGTAGCCAAACAGTCCCTGTGCAAATTTTCCTTCGCGGGTATCGGATGGTTTTACGTCAAACTTTTGCATAAAATCCCAGAGCAATTGTGGAACCTGCTGGGTTTGCGTGATATCCATTCTCTCCGGGTTTTGGCCGGGTAGTTTAAACTCGATGTTTTTGGCTGTGCGAATCTCAATACCCGCTATCGCGTTGATGCCGATAAAGGAGTAACTGTTTTCAGAAGAATGAAAATCGGTGCTCTCCAGCAGGATGGTATCACGGAAACGGTCACGCAATCGCAGGTAAATTCCCACGGGTGTAAACACATCCGCCAGCAACTTCTTACAACTTGTATGTATCTCAACTTTCTTCATAACTATTTGGTTCCTTTCCGGTAAATAAAAAACCCCGAACTAGTCGGGGCTTACAATATAATTCGTTTATAGAAATAGCAACGGCATTACATCACCCCTGAAGAGTTTGTATGCCACCACCACTGGATTGTATTGAAATTTTGCTTCATTGCTTTGCAAATATTGTATCGAAAAATCATTTTACCAAAAAAATTATGGGAGCCACGGATTACTTTGCCACGGATTACGCAGATTACACTGATTGATCTGCCTGCGGCAGGTACGGGGCCACGAATGGCACAAATCACACGAATGAGCCACGGATTACACAGATTACACAGAAAGGACGAGCTAATGCGAATGACCCTTTTGAGCAATTACAGGAACTTAGATCCTGGTTTTAATCCGAGTAATCCGTGAAATCTTTGGCTACGTTGGCCACGGATTACACAGATTGCACAGAAAGGGACGAAATAATATGAAATATCCTTTTGAGCAATTACAGGAACTTAGATCCTGGTTTTAATCCGTGTAATCCGTGAAATCTGTGGCTACGTTGGCCACGGATTGCACGAAAAAGCCACGGATTGCGCGGATTTTACAGATTGAGATTCTCCGTGACCTTCGTGCAAAACTCCGTGTACTCCGTGACCGAATTGGAAAAATGGGTTTAACTTGTAAACATGCTGATACAAAATAAACAAACAAATGGGAAGGGAATGTTTTACGTAGAACAGGATGGTAAAATACTCGCCGAAATGACATACACTATGCCCTCTCCTGAAAAAATGATCATCGACCACACCGAGGTCGGTGATGAGCTACGCGGCAAGAATGTCGGAAACCAACTGGTGCATACGGCGGTAGAATATGCCCGCACACATCAAATCAGGGTCATACCGCTTTGTCCTTTCGCGCATTCTGTTTTTAAAAGGAAACCAGAATACGGGGATGTGCTGGTGAATCCTATGCACTAATTTCTGATCACTGTAATTGGGAATTGGGAATTGGGAATTTGGAATCATTGCTGTCCGGAATAAAATTTTGGATAGTTGTCAAAACCTTTGACCCGCACGGCTTCCATGACTTATACTTTTACAGGGGCTTTGCTTTATTTATCCTGGAGACTGCCCACTTTGCTGGCCGTAGTTCAAATGTTTCGATTTGTCAGGAAACCACAGCGCACACTGCGGACACAGCGAAGTATTAGCATCAGGTACTGTTGTTCTACGTAGCAGATTTTTATCACGAAAAACGACTTTTGCTGTGCTCACCGTGCCCGCCGTGGTTTATAGTACTTCAGAATTCCCCGGACAGCAATGATTTGGAATTAAGAATTTGGACCCGATTGATGCCGGGTAGGGACTTTGGAATTTGTCTCCATGATCGCATCGGTTTTGCGGGAATTTATCTTTCGGGAATTTTAAACCAATAGTGAAACTTAAACCATCAGCCACCCCCTAATTCCTAACTACAAATCATTGCTGACCGAAATAAAATCTTGGATAGTTGTCAGAATCTTTGACCCGCGCGGCATCTATGACTTTTACATTTACAGGGGCTTTGCTTTATTTTTCCTGGAGACTCTTACTTTTGCTGGCCGTAGTTGAAATGTATCGATGTGTCAGAATACCACAGCGCACACTGCGGACACAGCGAAGTATTCGCATCAGGTCCTGCTCTACGTAGCAGATTTTATCACGAAAACGGCTTTCGCTGTGCTCACCGTGCCCGCCATGGTTTAAGGTACTCCAGAGTTCCCCGGACATTAATGACTACAAATCCCTAATTCCCTGCAAAACCTGCATCGAGGTATTGCAACGCCACATCACCCCGGATAGCCCAGGTTTGCTTTGTACTTGGCTGGCCCGCGAAAATGACACCGGTGAAACGGTAGATCACATTGTTGTTGGCATCGCGAAATTTTCCAAAGACCGGGGCACCGGAATATCCCTGCGCAGCGTAAGGCCTGATGAAATAATAGTAACGGGATGTTGCATTCAGAATCGCCAACGCACTATCCGAAGTGTTGGGAAAATTCAAACGCAGCGAAGCATCATAATCTGCGAAGCCATCGGGATTTACAATTCCCTCGAGTCGCTGTTGCCGTGAAAAGAAAGCCGGAACATCACCGGGCCTGGTCGGATAACCAAATACAATAACTTCTTCGGGCTCCATGTCCAGGTAAGACAGGTCCACGAGGTCATTGATATAAAATATATCGGCATCAGCCGGTAGCTCGACCGGCATTTTGAAAAGGTCGATACGATCCACCATACTAAAAACTTCTGTCTTGCCGGTTCGTGCTTCGCTGATATCAATGGCCAGTAACCGCATATCACGGGAATTGACGAGTTTATATTTTAAATAAAGTGTATCTGTGTTGAAGGTGATCGCTTTTTTCAGGGGATTCATCCCCTTGATGGCATGGTAATTAGATACCAGGAAGCTGGTATCGCCAGACCGGTAAAAGAATGCGGTGCCTGTTCTTTGCTGCTTGTCTGTAACTGTAAATATTGGGTAACTATATGACGCAAGCGAGGGGGCATGACTGGTTTGAGCCGACACGAGGGAAAAGGCCAGAGAAAATAACCCCAGTAGAATAGGATAGGTCGTCTTCATAGAGGCTTGCAATTTACCCTAACTTAACGCAAAAAAGGGTTATGAAATTGCCAATGTTTGCCAATCATTTCGGTACTATGTGTCTGTAGGCGCAAACTTTCCTTTTTACTCACGTCTAATTGCTGGCCGCTAACGGTTTTATTAATTGCTTATCTTGGAAACCCAAAAATCAAATCACATGAACTTACTGCGCAGTATTGTTATTATTTCGTTCTTGTTTGTTGCCAGCACCGCCCAGGCTCAGGATGATGGCTACAAAACCCCACCTAAAGACATCACTGATATGCTACTTGCCAACCCCACGCCTAGTGTGAAAGTGGATGAAAAAGGCGAGTGGTTGTTGTTCACTCAAAGTAACAGTTATCGATCTGTTGAAGAACTGGCGAGACCGGAATTGCGTTTAGCGGGGCTTCGTATCAATCCCAACAACTTTGCGCCCAGCCGTTCCAATTTTATCAATGATATTTATTTGAAAAATATCAAAACACGTAACGAATCGAAGATACAGGGTCTGCCCTCGCCTTTGTATGCGAGCAACGTGAGTTGGAGCCCCGACAATAAAAAGATCGCCTTTACGCATACCACTGCCAGCCGGGTCGACCTCTACGTGATCGACATAGCTACAAAGAAAGCAACAAAGGTCAATAAGACTCCCCTGAATAATGTATATGGAAGTTATTCCTGGTATGATAACAACAGCCTGCTTTACCAGGCAACACTGAAACCTGCAACAGCCGCCCCGCCAAAACCCGCCGCCCCAAAAGGTCCGGCCGTACAGGAAAATTATGGTAAAGCCGCACCGCGTCCTACTTACCAGGACATGATCAAGAGCCCTTATGATGAAGATCTATTTGAATTCTATGCTACCTCACAATTGGTAAAGAATACCGGTGGTGTGGAAACAAAAATTGGTAAGCCTGCTATCTACGCGAGTGTGAGCGCATCGCCTGATAAAAAATATTTGCTGCTTCGTACGCTCAAAAAACCTTTCTCTTACCTGGTGCCTGCTTTTGGATTTCCATCAACGGTTGCCATTACCGATATGACCGGTAAGCTTGTTAAACAGGTAGCCGACCTGCCATCCAGTGAAACTGCACCATCAGGCAACGATAATGTACAGGATGTGCAACGCAGTTTTGAGTGGCGCGACGATCAGCCTTCAACCCTGGTATGGTGCAAGCCGCTCGATGGTGGATTGATCAAAACGGAAGCCGAATACCGTGATGCAGTATATGCCCTCGCAGCGCCGTTTACAGGGGAGCCTGTACAATTGTTTAAAACGAAAATGCGTTACCGTGGCACTACCTGGGGTAATGAGAACCTGGCACTTGTTACAGAAGGATTGCGTGGCCGCCAGATGGTTCAAATCGACAGGTATAGTCCTGTTACCGGCGACCTGGAAGCGCTGATCACCCGCAATACCACGAATGCATACGCCAATCCTGGTTTCCCGTTAACCAAACCCAATCAATACCACCGCGATGTGTTGGTAACTATCGACAATGGAAACAAAATTATTTTCAACAATATGACAGGCAGTTCGCCGAAGGGTGATCTTCCTTTCCTGATGTCGTATGATGTGCATACAAAAAAGGCAGATACGATCTGGCGTTGCCATGAAGGCAGTTTTGAAATGGTGACCAATGTGATCGATCCTGAAAAGCTGGTGTTGATCACGCGAAAAGAATCAGAAAAAGAAATGCCTAATTACTGGTTGAAAAACCTGAAACTGCGTATTGCCGATCAGCAACTCACTTCGTTTACCAATCCCTATCCACAACTGGAAGGCGTAAGCAAAGAAAAAATAAAATACAAACGTGCTGATGGAGTGGATCTCACGGGCGACCTGTATTTGCCAAAAGGTTACGACGCAAAACGTGACGGTCCATTGCCGGTATTTATCTGGGCATACCCTGCTGAGTTCAACTCCGCTGCAGATGCCGCTCAGATACGTGGTAGTGAACACAAATTCACGCTGCTCAACTGGGGTTCACCGATTTATTATGTCACACAGGGATATGCGGTGTTGAACAACGCGGAAATGCCGATCGTTGCCGCACCAAAAGATAGCACTACGGGTGTTCAACCCAAACCAAATGACAATTTTGTAGACCAGTTAAAAATGAATGCGGAGGCGGCGATCAACAAACTTGCTGACATGGGTGTTGGCGACCGGAACCGGGTGGCAGTAGGCGGACACAGCTATGGTGCTTTTATGACAGCAAACCTGTTAGCGCATACCAACCTGTTCAAAGGTGGAATTGCCCGTAGCGGTGCTTACAACAGAACACTTACACCGTTTGGCTTTCAAAACGAAGACCGTACCTACTGGCAGGCGCCGGATCTGTACAATGCCATGAGCCCATTCAGTCATGCCGATAAAATCAAGACGCCGATCCTGCTGATCCATGGCGACCTGGACAATAATACCGGTACTTATCCTATCCAAAGTGAACGCATGTTCAATGCCATCAAAGGTCATGGCGGTACGGTAAAATACATCAGCCTTCCGTATGAAAGTCATGGCTATGCAGGTCGCGAGAATATTCTTCACACACTTGCCGAGCAGTTTGAATGGCTGGAGAAATATGTGAAGAATGCGGGAAAAGATGAAAAAAAGAACGAGCCTAAAGCATTTTAAGATAGCGTATCACCCGTCCGCAAAACTCTCTTAAATAAAGGCGATACCACAATAATTATCAATCGGGAAGTATTGATCAGAAATTGATCCATACTTCCCGATTCTTTTTTCGGATTACTTTTTCTCAGGTTTGTAAGGTTGTAATACTATCGCCAACAGATGGTGTTATTGAAATGTCAGTTATCCCTTCTATAATTCAGAAACGGGTTATACCTAAGGTAAAAGTTTGTTGATCCCGTCGTTAAACTCGTCGAGGTTGAACGGTTTTTCGAAAAACATATCAGCGCCATTTTCGAGTGCAACCTCCCGAGCCAGGCCAAAACCTGATATCATGATGATCTTGAGGGAAGGATACCGCTGTTTCAGGTAAACGATAAAATCAATACCATAACCATCGGGCAATTTATTGTCGAGGATCACTGCGAGCGGCTGGTTGGCTTTCAGGTACTCATCTGCTGAAAGCAGGTCTTTTACATAATCCAGCTCAAACCGGCTTTCGTGAAGTACCATATCGAGTACTAAACCCATTTGTCCGTCGTCGTCAACAACCAGGATCTTGCTTGTAGTACTGGTTTTTGGATCAGCTGTTTTTGCCATACTCATTTTTATAGGTGATAACAGTTTCTTAACATCCAGACCAGGGCAGCGGGTGGCTACTGCAAAAGTAAACCCAACTGGCTGCTATTGAGAAACTTTTCGGATTAAATATTTTGATTCCGTCATTATGCAATAAATGCGCCAAGTTGGTTTCTCGGCCTGAACCTGTTCAAGATGTTTTGCTTCATGATTTTGCCAACCTGCATAACTGTTTTAAATTACAGTATTACACACTGCATATGAAAGAGATAGCGATTAGTCGCCGCGACTTTATAGCCCATACTTCTTCAATATTGTCTGCCTCGTTGCTGGCCGCCCAGGGCTTTTCAATGATGCATCCGAAGAAGTATAAAATGGGATTGCAGCTTTTCTCAGTTCGCGAACCGCTTTCGAAGGACGTAACAGGCACCATCAGGAAAATCGCTGCAGTGGGTTATGAGGACTGTGAGACCTACGGGTACGAGCCAGAAAAGATTCAATATTATGGGATGCCAGCCGCCTCTTTCCGCCAATTACTCGCCGACAACGCGATGATCAGTACCAGCGGTCACTATGATTTTTCTAAATATTTCAATAAACCCGATGACGAGCTGACGCGCTATGTTGCCCAATGCATAAGCGGCGCGAAGGCGCTTGAACAAACCTATATTACCTGGCCCTGGCTCGACCCGGCTTTCCGGTCGATTGAAAACTACAAACTGCTGGCTGGAAAACTTAACAGGATCGGCGAGCGTATCACCAGGGCCGGACTTGGTTTTGCCTATCACAATCACGATTTTGAATTTACCGACCACGGGGGTGAAAATGGGTACGATATCATCATACGTAATACAGACCCGGCATTAGTAAAACTCCAGGTTGATCTTTATTGGGTGATGCATTCTTCCCCATTGAGTCCTGTAGAACTTTTCAGCCTTCAACCGGGACGATTTGTGATGTGGCATATTAAGGATATGGACAAGCGGACCCGCGACTATTCGGAACTTGGCAATGGGTCCATTGATTATACCATCATTTTGCCAGAAGCATCGCGCTCAGGAATGCAATACTACTACATTGAACAAGGGGGTAATTTTGCAAAAGACCCTATTCAAAGCGTAACAGATAGCGCATTATATTTTAAGAAGCATCTTGAGAAATACCTGGAATAATTCATTTCAGAAAATATACTTTATATGGAACACAGAGCCCGGTCAATCAGGCCATTTATTGGAGCACGCCAGTATGATGTATCCCGCAGCTTTTATCGCGATCTCGGATTTGAAGAGACGGTGCTATCGCCGATGATGTCTGTATTTAAGTCGGGCAACTTTTCTTTTTACCTGCAGAATGCCTATGTAAAAGACTGGATCGACAACTCCATGATATTCCTGGAAGTGGAAGATGTTTACCGTTTTTGGGATGAGTTGCAGGCACTTCAATTACCCGCCAAATATGAAAACGTCAAACTCACGCCTGTTAAAGAAGACGACTGGGGTCGTGAATGTTTTGTTCACGATACGGCAGGTATAA
>JAEZRB010000008.1 GCA_023412975.1 Bacteroidota bacterium | reverse complement strand
GGATATTAGTTTCCCGAAAGAAATGGACACTATTTTCCTGGGTAAGACCATCGGGCTTTCCCACCAGTACAGGATCCATTATTCTGTTGATGGGAAGAAATGGAAACTGCTTGTTGATAAAAGCAGGAATACAAAAGATGTTCCTCATGATTATATTGAACTTGAAAATCCGGTACAGGCAAGATTTATAAAACTTGAAAACATTAAAATGCCTACAGGCAAGTTTGCAATTAGCGGATTGCGGGTATTTGGAAATGGTAATGGCGAGAAGCCCCGGCCTGTAGAAGGATTTATTGTTTTACGGACAGAGAAGGACAAGCGAAGCGCTTTTATTAAATGGAAGCCTGCGGACGATGCGTTTGCATACAATATTTATTATGGTACGCATCCCGATAAGCTGTACACCAGTATTATGGTTCATGCTAATAATGAATACTGGATGAAAGCGATGGATTCGAAAAAGACATACTATTACTCAATAGAAGCGATAAATGAAAATGGTGTGTCTGAGAGGACGAAAGTAATACAGGTGGATTGAAGAATTGTGAGTTTCATGCGGATTTGGTTCTTATATTTTATAAGTTCAGATAAACCAGGAAGTTAAGATCAGACTTACCGACAGTTTTTTAATACGTAATGACATGAGAAAGTTTATTGTTTTATTGTTATCAGCTTTAATTTATTGTGGCCTGATCGCGCAGGATTCAAAGCCTGCTTTCTGGAACGATATTCAATCATTTAAAAAGAAGGATTCTGCTGTTGCACCACCCAGGAATGCCATACTTTTTATCGGGAGTTCATCTTTTACCATGTGGAAAGATGTACAGCAGGATTTCCTGGGGTATACTATTATCAATCGAGGATTCGGGGGATCAACCCTGTTGGACCAGTTGCGATATGTAAGGGACATTGTATATCCCTATCATCCGAAACAGATCATTGTTTATTGTGGCGAGAATGACCTTGCCGCAGCCGACACGACAACGGGTGAGGATGTCGCTGACCGATTTAAGGAGTTATTTCAGCAAATCAGGAAAAAATTTCCAAAGGTTCAGGTGACTTATGTTTCCATGAAACCCAGTCCCAGCCGGCAGATGTTATTGCCGAAGATGATACGTGGCAATGAACTCATTAAAACGTTCCTGGCCACGAAAAAGCGAACAGGATATATTGATGTTTATAAAGAGATGATCGATGATGAAGGTAAACCACGAACCGATATTTTTCTCGATGACAACCTGCATATGAATGAGCAGGGTTATGCCATCTGGCGAAGAGTGATAGCACCCCATTTGTTGAAATAAAAAATGTTGAACATGAAATTCTTGCACAGGTTGTTGTTAGGCTTGGTCCTCATCACAACCATTAACCTTCCGGCCCAGGATACCCGTCAGGCCCGGATGAAGCCATTTATTGACGGGCTGATGAAGAAAATGACGCTGCAGGAGAAGATCGGTCAGCTTAACCTGCCTGCCGCGGGCGATATCACAACAGGCCAGGCCAACAGTTCTGATATTGCCAAGAAGATCGAGCAGGGAAAGGTGGGCGGATTATTCAATATAAAGTCGGTCGCGAAGATAAAGGAGGTGCAAAAGCTGGCGGTCGAGAAAAGCCGGCTAAAAATTCCGTTGCTATTTGGTATGGACGTGATCCACGGTTATGAAACAGTATTTCCAATCCCCCTGGGTATGAGTTGTATCTGGGATATGGATTTGGTAGAGCGAAGCGCAAGGATAGCTGCACAGGAAGCGAGTGCAGATGGGATCAACTGGACATTTTCACCGATGGTGGATGTGTCACGCGACCCACGTTGGGGACGTGTCTCTGAAGGAAATGGTGAGGATGCCTATCTCGGGTCGGAGATTGCAAAAGCAATGGTAAAAGGATACCAGGGAGATGATCTTTCAAAGAACAATACGATCATGTCATGTGTAAAGCATTTTGCTTTGTATGGGGCATCGGAAGCGGGGCGCGACTACAACACGACTGATATGAGCCGGCAGCGGATGTATAATGAGTACCTCCCTCCTTATAAAGCTGCAGTTGATGCAGGTGTAGGATCGGTAATGGCTTCATTCAACGAAATTGATGGTATACCCGCAACAGCTAATAAGTGGCTGCTGACTGACCTGCTAAGAAAGCAATGGGGCTTTAAAGGATTTGTGGTAACTGACTACACAGGTATCAATGAAATGGTTGATCACGGTATTGGAGATTTGCAAACCGTTTCAGCCAGGGCATTGAATGCGGGTATTGATATGGACATGGTGGGGGAAGGAATTTTGACAACGATTGAGAAATCTTTAAAGGAGGGCAAGGTGAGCCTGGCGCAGATTGATGCCGCATGCAGGAAAATACTTGAGGCGAAATATAAACTTGGTTTATTTGATGATCCCTATCGGTATTGTGACGAGAACAGGGCAAAGACTGAAGTATTCAATGTTGCCCATCGAAAGGAAGCAAGGTCAATTGCAGCGGAAAGTTTTGTTTTATTGAAAAATGAAGGAAATGTACTGCCTTTAAAGAAATCTGGAACCATTGCACTGATAGGTCCACTGGCTGATGCAACCGAAAATATGACCGGCACCTGGAGTGTAGCAGCAAATCATTCACAGGCTGTTTCGGTGATAAAAGGTGTCACAGAAGTTGCTGGCAACAATGCGAAGATCCTATATGCAAAAGGCTCCAACCTTGATGAGGATAGTGTGTTGGAAGCAAACGCTACGATGTTTGGCAAAACTTTGCGAAGAGACAGCAGGCCGGCAAGAGAAATATTACAGGAAGCATTGAACATTGCCGACCAGGCCGACGTGATCGTTGCTGTATTGGGTGAATCCGCTGAGATGAGTGGGGAAGCCAGTAGCAGAACCAATATTGAGATCCCGGCGATACAAAAAGAATTACTGCAGGCTCTGCTAAAAACAGGTAAACCGGTTGCGCTTGTATTATTTACTGGCCGACCGCTGGCGCTTAGCTGGGAACAAAAAAATGTACCGGCCATTTTAAATGTGTGGTTTGGTGGTTCAGAAGCGGGTTATGCTGTAGCGGATGTATTATTTGGTGATGTAAATCCATCTGGCAAATTGAGTGCGACCTTCCCACAAAATGTAGGACAAATTCCATTATTCTACAATCATAAAAATACCGGCCGCCCGCTACCTGAGGGAAAATGGTTTCAAAAATTCCGTTCAAATTACCTCGATGTGTCCAATGATCCACTATACCCATTTGGCTTCGGACTGAGTTATACAAATTTTTCTTACAGTGACATTAAATTAAGCAGCGCGACAATGAAGGCTGGGCAGAAAATAACTGCTACTGTCTCGGTTACAAATACCGGCGACAAAGATGGTAAGGAAGTTGTACAGCTTTATATCCGCGACCTGGTTGGCACCAGTACGCGACCCGTGAAAGAGCTCAAAGGCTTTAAAAAAGTGGCATTAAAAGCCGGGGAGACGAAATCAGTCTCGTTTGACATTACGGTGAATGATCTGAAGTATTATAATTATGATCTGAATTATGTTGCTGAACCTGGCGAGTTCAAGGTGTTTATCGGTGGCAATAGCCGCGATGTAAAGGAGGCGGGTTTTAAATTACTCTGACAATCGGCATATGAAATATTTTTTGCTCGCTGTGGTTTTGGGTTTTGCCTGTATATCGGGTGCTCAGCCTCTGTATGAAATGCCGAAATCTACAGAGAGCCGCTTGAGCAGTTTTGAAAATCCAAACGGGGTGAAAGGCCAGGGTGGCAAAACCAATAAAACTGCTAAGGGTAATGCATTTGAAGTGATAAAACCTGGCGCAACCAAGTCGCTTTTGGATATAAAAGGGCAGGGCACGATCCAGCGTATCTGGATGACGATAGATCAGAATCCTGTTAAACTCAGGAGTCTTCGTTTCCAGTTTTTTTGGGATAATTCGGCGCAACCAGCTGTTGATGTACCTATGGGTGATTTTTTCGGGTATAATGTCGGTAAACAGGTCGCCTTTCAGTCCGCACTATTTACAAGCGGAGAGGGTCGGTCTTTTAATTGTTATATCCCCATGCCCTTTCGCACTGCGGCAAAAGTGTTGTTGATCAACGAAGGAAAGGAAGACGTAAAATTATTCTATGACATAGATTTTGTTCTACATAAAATCTCACCTGACGCACTCTATTTTCATGCTTACTGGTCGCGCCAGTCAGGCGGAAATTTAGGAGATGATTTTCTTGTTCTGCCAAAGATCACAGGGAAGGGAAGGTTTCTCGGGATGACGCTGGGGTTAAATACTGACTCTTCGTATAGTAAAAT
>JAEZRB010000305.1 GCA_023412975.1 Bacteroidota bacterium | reverse complement strand
TATTTACAGGATAAACTACCGCAGGATAAACAAAAGACGCAGCTGTTGCACCCCCGTTTTCATTCATGATTTTTGCGCCATGGGCCAGGGCATCATCCAGGCATTCCTTCAAATAACCGGGTTTGTGTGGTTCTGGCAAAGGTGTTAATACCACTCCGGTTTGCCAGGGCATACCAAATGCAATTTTGGCAACAGCGGCGTTGAGATGTTCTATAAATTGGACCGCAATATTTTTGTGAACAAAAATGATCTTTAACGCTGTGCACCTTTGCCCATTAAAAGATAATGATCCTAACACTGTTTCCTGGGTAGCCAATTTTATATCGGCATTCTCTGTTATGATAGCAGCGTTTTTGGCATCAAGCCCCAAAATAGCACGAAGGCGGTTTACTTTTGGGTGCAATTTCTTCAGCTCGTTGGCCACTTTGCTACTGCCGATAAGAGTAAGCACATTTATTTTACCTGATTGCATAAGTGCGGGAACAATAGCATGCCCGCGGCCATAAATTGTATTCACAACACCCCTGGGAAATGACTCCTGAAAGGCCTTTAACAAAGGATAATGTAACAACGTGCCATGTTTGGGAGGCTTAAACAATAGAGTATTGCCCATAATTATGGCGGGGATCAATGTAGTGAATGTCTCATTCAACGGATAGTTAAACGGCCCCATGCACAATACAACTCCCAGCGGCGAACGGCGTATTTGAGCAATAATTCCCTGTTCGTGCCGGAAACTGGATGATTGCCTGTCAATATCTTTTAATGCATCTATTGTTGCATATATATATTCTACCGTACGGTCAAACTCCTTTACTGAGTCTGCATAAGATTTACCGATTTCCCACATTAAAAGTTTTACTACGATATCTTTTTGATCAAGCATTTTCCTTGTGAAGTTCTCCACGCATTTAATTCTTTCTGCAACCGTCATAGCTGGCCACACTCCTACTCCATTATCATAGGCCTTTACAGCAGCCGCCAGGGAATCCAGCGCCTCCTTCTCCGTACATACCGGGTAAAACCCGATTAATTTTCGTTGCAGACCGTTTTCAGTCCTGATACAGATGGGTGAATATACTTCGTGAACCTGGCCTTCCCATTTGATCATATTGCCATCCGAAAGATACTCATCCTGGCGTATCTCTGAAACTAACTTAAATTCATCGGGAATACTTTCTTCCGTTACAAAGATCTTTTCCAATTCACTTCTAAAATTCATACATTAAAATGTTTCAAGTTTAAAACAGGCATTACTTTTTTTAGATTATTGTGGTGTAAAAATGGGGAAGCTGCTTACTTCCCCGTTAAACTCAACTTTCAACGCTTGCTTATGAGAAATTTTACTGATACCTGATTGACTTATTCCTTTACACCAAATTTACGTTCGGCCGCGAGATTTTTATTATCCAATCCTGACCAATCATTACCTCATACTGAAATGTGGAAATAACAGGTTCATCGTTTAGTACCATCTTTCGCCAATGCCCATTTAATACCGTTTATCAATAGTGTTATGAAAGGTGTTGCCTGAAAATCATCCGGGTGGCCTAATGATGTATAGAAAACCCTACTTTTCCCCAACGTCCGTGTCCAGGCAATGGGTTCGGTTTTGTCTTCCACCTTTCCCCAGAGTAAAACCGTTGCTTCCTTGTCAAGCAATGGCGCGACATGATAAATTTGCCCAGTGCTATGCCATTTTGCTGGCAGAACGTTTTTAAGAACAGGATGACCCAAGGCTACGGAATCTATCGTTACATCAGTCCCCAATTCCGCCGAACCATAACCCCGGTTTTCACAACCCAGAACTTCTGCAACAAAACCCGGCCATTGTTCAAAACCATCTTGCACTTTACCAAATACCTGGAAAGCATGGTTTGCGGTTCGGATGCCAACCAGTGGTTTGCCTTTACGGAGATAACTCTTTATAGCGTTCATTTGATCATGTGGCAATGCAATGCGCCTTGCAAAGACTACCAGCAGGTCGGCTTTTGTAAGTGATTTGAGATCAGGATACCGGTATGCTGTATGAGTGCCTTTGCCCAATATCACTTCACACTTATACCCATATTCCCTTTCAAGCATATCAGCAAAAAGGGGTACTGTTTTATGTGCCTCATAATTGTTCGAATCTTCGGTAACGAGAAACACTATGTAAGGCGTTTTCTTTATGTATTCAGCTTCCCGCTTTATTTGCTGGAACAGCTCTTTTCCTTCTACAGATATACTACTTACTACAAAAACAAAAAACAGGATGATCTTCATGATCATTTTGGGGGGGGTATTGTATGCGGCCATTATATATTTTTTGTTGAATTCAGCTAACTATATATTGTATTAAAACTACAAACCAATGATTTTTCTTGCGTTCCCTGATCTTAAAATCTCCTTCGTCTCTTCATCTGCTTCATTTTCTCTCAATGATTCGACGCGCAAAAGCCCGGCGACATAATCCAAAATGGGGGAATGTGTGCCCACCGCAAATTTTTCCTTCCCATACTTTTTAAGGAGTTCACCCAGATCGGAAATCTCCCTGCCTGAAGTATCCATTACAACATTGGCATTTTTAATCAGGTCAGTTTCCTTATCGCTCAATTGCATGCTATTGGCAATATTTAGTATTAAATACTTTGCATCCGGCACTTCACTAATTATGGGAATAATATCTTTTAAATCCCATTCTTCATTTATATCCATCCAGGAGCGCTGCCTGCTATCGACCATGCGAAGTGTAAATGATATCACTAACCCTCGATCCCTGGCACGTTTTACCAATTCGATCAACGAAGTATCTGTTATCTCATAATCATGATACAACGGATATAAACGAATTCCTTTCATCCCCATTTTATTGCAACAGGTTTCAAGATCGTCCCTCCAGCCTGCATAGATAGGATTAATAACACCAAAAGGAATGAACCTGTCACTAAAACGACTATCAGACTTTATTTCATCATACAATTCCTCATTCGCTGATTGTGTGTTTTTGTAAAAAATACCATTCAGGTTACTAATCACCGAAATATCAACACCAAATTTATTCATCCTTTCAAGCAGTTTTTCACAAGTATTATACTTAACCTGCTTGAAAGGCCAGTGCCCTATATATGCATTAATATCAACCAACATCTTTACCTAATTTTTTTAAAACGCTTTGATAATTATCAAAGAATATTTTTTTCTTTTGTGATTCGGTGAGATTAGAGGCGAGAATTTTGCCAACACCCTGATAATAGGAACTGTCCGTTCCGAAAAACAACCTGTCCTCACCAAGATGTTTTACAGCGAAATCGATCATATGTTCCTCATTGTTGCTACCCGAGGTATCAACATAAACATTTGGATAGTCTTTTAGCATTTTGCATTCATACTCCCAGTCTCCTCCACCCCCGATGTGTGCAAACTGAAAAGTTCCCTCAGGGTATCGTTTTGCAATATCAACAAAATCCTCCGGGATGGAAGTATTAGGAACCATGCCGATATCATATTTCATGCGGTACCCTCCCATTCCGAGCTGACAAAACGCATGCATAAAGATTAACATCTTAAGGTCAATAAATCGTTCGATAATTGGGTAATATAGAGGATCATTTATTTTAACCTGTGTATAACCTTTATACCCCGACAATCCCTGATCTACACACCGGCTTATTTCTTCCATTGATTCTTTCTGATAGCGTGGATTAAGGGTAAGATACCCGATAAACCTGTCAGGATATCGCTTCACTGCATTAATTACAATGTCATTATATTTTCTGACTTCGTCAGGACCTTCAGGTTCGGTTCCGGAATAATTCATTATAGGCCTTGAAATACACATTTTCTCAATTCCCAGTCTGTCTGCAAAATCAAGAATTTCCTCTAAATGGCCAGGCCGAAAACCCACGTGGGAATGCGCATCGAACTTTCGATATTTCAAAACCTCCGACATAACAGGATAAGTAGAATTCACTGTCTTCTTTTCATTGGAGCATCCCAAAAAATTACTACCCACCATAATACCGGCTACAGAAGCAGCAGTATCTACCAAAAACTTTTTACGGTTAACTATACTCGGCATAACATAAACTTTAATAGCAATCTATTAATTATCAAAAATTACGTTCTCAGTAAAAAGGGTGTTATCTCCTGTTGTTTTATATGTTTTTTGTTGTTTGAAAATCAACATATACTGATCTCAGCACAATATTATGCCCGCGGCGCCCAGTAAATACAATATCCGGAAGGGTCAACCGGGCCCTTAAAGAGCAAACATCCGCCGCATTCCTTTCCTGCCTCTGGCGCGGGAGGAATATAAAGATTACAGTTACTGCATAACTTATCCGGCATAGGTGATTCTTTAACATACGCCGCCCTGGTGCGTATCTCAATGTCCTCCTTACTAACTGTCGACAGGTCTTCACATGGATTGGCCGGTGTGCTCTTGTTTTCTCCTTTTGATGAATCCTGCTTCCCTTTGCAGGCGGTGAAAACAAGAGCAGCCCCAAGCCACGCAGTACCCAGGTACAAATGTTTTCTGATGAACTGTCTTCTGTTGTATGGTTTTTCCATAGTTTTTTATTTATTGAAGGCGTGCCTGTTATGTCTGCGGCTTACCGTTTCGTTATAAATCTTTTGATATACTCTTTCTATATTATAGGATCACCTTAAAAATTTCTTCAATCAGCACCTTGTCTTCGGTTGTAGCACCGGGTCCCATTTTTTTAAGTGCTTCCTGTAACAGGTGGCCGTTTTTTATTTTTTTCCCTGATTTTTTCAACCCGGCTGCTAAACCCGTCAGACCTGCATGCTGCAGGCTTGTCTCCTTTTTTATATCCGCAACATTCAACGTTTTTATTAAATCTAAAACCTCTGCTTGCAAATTGCGTAAGCCAATGATGTAAGAAAAATCTTCGAGAAATCCTGATTGCTCCCGCGCAGATTCACCGGAGAAAAAACCCCTCTTTGTCAGCAACTCAAGCAGAGGTAAAGAAGACCCTGCTTCAGAACTTAATACAGCAATTCTGAACCAATAATTGTGCGCATGCTCTTCAATAACCGACGCCAGGGCATGGATTGTTTGTGAACCGGGGAATTGCCCTAAACTCAATGTAGCCTGCAATACAACCCGGGCTGAAGAATCGCCGGTACGCCTTATTATATCAGGAATACAATCCGGAAACTTTTCTGCTAATATTATCGCTGATTCACGTATCCCGGCATGGGTATCGCTCATGGCCCGTTTGATAGTCTTTGCATCCAGTGAATTGAGACCTTCCAAAACAAATAGGCTATGCAGCCTGGCTCTCGGATCAGCGTGGTGGCTAGCCAAATCTTTTAATTGAGGAACTACTGATTTATCCTGGCGCTCCAAAAGCATTCTTTGCGCCTGAAGCCGCCACCACTGATTAGGGTTTGAAAGCAGCTCAACAAGCTTTGCCGCTGGTGCCTGTTTCAAGTTCGCCGAAATGTGTTTATACGGCCCCGCATTTTGGGGAACTATCCGATATATTCTCCCCATTTGATTTCCCTTGAGAAAATCCATATCGGTTTTCAAATCCTCCGGAATAAAGGGCGGTGCTTCGATGTGCTGCCTGTACATATCAATTACATACAATGCACCATCCGGACCTAATGTGAAATTTACCGGCCTGAACCAGGCATCTGATGACGTAAGAAATTCCGTGCTTTTTTCCGCATCATCACGCTTTGCTACAAATGTTACACTATCATCATTATAATTAAGTACATCGCGGTGCACTAAATTGCCAGACACATCGCCAATAAAAATATTGCCATAGTATTTCTGAGGAAAGGTTGCTGCCGCATACAGGGTGGTGCCAGAAGCAGCGGTGAAATGACTGTCGGCATATTCAACCCTGTTAAGATTATTTTCCCTGAATGCCTGGTTGCGCCGTTTGGTTCGTTCTACCCGCCAGTACGGTGGCGCCGTCACCGGGTACATCAATGGATCGTGATCTGAAATATTTTCAACTGCCTTAGCTGAAGGCAGATAAGGATGCCGGTGAAGATATCTCCAGGGAATAACTGACTGTTGAAGATGAATTGAATTTTCAGTGATAAAGCGGTGCCCCCAGTCATCAAT
>JAEZRB010000259.1 GCA_023412975.1 Bacteroidota bacterium | reverse complement strand
ACTGATCGTTGGTGGTTTCGACTGGGTATATGAATTCAGCCGCAACTTCCGCAATGAAGGTATGGACCGCACACACAATCCTGAGTTTACCATACTTGAGTTTTATACGGCCTATAAAGATTACTACTGGATGATGGAAACTACTGAGCAGTTGCTTGAAAAAGCCGCGCTCGACGTTTGCAAATCCACCGACGTGCAGGTAGGCGATCACAGCATTTCTTTCAAAGCACCATACAAACGAATTGCGATCTATGATGCGATAAAGGAGCATACCGGTATCGATGTCAGCAATATGAATGAAGAGCAGCTCCGTGGTGTTTGCCATGACCTGCATATTCATGTGGACAATACCATGGGTAAAGGAAAGCTGATCGATGAGATCTTTGGTGAAAAATGCGAACACCATTATGTTCAACCCACATTCATCATCGACTACCCGGTAGAGATGAGTCCGCTAACCAAAAAACACCGTGACAAGCACGGGCTGGTAGAAAGATTTGAACTAATCATTAATGGTAAGGAGATCGCTAATGCCTATTCTGAACTCAACGACCCGATCGATCAGCGTGAACGCTTTGAAGAGCAGGTGCGGCTGATGGAACGAGGTGACCATGAAGCCATGTTCATCGATTACGACTTCCTCCGGGCACTTGAATATGGCATGCCACCCACGGCAGGTATCGGCTTCGGTATCGATAGGCTCTGTATGCTACTTACCAACCAGCACTCCATCCAGGATGTTTTGTTCTTCCCGCAAATGAGACCCGAGAAGCCACAGGAGGTGGAAGTGGAAGACACGGAAGAGTGATTTGGGATTAGGCATTAGTAATTAGGTCCCGAAGTTTAGTCGACAAAAAGATCCTTGTACAGCTGCGCGCCAGGTACAACTGAATATTTGTCCAGGTCGGTGATACCTTCAGCAGCAAAGACTTCCTCATCAATAAAACAATTTCCCGTGCATTGAGAGGAGGGTTTGCTAAAAATATAGTAGGCCGCATCAGCTAATACCTCGGGTGTCCGGCTCATCCTCGCAAGCGCTTCACCACCTAACAGGTTTCTTACCGCGGCGGTGTCGATTGTCGTTTTTGGCCATAGGGCATTTGCTGCAATTCGAAAGGGCTTTAGCTCCTCCGCCCAACCCAGGGCCAGCATACTCATATTATATTTCGTGATGGTATATGCTATATGACCTTTCAGCCATTTGGGATCTAAATTCACCGGAGGTGATAAAGTCAGGATATGGGGATTTTCAGATTTTTTAAGATGAGGGATGCAGGCCCGGGTCACAAAGAAAGTTCCTCTTACATTGATCGAATGCATCAGGTCGAACCGCTTGGGCTCGGTTTGTTCCGTCGGTGTAAGTGAAATAGCCGAAGCATTATTTACAACGATATCGATACCACCAAACCGCTCAATCGTTTTGTCCACCACATTTTGTACCTGGTCTTCATAACGAATATCACATCGCACCGCCAGCGCCTGGCCCCCGGCCTCCTCCATTTCCTTTGCCGCTGAGAAGATAGTACCCCCCAGTTTGGCATTTTCCTCCACTGATTTTGCTGCGATCACAATATTTGCATTTTCACGTGCCAGTCTCAGTCCAATGGCCTTGCCGATCCCACGGCTGGCACCAGTTATAATCACAGTCTTGTTTTTCAGCGACATAAGCATTAGTATTTTTGATTAAAAAAACTCAGCCCGGGGTATTCCATCGTAGATATCCTTTGTTAGCAGTATTTTCAATAGTTAAGGAATCTGTAAAATTTGCTCTGGCATCAAATGAAAAGGGTGAGTAGCTTTGGTTATCCAGTTGATGTTAACAACTAAAATCTGACTCGTCCCGTTTTTGATCCAAGATATCCAATCAACTGAAAAACCCAATGGCTCGTCCCAACCTAATGCAATCCCGCCCCTCACAGGGCGGGATTCAATTTAAGTGTATACACTTACTGAGCAAACCCGCTATCATTGACCTCAAACGTTCCCAGCGGCGCTTTAAATTTCACCATCCTCAAATCCTGGGTCGCTTCCATTCCCCTGCCACCCGTTATATCATTGCCAGGTGACCGGTAGGTAGCCACACTGTCGGTGTAAAATATCTCTTTATTCTGATCCCACCACAAATCATGACATCGAAGTGTGTCTCCCTGCACGGTGATGACCACTACACTATCGCGCAGGTACACTTTGTTTAAATTTTCATAGTATTTGCCATACTTGCTGTCGAGAAAGGTCTCAATCCGTGTACTGTCATCATAAAAATCGACATGCAGCGAACGGGGAAATTCCAGGTATTGGGTGTCGGCCATCACCCTCAACATCAGCGGGGCCTGCAACCTGGCTTTCATCTTCCCTTCCTGGCTGATAAAACTCTCAACACCTATCGCCTCTTCCTGCATCGTCACTTTTTTGGTAAACCTGTCGATATCTTCCTGCGTGTTTTCACAACCACAAACAAAACAGCAGCTCAATAATAAAGCTGCTGCCGGAAAATATTGTTTTAAATAGTGGTGCAGGTTACTCATACTTTCTTTTTACAAACCATATATCGCTGAGCGAAAAACCAGCCGACAGGCGAAACAGGTTTTCTTTCAGTACATTGTCATTATTACCGCGTTTGATAAATTCAAATGCCAGGTTGATTAACGTGTACTGCTCGCTTTGCCTGCTAAAGTTACGAAGTGGCAGGCCCAGACCAAAAGTTGCTCCGAATACCGGCAGTTTTTGATTGATATGAATATAGTCAGGACCAAAAAATGCACCGGCCCTGTAAGTTACGTTGCTGAAATAATTCAATTTCGGAACGGGTCTCAATTGTACACCTGCTCTCAGCTCCCATTTATCCCTGATGGTGGGGTCGGCCTGCCCGTAAGAACGATAATCACTCCACTTAGACTGACTATAATCCACGCCGATCAACCAACCAGCCTCCTGTGTCGTCACAAATTTTTCGCGCACAAACCCGGCCGTATACGATGAGGGATATATGATCGTTCCTTTAATATCTTTCTGATCCAAAACACTATCGATCCTGATATTGCCGATCGATTCGTCATAATAGTAGGTCTCCCTGATAATATCACGTGTACCATTCAGCTTCTGTTCCCAGTTACCATATGCACCAAGCGACAGAACCATGTTCTTATTCACTTCCACCTGGTATTGCATACCGGCATTAAAATATAGGTTACCATAACTGGTTTTTGTCTGGAAATTGCCGCTGGTATATGAAACCGTATCATTAAATAAAGAACGACGTACACTGTAATCCTGCTTACCAAACATATAACCGCCATTGATACCAAAACTCAAAGAATGTACCTTGGTACGACTGAAAAGAATTCTTTGACCAAGCCCCAGCGATGCAAGATACGATCCGCCATCACCTTCATTCAGGGTAACAGCGGTATCGATATAGTTTCCGCTATTTGGATCGAATATGCCCTGGACGGTATTCATCTTATAACTGATACGGGTCAGGGGGCGTAGTCCAAAACTCAGGCCCAGGTTAGGGCGAATTGGAACACCCACCTGCACGTGAGAAAACAAAGCATTATTGGCGGTGAACTTTTCTGTGTTATTAGGCTCCACCAGGCTGCGGTTCTCGAAGTTTAAACCGATATCCAAAATAGCCCGGCCGCGGGCGATTTTTTTTGCTGATTGTTCTTTCAAGGTCTGAAAGGAACCATAAGAAGCCGGGTTGTTGAAATTGATTGAAAGGATATCAGAATAACCAGCTGAAATACCACCCATACCACGTCCGTTGACGTTGGTAGAAGGGACCAAATCACCCAAACCATAGCGGCTGTAAGGTGAGTTGTCCTGGGCCTGGCCAGGTATTGAAATGAGTTGAATGCTGGCAATTAGTATAGCGCAAAACAGGAATCGCAGTATTCGCAACAGATTGGTTTTCTTAGTAGTTATTATGTTCGCTGATAGCATAAAGACCCTTAAATATTAAATCAGGGTCTGCAAATATCTTGTTTTTAAGGTGCGAACCCAAATGCACTATATCCCCCCCGGTTAACAGCACGTTAAAGTTCGAGAATTTCGAAGCATATTCTTCGATAAATCCATCGATCTCATACACCATTCCCAGAACTGCCCCGGTTTGCAAATTGGTCTTTGTATCATATCCAATCAATGGCACATTAGCATCGGCTTCAACCAGCGGTAGCTTGGCCGTGAAATGACTCATCGCCTTTAATCGCATTTCCATCCCGGGTGATATCGCCCCACCCAGGAACTCATGAAATTTATTGATGAAATTATACGTAATACATGTTCCCAAACCGATCACCAGGTTATTCATCCGGGGATAAAAATGAACAGCCGCTGCTGCAAGAGCCAACCGGTCGGCACCGATGGTTTCAGGCTTGCCTACCGGTGATGTAAATGCAAGTTTGGTAAGATGATTCAGCTTGTGAAAACGCGTATGTGCTGCCAGCAACTCTTCCATGGCAGGATTATGCTCGATAACAGAAGAAAGGATCGAACGCTGTGGCTTATAATCATTGATCAGTGACTTGATCGTTTCATTAGAATCATCTTTCAACACAATTACCTTTTCAATACCCGCATTCTTAAACACGGCGCATTTTCTCCTGGTATTTCCAAAGTCGAAGCAGAGAGTTGTCATGCATGCAATATAGTTCTTTGATGGAATAGCAGGACAATAGTCCCTAGTCGTTAGTCTATAGTCGGGAGTAGAAATTCGTTTTCAAATCTAAATCGGCTCCAGACTACCGACTACCGATTACCGACTAAAACTCAAGTCCTGGGAGATCCTTAAAGTGCCCGTTTAGCTTGATCTTTTCCTTTAACTGCTCCATGGCCGCAACAGTGGGAATTACTTTGGCCAGGTATCGCTTCAGGTATTCCTGGCGCTGGCGCTCATCAAACAACCCCAGCAGCTCATATTCTTGTTTTATTGTGAGGCCCGCATGGTGTGCGATGTCATACGACCTTATCTCATCGTCTGTTTTGCTAAAGTCCTTATTCACTTTTAATAAATCGAGCAGATTACGCAGGCTGGTCATCACTTTACGCATGAGCTCAGGTTTCCCCTGCAGGTGATTATGAGGATAGTTGACGATAGCTCCGCTGTAAAGTTTACCGGGAATTTCCCTGATGAGTTCCAGTATGCGAAACACATCAGTTCCCCTGGTTTTAATATCCATCTCACCGTTGTCGTGCACTGTCGTGATCTCGGTTATTTGTACCAGTGTGCCGTTTTCCTGCAACTTATTCTCAATAACAGCGGGTATGCCGAAAGATTTTTTTTGTTCGTAGCATTCGGCAATCAATTGTTTATACCTGGGCTCAAAGATGTGCAGGTTGAGATCTTCACCAGGGTACACCACAATGCCTAAGGGAAATATCGGAATAAAATTAGTCACGTCCTCAAATTTACAAAGGACGGAGGAAATCAAACTTTAGCACTCATTTGAGTGAACCATAAAAATATTCCTCGAGCCTGGCTATCACGACGTCGAAAGTGAAATGCTTCAGCAAGTAATCATGTCCATTTTTTGCTAGTGTTATCCGGCGACTGTCATCTTCAACCAGTATTTTCATCTTTTCTGTCATTTCTCCCACCGCCTTAGGTGTTACCGTCAGGGCAGTCTCGTTGTCGATAGCATAAGGATGACCTCCGATAGCAGTACAC
>JAEZRB010000189.1 GCA_023412975.1 Bacteroidota bacterium | reverse complement strand
TCACAGGACGAAAAAAAAGTTATTGCCCGCAAGGCGATCCCGCTGATCAAAGATGGTATGTTCGTGCTCACAGGTGGCGGCACCACGATCGTTGAGATGGCCAGGCTTTTACCGCGGGATCTAAAAGCAACTTTTGTATCCGGGAGTGTGGCTGCCGTACTTGAATACATGGAGCATCCCAATATCGAAGTCATTTTGATCGGTGACCGTGTTTCCAAAAGTTCGAAGATCACGATTGGCTCTGAAGCGATCTCTAAAGTAAAACAGGTAAAAGCTGATCTCTGTTTTTTAGGAACAAACGCCATCGACCTGGAACACGGTGTATCGGATAATGACTGGGAAGTGGTGCAATTGAAGAAAGCGATGATCGAATCATCCCAAAAAGTGGTGGCGCTTTCGATCTCAGAAAAGATCGACACACGCCAGCCTATTCATATTTGTCCGCTAGGTAGTATAGATTGCCTGGTAACAGAGCTGGACCCCGGCGACGAGCGGCTTAGTGCGTATAAAAAAAGTGGTATTCAATTAATTTAACAACCCCATAAACTGCTAAAACAAACAATGCTATGAGAAAGTGTCTCCATTTTGGCATCCTGTTGTTGCTACTGTTTTCCCTTGCATCAACAACGCATGCCCAGCAAAGAACCATTACCGGCACCGTTAGGGACGACAGCAACAATCCGTTGTCGGGTGTATCGGTAACCGTCCGGGGGAGTGCCACCGGAACTTCAACAAATAATGAAGGTGTATTCACCATCACTGCTTCAACGGGTGATGTGCTTGAATTTTCTTCCGTAGGTTTCGAAACTTCCACTGTGAGGGTGGGGTCGGGTAATACGGTGAATCATTCACTTGTGAGAACCGACAACACTCTGCAGGATGTGGTCGTTACCGCCCTTGGTATTAAAAAGGAACGTAAGGCCCTGGGTTATTCGGTTTCTGACCTTAACGCGTCGGAACTGATGAAGAATAAGAACACCAACATCGTCAACTCGCTGGCGGGTAAAGTACCCGGTGTGAACATCACACAGTTTAGCGGTTCTGCCGGTGCAGGTGCTTCCATCACCATCCGCGGTGGTAACTCAACCTCTGAAGGCAGGCAAAACCAGCCATTGTTTGTTGTAGATGGTATTATATATGATAACTCAACCGTTGTAACCGGTAACTCAGGTACAGATGGTATGACACGCAGCAATACTACTTTCTCAAACCGTGTGATGGATATCAACCCTGAGGATATTGAAAGCCTCTCCGTACTGAAAGGTGCAGCAGCCGCAGCCCTTTATGGTTCACGTGCAGCCGATGGTGTGGTGGTGATCACTACCAAGAAAGGTTCAGAAGGTGCGGTGAAGGTGGATGTTACCAGCAAAGTGGGTACTTCATGGGCAAACAAACTGCCTGAAGTGCAAACTACATTTGGTCCCGGTACTTATTCGGTGAATGGTGTTTTGAACACCCAGAATGTTTATAGTTCATGGGGTGAAAAAATCCCATCTTCAGCTACTTTATATGATAACATTGGAGAGTTCTTTCAAAATGGCATGATCTACGATAATAATGTCAACGTATCGGGCGGTAGCAAGACCGGATCTTTCTTCCTGTCTGCTTCCAATTTCGATCAGACTGGTATTGTTCCTAATACCAATTATGACAAGACGACTTTCCGCTTTAACGGTGAACAGAAATATGGTCGCCTGAGCCTGAATGCAAATGTTGCCTACTCTATTGCCAATACAAAGAGAACCCTGACTACCGCAGGTTTATATTCCGGTGGTGGTGTAGGTAGTATGCAGGCCCTGTATAACTATCCTCAGACTTTTAACCTAAAAGATTATATCAATGAGGATGGTACACAGCGCCGCGTATTTGAAGGAACCCTTCCCCTCGAAGGCGATATTGATAATCCTTACTGGATCACCAATCAAAACGACCTGACGTCTGAAACAAGGCGTCTTACAGGTGGTGTGAGCGCTAACTATAAGATTGCAACCTGGTGGGATATCGTAGCACGTTTGGGTTACGACCAGTATACCACAAGCGACTATACCTATATCGCTCCCGGTTCTGCCGTAGCGCCGCTTTATCAAAACGGTCGCCTTAGCCAGCCGGTTTATGATTACACATTCATTACAACAACAGTAATGAGTAATTTCCATAAATCATTTGGTGATTTTGATGCACACCTGATGTTGGGTACTACATCTGAAAACACCAAAACACGCAGCCAGAATCATTGGGGATACAACTTTGTCACAGCAGGTACAATCAGTTTCAATAATATCAATACAGAAAATAAATTTTTTACCGACAGCAGAGGTCAAAAACGCCTGGTAGGTGCTTTTGGAGAAGTAGGCGTATCGTATAAGAATATCGCCTTCCTTACCGCTACCGGCCGTAACGACTGGTCATCTACACTTCCGATAGAAAACCGTTCTTATTTCTATCCATCTGTGAGCGGTTCGTTTGTTTTCACCGAGCTGATGGGTCGTAGCAACATTCTTTCGTTTGGTAAAGTGAGGGCAAGCTGGGCACAGGTTGGTAAAGACGCTAACGCCTATGCTACCAACACCTATGTATGGGCTCCATACAACATCGGCAACTACGTACTGGTGGGTAACCAGTGGGCTGCCGGTAACCCGATCCTGAAACCAGAGATCCAGCATTCATGGGAGATCGGTGGTGAGTTTAGATTCCTCAGAGGTCGCATTGGTTTGGATTATACCTACTATCATAGCCAGACTAAGAACCAGATCGCACAGCCCCGCCTGGCGCAGTCCGGTGGATTTATCTTCAGCTCTCTGAATACGGGTTCTGTTATCAATAAGGGTATGGAGGTTATGCTGAACGGTAAAGCCATCGCTCAACGCGACTTTAGCTGGGATGTAACCCTCAACTTCTCTTATAATAAAGGAAGACTGGGCGAGTTCCTTGCAGGTGTGGCATATTTCTATCCCACAGATGCGCAGTTTGGAACTGTGAAAGCAGCTTCTATTCCCAACGGTGGTTACTTCCTCGGTATGACTGGTCAGTCTTACTATCGTGAGCTGGATTCCGACGCCAAGGAAATTGCTGACGGTCGTTACCAGGTTGATCCCAATACTGGCTTGTACAGGTTGAACACTACCAACCCGGTTGTTGGAAATCGTGAAGTTGATTTCATCGGCGGTATCAACAACAGCTTCCGTTATAAAAACTTCAACTTATCATTCCTGATCGACATTCGCAAAGGTGGCGATGTGTTTAACGGAACTGAATACGCTTTGGTTGTAAACGGTCTGAGCAAGAGAACGCTTGAAAATGACCGGCAATCAGTAACTGTTTCCGGTGTGAACAGTCTGACAGGTGCTGAATTTAACCAGACTTACGAAGCTGGCCAGACCTATATGATCGGTAGCACAGCGGTGGATGGTAAAGCGATGATACAGCGTTACTGGTCCAACTATGCGGCTAATTCTTACAACTTCATTACTTCTGTAAATTGGGTGAAGCTGCGTTCCGTTACATTATCGTATGATTTCTCTGGCATCCTGAAGAACCAGAAAATTATTAAAGGTCTTACAGCAACAGCCATGGGTACCAACCTGATTACTTTGACAAATTACAAAGGAATGGATCCTGAAGTAAGTGCAGCAGGTGGTACAGGCGGTTCGGGTTCAACCGGTATTGATTACCTGGGCGTACCTGCCGTAGCAGGTTTCCAATTCGGTGTAAATGTTAGATTTTAATTAAAGCGAAAAAATTAAGTCATGAAAAAATTAATGTATATCGTTCTGGGTTCTGCGCTTGTGGCCAGTCTCGGCTCCTGCAAAAAGTGGCTGGATGTCAACACCGACCCGAACAATCCAAACAACCAAAGTGTATTGGTTGAAAACAGGCTGCCCTGGATCGAACACTTCTATATGTATTCTGCAGGCGTTGCCAATTATCGTACTGCTTTGCAGGCTGGAGTATTTTATACTACCAATGGTAATGGTAATACGCTTAGTACAACCTGGGCGGCATCGAATGGTAACTCCACAACGCCTTACCAAACCTGGTTTGTGGCCGTTTCTTCCAACATTCCCGATATGTACAATTCCGCACAGAAGATAGGCGCTTACCATTATATGGCTGCGGCCAACGTCTTCCATGCGCTAGGCTTTATGCAAATGCTGGATATCTATGGTGAAATGCCATACACTGAAGCTGCGACTGGTAACCCCAGCCCCAAGCCCGATGATGGTAAGACCATTTATTATGGCTGTATGGACAAGCTGAACGAAGCCATCGAACTCTTTGGCAGGACACAGGAAACTGGTGCGCCGGCTCTGTCAGTTGGAGACTATATGAACAATGGTAATGTTGACAAGTGGCTCAAACTCTGCTGGGGTTTGAAAGCCCGCTACATGCTCAAGCTTTCAAAGAAAGCTGAGTTCAACGCGGATTCCATCCTGTATTGCCTGTCCAAAGGTCCACAGTCGAATGCCGACAATACCGTAGTGCCTGGTTATAATAACAGCACCGTTACCGACTTCCTGTTGGGTGACCCTGTTGTAACCAATGGTATTTTTAACTATGCCGCTTATGGTAGTACACAGCGTACTTCCAAATACTATTACGACATGCTGACCAACCTGCGTGGTTCCGGTGTGACCGATCCCCGTATGACTAAGATCGTTCCAGCTTCTATGGCCAACGTAAAACTGGATGGCAACGGTCGTGTATCTTCTTATACCTGGAATCGTTCGATCGGTGTTGATTCATATGGCCCGGCCGAGCGACTTGTAAAAGGTGGTGGCCCCGCTTCTATTGCAACCGCCTCATATGCGGCTGCCAATACCAATATCAACTATACGATCAATGATGATACCGAGCGTGCCAATTTCATAGCCGACCAGGTGGCACATGGACGCACTCATACTGTAAATGGTAACGTGGTAACGGTGACCTATCCTGCGGGCTCTATTTACATCAATAGTACCAATTATGTTTTGTCGGGTGATACCGTATATGTAAACCTGCGTTCCAGCGCGCTGGCCACATCAGGTAACCCTGCACAACCTGCAACAGATGTAAACTGGTATCCCTCCATTGCCGCATTCAATGCCGGTGTGGTAGGTTCTACCGGCTCATTCCAGACCCGTCCTGTTTCCGACCAGCAAATCCTGACCTACCACGAAATGTGTTTTATCAAAGCAGAAGTATATATGAGAAAAGGTGATGCCGCCAGTGCGCATACCGCCTATCTCGATGGCATCAGGGCGAATATAAATATGATGCAGGCCAAACTGATCGACTGGCAGGGTAGTGGTTATGCCGCCACAAACCCGGATATGGCGCCGATGAACCAGGCCGATATTGATGCTTACATGATCAGCGACGCGGTGGTACAGAATTCAGGTGCCCTGACCATGGCAGATATCATGCTGCAAAAATATATCGCTATGGGCGCCAGCATTGAAAACTGGAACGATATGCGCCGCTTCAACTTCAGCGCGGGTAACGTAGGTGGTTTTGGTGTGGTATATCCCGGCTACCAGCGTGGTGCTATGTTTACCGGTAACGCGCAGCTGACCGGCGCCGGCCCCACTGATCCCCGCTACTGGATGCGCCGTTGGGCATTACCCCCGGTATATGAGATCCAGTACAACTCTATCAACACCCTGGCCCTGAACGCCCATGCTGCCGAGCCCAATATCTGGAGCATGCCGGTTTGGTGGGATACAGCTACTGATGATGAGTATTATGGATACCTGAAATAATAGCGTAGGTGCAAACTAAAAGAAAAATATAAAGCGGAGCCTTTGGCTCCGCTTTTTTTATAGTTGTCTGAACTATGATTAGAATGATAGTTGTCTGAACTATGATTGAAATGATTTATTGAGGACTATGATTATTTTCTTTTGTCTGAACTATGATTGTAGTGATTATTTGAGGACTATGATTATTTTCTTTTGTCTGAACTATGATTGAAATGATTTATTGAGGACTATGATTGTTTCCTCCTGGAATCGCAATCATAGTATTCATTCAATCAAAAAAATCACAGTTCAGACGAATGGTTGTCTGAACTATGATTGAAATGATTTATTGAGGACTATGATTATTTCCTCCTGGAATCGCAATCATAGAATTCATTCAATCACAAAAATCATAGTTCAGACGTATTGGTTGTCTGAACTATGATTGAAATGATTTATTGAGGACTATGATTATTTCCTCCTGAAATCGTTAATCATAGTATTCAATCAATCAAAAAAATCACAGTTCAGACGTATTGGTTGTCTGAACTATGATTGAAATGATTATTTGAGGACTATGATTATTTCTCCCCGAAATGGGTTCTTAATCATAGTATTCATTCAATCACAAAAATCATAGTTCAGACGAATAGTTGTCTGAACTACGATTGAAATGATTATTTGAGGACTATGATTATTTCTCCCCGAAATGGGTTCTTAGTCATAGTATTCATTCAATCACAAAAATCATAGTTCAGACGTATTGGTTGTCTGAACTATGATTTCTTTATTTGCTTCATGACTCTCTTGAATTGAAGACTTGTATTTCCGAAATTAATTAAAAGACCAACTTCAAGACCATAGGCTTCCAAGTAGTTAATTGCCTGGGCAAGATGCACATCTTCCAACTGCACAATCGCTTTTATTTCTACCATTACTTTGCCTTCAACAAAGAAATCGACCCTGCGTTGACCTATTTGTTGGCCCTTATATAGAATATCCATTTCATGTTCACGGCTAAATGAAATGCCCTGGCTAGCCATTTCAATAGATAATGCCCGTTGGTAAATCACTTCCTGAAAACCGTTACCCAGTATGCGATGCACTTCCATGGCACAGCCAATGATTTTGCCCGTTAATTCACTTTCCGGGTATTCTTTTTTGATCACAGTTATTATTTTAATTAAGAATCATAATTCATGATTGTTGTCTGAACTATGATTAGAATGATTTTTTGAGGACTATGATTATTTTCTTCTTACAGTGCAATCATAGTATTCAATCAATCAAAAAAATCATAGTTCAGACGAATGGTTATCTGAACTATGATTGGAATGATTATTTGAGGACTATGATTATTTTCTTCTTACAGTGCAATCATAGTATTCATTCAATCAAAAAAATCACAGTTCAGACAAAGTAGTCATTCAATAAAAGAAATCATTGTTCAGACAAATTGGTTGTTAAACAAACAGTCACGAAAACGTCTGTCTTAGTTTATTATTAGCTTTTCGGTTTGATATCCGACTTTTAAAAAGTAAATGCCTTTTGAAAGCCCGGTGATATCAACGGTTGCTGATCCGCTGCTAAATTGCTTTTTCCAGAGCAGGCTGCCGTTACTGGTGAACAGGGAAATGGTTGTCGGGTTGGCGAGTTTTATTAGCAGGAGCCCGTTACTATTGATCACGGAATATAATTGGGCCTGTTTGCTTATCCGGATGGATCTTGTTTCGCTATAGCTGTACCGGCCGTCGAGATCGGTTTGAACAATGCGGTAGTAATTTGTTCCGCCGGGGGGATGAGCATGTAGAAAGGAATAATTTTCTATACCCATACTGTTCCCTGCTGCTGGCAGATTGCCAATATTGACCCAGTTTGTGCCATCGACTGCATGCTGGATGGAAAAGTCTTTCGTGTTTTGCTCGGTGGCGGTGCTCCATTTTAATAAGATGTTTTCATCCTGTTTTTGCAGGGTGAAGCTGAGCCATTCCAGGGGCAATACGATAATGCCGTTGTTTTGTAACACGTAATTGGAAGAGGCGCCAGTCAAAGCCATATTGGTTAAAGTGCCATTATTGTTGCCTTTTAGATCCAGCGCGGTTAGCAGTCCTGTATTGTCTCCCCCTGCAATTCCAAGGTTTGAGGAGTAGTAACTGACCAGGCCGGTATGAAGTGCAGGATCGAGTTCATGGTTCATATCGGCCTGTATCTGTGCCTGGGTTCGCGCGATATTCCAGATACGGAACTCATCGGCAGCACCACCAAAATATTCGGGGAATCCCGTTTGGTTGCCCAGGACCAGCGGGTTGGTATTAACCGTGATATTACCCGTTTGAGCCAGGGTGGCCGATTGCACACCATTTATATATAGCCGGATCATGGCGCCATCATAAGTGACGGCAAGGTGATGCCATGCATTGAGCGAGGGATAATTGGCAGCCAGTGTGCGCCAGGCGCCGCCAATATGGAGGTAGGCTACCACCTGTGTCCAGCCATTATCGGTGCGTGGAAAGATATAGCCATTGTTGACCGCGTTACTTGATTTGCTGATGACATTTTGTATGCCGGAGTTTTTTGTTGCATATACCCAGGCTTCGAGGGTGATGGCCGATGTAATATCCAGCGTATTATTATCAGGAATGGTTATGTAGTCGTTTGTTCCATCGAATGAAATAGCATTGGCGCTATACTGCACCGGGCTTTGGACCCAGGTGGCGCTGTTTTGTAATGTACCATTTGTGCCGCCTGTTGCATTGGTCAGGGTATTTCCCGCACCATCATTACATTTAAAATAAGCGACCAATCCCGCGACACTGCTGGCGGGCCATTGATAAGTTTTTTGTTTGATCTGCGCGGGTGTGAGGGCGATATTCCAGACACGAACCTCGTCGATACGTCCGGAAAAATAACTGGCGGCACCGGCATGTGAACCGATGAATTCGTTTTCACTGGTGTAAGCGGGTGCGGAAGCGTTGGTGCTAACCAGGTTGCCATCGCGATAGAGCCGCATGGTGGTGGTTGCTGCATCATAACTAACCGCGACGTGCACCCACCTGTTTATAGGAAACGCCGTTGGGTCAGTAACAAGGCTGTAACTGCCGGCCTGGCCGGCTGAAAGGGTTGCCCCATTGAGCCAAAACGGTGAGTTGAGTGAAGACATGATATTGCGGGGCCCGCTGGTTGTAACAGCAAAGACCCATGCCTCTTTTGTATAGGATGACCCCGTAGTAATGGGTGCACCAATGGACACATACTGGTTGGTACCATTGAGGTTTAGGGCGTAATTGGTTTGTGCGGTTGCAGTGAAAGCTGTAAGAGCCAGCAGGAATGTCAGTGGGTATTTCATTTACGATATTATGTATGTAAACGCAAACATATGAAAAAAAGTATCCCTGCGTGTTTGTCGATTATGCGAATCTTAGCAGTCTATAGATAAACCCAGATATGGCGACGGGCAATAAATAATTCTATGCAACAATTTCATTCCCGGATAAATTTAATGAGGGTTTTAAATTATTTCTGTCGGGCAGTTTTAGAGTCCTGAAGTATCATTTTACTATTACAGGCTATGGCAACACATTGGCGATGGCTAGTCATAATGACTTTCAGCAACTAAAAGAAGCTTCCTGTTCTGTTGGTTTGAATAATTTCTTCCGACCCAGGGAAGCCATTTGAGAGATTGAATGTTTTTAAAACTATCGTCAAAGAAAGTATTGAAGTATTCAGACATTTTTATCCTTTTATAAACTCAAACACGGATTCCGGCAACCCTGCACCAGAAAGATCTTTAATTCCATATTTTCTTGTCAATGCTTGTGCAATATCCTTTATATATGGTTTGCCTGACCTGTTTTGAACAACAATATCAACTTCCATTCCTTTGGCGACAACCGACCAACTTATAATGGCTTTTACTTTCCATAGAATGCTACTCATAATATTTAGATTTAATTTTTTAGTTAATGGAGTGATCCGTAAAACTTGCAGACAGTATCTGCTATTCAGCTATCGTACTTTTCCAAAATAATAATTCAAACCGAATTATCTAAATCTCCCCCGCACAATGCCGATGGAAATAGTAACCTTAAGGATATAGAGTTGAAACAGATACGAGTATTTTCTACGGGTTCCCCATAATCAGCCGCAATCCATGGCCAGGAATCTACAGCCATGCGTAAAATATAGATTTCTGATTGTTAAATACTCCCTTGTCACCTTGCCGGATATTTGTTCCCGGCGGGATTGGAGTTATTTGATTCGCGGGCATTCGCTTTAGTAATCCGCTTATTGATCCGATGACCATCAGTAATAGAAAAATCTAAAATCACCAATATCCTTTTTGGGATAAATACTGGTATCTTATCTCCTGAAGTATTTGGCAATGAATTTTGCGAACGGCCACATACCTATTAATTTCTGCCCAAAGCATCTCGATTTGAGGTTTATATTGAGAGTATCTGTTTACTTTAACCTTGCCCACTGGAATTGAGTTTAAGGTTTTGAAAATCGGCCAATGTTTAAGTGCGATTGCCTTTCTACACTCCCTGCAAGAGTTACCGCTCTTGCAGGGTTTATTCACCAACCAATGTGTTTGGTTTTAACTTTCTTCTTGAGAGCATTTGACTTAATGTTGCTACGTTGGCGAAGAGTTTCCCCTCATTTTTTATCAAAACTTCGTGTTTTAAAAGCTCTTCTACATCTCTCTCTAATGTTTGTCTGGAAATGTTAGAATACATTTTTGCAAGTTTGATATTTAAATCAGGAATTTCATCAATTCGAAACCCTTGATGGATGGGAATTTCAATCAACCACTGCTATAGAGGGCAACACATTGACAGATGAGGAAATTGCAAGGATTGCCGAAGGTCAGAAACTTGCTCCAAGTAAAGAATACCAACAAATAGAGGTACAGAATATTTTAGAGGCATTGAATCAAATCCGGGGGATGGGTCAACACGCAGGAACGGTGGGTCAGCTTGCGCAGGAATAGTGGGTAAACATGGGCAGAAATCTACACTATTGAGGAGAATAGTAGAAAACAGGGCATTATCAAAATGGTTTTCAATATATACCTTCAATGTCCAACTTAAAGAACCATTAGTTAATGCTTTGAATTCTAATGCTTACGCACAACGGTCAGAGCTTGCTGCTGTGCTGATATTTTATAATGTCCAGCCCGGAGCCGCTGCTGATTGAAAAACTGATGATGAAGATAACAACAAAGGCTGATAGAATTCCTTCAGCTGGATATGGGCTGATAGCGATATGAAGCTGAGTATATATTCGTAAGCCAGCATAGCAGCAAACTCCATGTTAGCGGTTAGGGCTTCTTTGTCTCGCTATGATTGTCCTGCTTGTAGTCGTTTTGCTTCAGCTAAATCAATTCTTGCTTTTTGTCCATGCTTCTCTAATAAAAAGAGTAAGTTACTTCCGTTGAGAAGTGTCAATGGTTTGTTTTTTGCAAACTCATACGCATCAGGTCCATAGTCTGCTGTTGTTACAAGTATGCCCTTTGTCGCTCCTTCATTCATTACTGTTCCATATAAGTCACGGACAGCGGAAACCCCAACTGTATTTGTATATCGTTTAGCTTGAATAACAATTTTGCCACCTCGAATTGGGTCTGGGTCAAAGGCAACTGCATCCACACCTCCGTCACGGCTTGCTTGTGTTACTTTTACTTCACCGCCATTTCCACTAAATTCTTTTTCGAAAAGTTCTCTAAGCAAATGTTCAAAATCTTCCCAATCCATTATGGCAAGATTGTATCCTTCATCTAATTTATTCGCAACTTCGTAGGATGCAACAAACCTCTTATCTGTCTTACTTATTTGGATTAAAGGTTGTATCGCAGTTATTCCGCTTAACTTGCTGCTTCCAACACCTTTTAAATTTTTAAAACAAGCTTTTGGGTCAACGTTTGCAAGTTCAATTTCTGTGAAATCTTTTTTTCTTGTTTGAACTGATACGATGCAATTATTTGTTTTCTTTCCTGTTGCTTTGTTGATCGTTTCTACCCACCCATTAAAAACCAAAGTATCAATTGCATCAGCTTTGTCAGCCTCGAATAACTCATGAAGTGTCCTGAGACAAATATTGTAAATCGCAGTATCATACATTTTGGCAAGTTGTGTATCTGAAATGTATGATTCTTTTAATTCCTTTTTAGCTGCGATATATTTTACTTCTGAAAGTCTCGGAAATTGTTCGGGAGCTGGTAAAACATATTCAATAATTAATATTCGGTTATCTACATTATATTCCAGGTCAAAATCCTTCGGAAAGGAATCTGGATACTCGGAATTATTCAAGACTAATTCACAGTATTCAAGAACAGCATTACAATCGCACTTGAAATAAAGTTCCTTTAAGTTTTCAACTTTTAAGTTGTGTTGTTCTTGATTTTTGTAGTATTCTTCTTTTTGTCTTTCCCACACTTTTTCTAATTGGTCATACTTTTTTGTGATTTCATTCTTTTGTTTTTCTATTTCAATAAGAATAGTACTGTGTTCGTCATCAAGTTTTTTATTGAAGTCTTCTGTTTGCTTTACAAGCTGTTTCCATTCGTTGATTGCATTTTCATACATCATCTCAGCTTGATAAATTTTCTTTTGCCCTTTTGATTTAATTAATTTGTCAACAAAAGAAAGTTGAGGTTGGAAATACTTTTTGTCTGGTTCGATGGGAATACCTTTGTGAGCTGTTTTTTGCGGTATGGGAATTTGCTTAATTTCTTTATCAAGTTGGTTTTTGGGATTTGGAACTTTAAATTTCTTTTTATCTTTTAAAGACTCCCAATCTACCGTGTCGTCAATGTCAAGTGTGTGTTTTAAAATATTTTCTACCTCTTGTAATTTTTCTTGAGCATCATTTGTCCGTTCTTCGGCAATGTTTAGACTTGATTCTTTGTCCGCCTGAGCCTTGTTCTTATTTACAATTTTTGACCATTGCTCGTCCCACTTAGTAAACTGAGCATCAACTTTGTTGCTTAAAATCCAACTGTCCTTGTCTTTTAAAATACGATATGTGCCTAAGCCTAAGTGCCGTATTTCAGCCACATACCTTACGTCGTAGCTTCTTGTGTACTCTTCGGAGTTGTCAATTTCATGTAGGTCGTCAAAATTTTCTGCCATAGGAGTTTAGTTTTGATGTGTCGCTTAGCCTTACCGCTGACACTTGCATTGCTGCTACTATACCCTTTCAAAATAGCAAAACAATTCGAAAAATTTAACCCTCCCATAAGCATACTCATACACAGAGTAGCTGTATCAATGGCAAAGATTTAAAACGGGCACGAAATCCGCATACGGTTTCCCGTAAAAACAGCTATCCATCCCTCACCCCTCTCCCAAAACTTTCCTACTTTCCCTCCTAAATACCCCGCCTCGTCATGCACCAACACCTCAAACTTTATTGTCTGTTACTCCTTTTACCAATAATTGCAAACAGCCAACAGCAAACTGTAGACCCCCGCTTTCTCCAATCCCGCTGGTCCGCCTTCTGGATATCTGTGCCCGGCGAGCAACCGGGTGGCTATGGGGTTTATTTGTTTCGCAGGCAGGTGGAACTGCAAACAAAGCCGGGTTCTTTTGTCGTACATGTTTCCGCGGATAACCGCTATAAATTGTATGTCAACGGGCAATTGGTTTCGCTGGGGCCGGCAAGGGGAGATATCAATCACTGGAATTT
>JAEZRB010000097.1 GCA_023412975.1 Bacteroidota bacterium | reverse complement strand
GCTTCAATGCTCGCTTTACTGCCACAACAAAGAAATACACCAACGCTATAAAATTTCTATTCAAGCATAAATGGATCGCGATTTCAGGTTTGGTATTAGTAACAGCAGTTACTTTCTGGATGATGAAGAAAGCGCCAACCGGTTTTATCCCAACGGAAGACCAGGGTTTTATCGTGTTTTCAGTCAACCTTCCACCGGGTGCATCACTCGACCGGACACAGCATGTGATGGATAAAGTTGACAGCCTTCTGGCTGAAGTGGAAGCAGTAGAGCGTCGTGCGACGATTACCGGTTTGAACATACTGGCAAATGCAAACAGTTCCAACTACGGTGTTGGATTTATTCGAATGAAGCATCCGGGTGAACGGGGCGCTGTCAACAATGTGGAAGGCGTGATGGGTATCATCAACCAGAAACTCAGCGTGATCAAGGAAGCGAGTATATTTCTTTTCCAGTTTCCGACGGTACAGGGTTTTGGGAATACCAGCGGTTTTGAATTCATCTTGCAGGATCGTACCGGCGGTCAGCTCGACAAACTGGGTGCCACAGCATATGGTATGATCGGTGAGCTGATGCAAAGAAAGGAGATCGCATACGCGTTTACTACGTTCAGCACCGGTAATCCACAGTATATGGTTAACATCGACGAAGCGAAAGCCAACCAGCTCGGTGTTTCGGTGAGCGACCTGTTACAAACACTGCAGGTGTACTACGGTAGCAGTTTTGCATCAGATTTCAACCGGTTTGGGAAATTCTATCGTGTCATTGTGCAGGCGGATGTGCCTTATCGCGCCGATGCTTCTTCACTTGACAAAGTGTATGTAAAAAATAACCTGGGTGAGATGGTGCCGGCCAATGCGCTGGTATCTCTGGAAAGAGTTTATGGTCCGGAAACGGTAACACGTAACAACCTTTTTAATGCTGTTACAATAAATGGAATGTCGAAGCCCGGTTATAGTTCAGGGGACGCGATCAACGCCGTACGTGAGGTAGCCGCAAAATATCTTCCCAGGGGATACAGTTATGAATTCTCGGGGATGACGAGGGAAGAGATCGGTGCAGGTCAGCAAACGACCCTGATCTTCCTGCTCAGTGTCATCTTTGTGTACTTCCTGCTGGCGGCTCAGTACGAAAGTTATATACTTCCCCTTGCAGTTATTCTTACAGTGCCCACAGGGATATTCGGTGTGTTCCTGTTTACAAAAATGCTGGGCATAGATAATAATATATATGTACAGGTGGGGTTGATCATGTTGATTGGATTGCTCGCTAAGAATGCCATCCTGATCGTGGAGTATGCGGTGCAAAGACGAAGGGCGGGCATGTCGTTACGGGACTCCGCGCTGGAAGCGGCTCAGCTACGTCTCCGTCCGATATTGATGACGTCATTTGCATTTATCGTTGGTTTGTTACCACTAACCTGGGTGGATGGAGGTTCGGCGCTTGGCAACCGATCCATCGGTACCGGTGCCCTGGGTGGAATGCTTACCGGGGTTATCCTTGGTGTATTTATCATCCCGGTTTTGTTTGTCATCTTCCAGTATTTACAGGAAAAGATTACACGCAAACCTGTGACCAGTGAACCTCCGTCCCTGTCAGAATAAAAAAGTTGAAGTCAAAAACATAAACAATGAACAAGACCAATAAATATTTCCTGGGTTCATCCTTTTTTCTGCTGGTCATTTTGCTATCGGCATGCAGGGTTGGGAAAAATTACCAGCGGCCCGAACTCGAACTTCCCGAGCAATTTGGTACGGTCAGCTATGCGGATACCAGCAGCATTGCCGACCTCGACTGGAGAAGTTTTTTTACTGACCCCACATTGCAGGGCCTGATTGAAAAAGGTATTCAATACAATCACGACCTGTTGATGGCCGTGAAGAGAATTGATATAGCCGGCCAGCAATTGAAGCAGGCCAAAGCGCTACAGTTGCCTGAGCTCGACCTTCGTATTGGCGGCAATATCAGCCGGCCGTCCGATAATAGTCTCAACGGTATTAGTCTGAAGAGTTTTCTCGGGAAAAGCTATGTTGAAAATTATTCCGCCAGCCTCAATCTTTCCTGGGAAGCCGATATATGGGGAAAGATAAGAGGGCAGAAGGAAGTGGTTTTAATGGAGTACCTCAGAAGCTACGAAGGCGCGAAAGCAGTGCAAACACAACTGGTAGCCAGTATCGCACAGGGATTCTTCAACCTGCTGATGCTCGATAAACAGTTGGAGATCGCAAAAAAGAATTTGTTGCTGAGCGACTCATTTTTGATTGCGACACGGTTATTAAAAGATGCGGGCATTGGCAATTCACTGGCTGTTCAACAGGCCGAATCACAAAAGCAGTCGACGGCTTTGCTCATTCCGCAGTTTGAACAAAATATAGCGATCCAGGAGAATGCTTTACAGGTTTTAACAGGGCAATTACCTGGGCGGGTCAACCGGAGTGTTCTCCTGGATGATTTGAAGATGAATGAAAACCTGTCTGCAGGATTGCCCGTCTCCATGGTAGCACGCCGACCCGACGTACGTTCGGAGGAACTCGCCTTGCAGGTTGCCAATACCCGTGTAGGTATTGCGCAGGCGAATATGTACCCGGCACTCAATATCACCGCAGGTGGTGGTATCGAATCATTTAAAGCCAGTAATTGGTTCAATATTCCCAATTCTTTATTCGGGCTGGCTGCCGGTACCATCGCTCAACCGATTTTTAAAAGAAGACAATTGAAGACCGCATTCGAAACTGCCAGGCTCGAAAGGGAAGAAGCTGTGATCAGGTTCAGGCAGTCAGTTTTGAATGCTACAGGCGAAGTTGCAAACGCGTTGGTATCCGTTGAGAAACTTGATGAACAGGAACAGATCGCGGGCAGCCAGGTAGACACACTTCGACAGGCCGTCTCTAATGCAAAGCTGTTGTTCAGAAGTGACCTGGCCAACTATCTTGAAGTGATCACTGCACAGGGAAACGCACTGCAGGCTGAGTTAAACCTTGCGGCCATCCGGCGGGAGCAACTCGGAGCGATGGTTGAGTTGTACAGATCACTTGGCGGTGGCTGGAAGTAGTTTGGAGGAAACCTGTCTTTGATTTTTCGTATATTACTGTTATATCAGTACATGATCACACAGTTTTATACACCGCATATACTGTTACAGGAGTTTGTCAACTGTATCATGGTTGTACAGGCGGAAGTTCCGGCAGGTGTTCCAACTGTGGTTTGTTACCCGCCTACTCCACAACATTCACTATTTTTTTATATCAATGATCGGATCAGTGTCCAGAAAGAGGGCACTGATCTTTTTGTTTTACAACCGCGCAGTGTTTTGGTGGGCTTGCAATCCGGCAGCGTGAGGCTGGATGTAAACAGGAGTCATAAGGCGGTACGGGTAGGATTTCATCCAGGCGGAATGTATCGTTTGTTGGGCTTTTCCATGGCCGAGATGATAGACGGAAGTTATGATGCGGCGGATGTGTTTGGGAGAGAAATAAGCGAGGTGAACGAAAGATTACAGGAGGCGCGGGATTTCGAAGCGATCAGGGACGTGATCGAACAATTTTTACTTAGTAAAGCAAGATCGTTAAAAAAATCCCTGCCATTTGATAATGCGATGCTTGAAATGTTGCGGCTCGGAGGAAATATTGATATTGAACATATCGCGTCACTGGCCTGTCTTAGCCTGCGACAGTTTGAACGGGTAAGCAAGGAACGCGTGGGTGTGTCTCCTAAGATGTATGCACGTTTGGTTCGTTTTTCAAAAGCGTATCGCTTGCGGGAACGATTCCCGGATATAAGCTGGACAAGTATCGCTTATGAATGCGGGTATTTCGACCAGGCTCATTTCATTCGGGATTTTAAGGAGTTTGCAGGTACTGCTCCCGGGGTTCTCGAAAAGGAACTGGAGAATATTCCACTCCGTATGCAGGCGTCCATGCGGTTGTAAATGTCGTTTTCGTACAATTATTTTTTGGCTGTAAAAAAGAGGTTTGTGTTTTAAAACTTTTTTATGCAGCAAAAACTCCTTCCCATCATCTTATTTGTTTCCATGGCTTTCTATGGCAGCGGACAATCTCTGGATTCTCTTTCGAAACTGCAGCGCCAGTCATTCACAGTATACTATAGCGACACCCACCAAAAACGGGCAGCAAACATTGCTTCACTGGTTGAGAAAGCCATCGATTACAATGAGTCAATACTCGATTTCAGGCCGTCTATAACCCTACTGGTACTAAATGAAAAGGACTGGGGTATTTATACCGTCGATCCATTGGTTTATGGCATGCCGCATTATAATGAAAAAAACAAATTCCTGATCGTGGCGGCAGAAGATAACCCGTTCTGGAAAAGCTTTCTTCCACCTTTGGATAAGTTGCCGGC
>JAEZRB010000151.1 GCA_023412975.1 Bacteroidota bacterium | reverse complement strand
CTACCTGTTTGGGACTTATCTTTTCCCAGTTCAACGATCCTGTAAAACTGTTGGATGTTTCCGCTTTCAGGTCCGGGTTGCCTAAAAGTTGGTGATTGGCATCAAAGAAATTAAAATAGAGTTCCCGGAGAGATGGCGATCGGAAACCCATGGCATATGCCAGTCGCAGGTCCAGGTTGCTGGTCAATGCAAATTTTGTATTTATTGAGGGAATAACCGGTGGTGCGTTATATACAGAATTCTCAATAACCCTGATACCAGGGCGGATATTTATTTTCTTACTGGGCGTGATCTCGGAGGTTAGAAAAAAAGCGTAGTCAGAAATGCTATTCTCTCCTTCCTTTAGCCTCTCGCCTTCACCCTTGTCAATATTGATGTCAATCCCTGGTTGAAAAGAAACAATATCGGAGAGTTTATATAACACGGTACCCCTTGCGGTAAAACCAGTGAAATCGATCACGGCCTGTGCGCCCGGGGCGGTGTTTAAGCGAACATCACCTGTATTTTTACTGACGGTTGTAGAAAAGACCTGTCGACTATAATCGCTATAGGAGGATTGCAGTTGGATATTAACCCGGTTGTTTACAAAATAAGAGCTTTGCAATTGATGCATAGCTCTCTGCGAAAGATATTCCTGGTCAACAGCCAACACATCGCCGGTATGTTGTTGGGGGTATAAAAAGTTACCAGGATTGGTGATGATCTCATCCAGGCCATCGAAACGATAACGGATGCTAAACTTTCCTTTGCTATAACCAATAAAACCATTGCCAAGAATCTGATCCTTCTTATGCCAAACCAGTTCCCGACCGGTTGCAGTATCCTTCCACCCTCCAAAATAATTATAACCTAGTCCCCCTCCTATCTCCCAATTATTATGACGAAAACTTACGGAAGCGTAAGGATTATGAATACCCTGTTTGATGCCATATTCACTGCCGATAGTCTCCTCGTGCAGGCGGACAGAAACGGAAACTTTATTAGCCGACGCCTTACGGGTGATTATATTGATAACTCCAGCCAGTGCGTCTGCTCCATATACTACCGACATCGGCCCCTCAACGATTTCAATACGCTCAATACTGTTGATGTCGATCTGGTTGATGTTGATTTCATTGGATGCACCCTGGCGTCCAACCATGGGCAAACCATCCACCAGGATCTTAACATTCTGGCCTTTCAAACCCATCATCGTAATATCGGAACCACCTGTAGCGAGATCCTGGGAAAAACGAATGTTCAATTCATTGTTCAAAACATCCTGCAGTTTGGCTGCGCCCTGTTTTTCAATCCTGTCTCGGGAAATGGTGCGAACCTGGTAAACAGAGTTCTTCGCTGTCTGTGGCTTATATTGGCCGGTTACAATTACACCGGCGATTTCTTTCACCAGTGTATCCTCCTGCGAGAATCCCGAATATGCAATGAGCAGCGAAACTGCTGCTGCGTAAAATTTTCTCATAAAACTTTAAAATGTGTCTTTGAATAAATCCAGACCAACGTTACTCATGTGAGGACGGTAAGACAATCGTGGTGCTGAAGTTTCATCGGTTGCACCCGTGATTTTGTTGCACCGGCGCAAATATCCGCCGAAGAATTGTAGAAAATATTGCTGTATCGGGAAAACGGCTTTCGCAATAAGAAAACTGACTTTCTCATGACAAAAACAGGCCTGATAAGGCCTGTAGACAATCTCATTACAGATAAAATATTAAGCGGTAACCTGAGTTGTGGATTCTTTGAACACGGTGTGTTCCTTACCCGGAACAACTTTCTTCCTCCGCTTCTTTTTTAATTTATTTATCCAGATCATGGTACCGGTTATGGGCAGGCTTGTCGCGATCAGGCAGGCAAGAAAATATATAAGCTTTGTAAAAGTTCCATAAACATTACCAACATGAATGGCTTTGATCGAACCCGCAATTCTTTCATTAAACGGCTTGTCCTTATAAATATCAGCTTTTAACACCTGGCCATTATATTGATCAATGCTTAACCTGTCAGCAGCGGCCGGCGCAAAAAAACCAAGTTTAGTTTTACTAACGACTGCTATCGCTGTGGAATCTCCCGGCAAGGTTACAGTATAATTACCGGGATAGGTCAACACCTTATCAGCCTGGTTGACATAACCGGCGATTGAAAGTCTTTCAGCTGAAATTCCTGGTATGGGCAATGTTGATCGCAGCGGCTTTTCTTTGGGTGCATCCTTTGCTTTATAGGTACCCAGGGTTTTTTGCAACCCCGTCCTATACCAGTCGAATGACCATTGCGGTCCGGTCAGACCCATCAAGAGTAAAAAGAAAAGAGCATAAAATGCAAGTGAGTTATGAAGGTCATGGTTGATCCTTTTCCATCCAGCCCGCCATTTTATCTTTAAACCCTGTCTCCAGTTCCTGGTTTTTTGTGGTATCCAGATCACCAGCCCGGTAATGCATCCAAGGGTAAACAATATCGTCGCCCAACCCGTGATGGCACTACCCAGTTCGCGGTTGGTCATCCCTTTGATAATAGGCTCCTCAACTTTATCAAGAAGTAACCAACGATGCAGGCTGAACATGGTACTCATGAATTCTTTGGTACCATTTTTTTCTTTTGTAGTACCCGTTAGCTCGCCGGTGTAAGGATTCACCATAAAACCAATACCACCCCGACTGTTATCACCTTCTTTTTTTACATTAAACTGGTAGGTCCTTTCCAAGTCGGCAGGAATGACGACACTTACGATCGTACCACCGGAGGCCTGTTCAATTCTGCCCAACAATGAATCAACCGGTATGCGCTGCTGACCGTCGATAGACTCTACTTTGTACAGATGAGGAGCTGCACGCTCGGTGAGTTCAGTATTAAAAACATAAACGGTTCCGCTAAAACATACTGCGACTACAATGATACCGCTGGTAAGACCCAGCCAAAGATGAATATCATTAAATAGCTTTCTTACTTTCTGCCACCTTGTTTTCTCTTGCGGTATTCTTGCCATTTTTCCCTGATTGTACTTTTATGCCAAAAGGGATCACGTTCGTGTCCCTTTGAATGGTGTCTTTTTATAATAAACTAAAACCTGTAAGCCACTGTCGCAATAAACTGCCTGGGTGGAATCGGGTTGATACTATAATTTTCATGCACATAATAATTGTACACGTTGCCCAGGTTTGTAACCCGTGCCAACAACGACAATTTCTTATAACTATACCCCGCTGAAAGATCTACCGTGGTAAAACCATCAACGGGCATCAGCCGCGAATAATTTTGCGCCTGATCGATCGTATTATTCCATCCTCCAAACCTGTCTCCAACATAGTAAACTGCTGCACCAACTTTTAAACCGTTCAACAAGCCCGTTGAAAAATTGTACCAGGCGCTGGCATTTGCGGTATGTGCCGGACTGTTCACAAGTCGTTCCCCAGTTACATAACTTCCTTTCGTACCCGGAGTTTTCGTATATGTCATATCGTTATAACTATAACCGGCCATAACTGAAAGTCCCTTTATGAAATTGGTCATCACATCCAGTTCCACACCGTTGCTCGTGGTCTGCCCTGTCAATTCTTTCAGGCTGCTATTACTGTTTGGAAGACCATTGGCATCAAATTGTGCAGTCTGTGCCAGGTTATTATTGATGATCTTGTAAGCTGTAAGATTTACGGTCAGCTTTCCATCCAGGAAAATATTCTTTACACCAAGTTCATACTGGTCGATGATGGATGGAGGTAATACATTGTTGTAAATATCAAGACCCGAATTGATCGAAAACGAATTGGAGTAGCTGGCAAAAAACGAAACATTGGGTTTAAACTTATACACCAGGCCCACCCGGGGAGAAAAAGCATTATCTGATCTTGACTTTCCTTTTGCTATCGAATCATTTTTCTGCAGGTAAGTGGTGGTAGCGGAAGGTGATTCCTGCAGCGACCAGCGCAGACCTGCCAATAGTTTCAATTTAGGCGTCAGGCTGATAAGGTCCTGTACATAGCCTCCAAAGCGATTTACCGGGGTTTCAACATAAGTAAGCCTGTTAGCTACAGGAATATCCCTGCGCTGTGTAAATTTCGTGGGGTCAAGCAGGTTGATCGTGTCATAAATTTTACCCTGAATATCGTAGTTGTAGGTTTCAGTGAGATAATGATCAGCATCCACACCAGCAAGCAGTAGGTGTTCAACAGTTCCGGTCTTGAACTTACCAGTAAGATTGACCTGCCCGGTGATGAAATTTTCCTTTGTATCAACACGTCCAAGTGGGCGGGCCCAATCACCGTTTTCTTTAGCCTGAATTCTTTCTACTGAAAAATAATCACGCTGGTATTGCTGGTATGACACTACACCGTTGATCTTCCAGTTAGAACTTATTTCGTGGTTGATCGTTGCAGACGCGGTAGCCTGGTCAGTTGTATTATATTGCCAGCTGGTACCCATAAACCTTGACCTGGGAACATCTGCAACCTTTGTATTATCAAGAGAGCCAATCCCAAAATCGGGAGTGAACTTATGACGGAGATAATCACCTTCCACTATGAGTTCTGTGCGAGTACCTAACTTGAATAGCAGGGATGGATTAACGTAGTAGCGGTTAGAAAAAACCTGGTCACGATAGCTGTCGGCAGATTCAAACGTACCATTAACACGATAAGCAATTTTCTTACTGATGGGGCCATAGACATCAACTGCAGGTTTGATCAAATCATAACTACCGGTACGGAAACTCAGTTCACCACCGGTTTGAAATTTGGGTTTTTTGGTAACCATATTCAATACACCACCTGGTGCTACATTTCCATAAAGTATGGCCGCACTCCCCTTCAATATTTCAACACTTTCCAGTGAGCTCATCTCCGGCATTGAACCGGAATTGACCCGAGATCCGTTTTTAAACATATTAGTAGATGAAAACCCGTACCCCCTGGCGTAAAAGCTTTCCTGGGTGCTGGCTCTTGTAGTGGCCAGGTACACACCATTCACATTCTTAACTACATCACTCAGACGTTGTGCCTGCTGGTTGCGGATCACATTCTCACCGATTGTCACCACAGCCTGGGGAAGATCCATAGGCTTGATGGGCAGCTTACCAATAGTAGCTGGCTTCTCGTTGACAGAACGATTGGCAGTAACCACGATCTCGGCTAATTCGGTTTCATTTTCCACCAGTTCAAAATCCATTTCACTGGCTTCGGCATTAACCGATACCGGCTTTTGAATAGTCTGCAGGCCGACAAATGAAACGATGATGGTATACTTTCCTGAAGGAATATTTGCAAGCTGGTAGGACCCATCATCCGCAGTGATCGTTCCTCTTTTGATTTCTTTTAGTTGCACATAAACATGGGCCGCAGGCTTACCGTCGCTGGTCCTGACCACCCCCTTTATACTGCCTGCCTGCGCGTTCGCTGAAAAACATAAAAAGAGCATGCCAATTACTATACTTAGAACCTTCCTGTAAACTATCACTGGGTACCGAAATCTCATATTCATCTATAATTTGCAGGCAAAGGAACTACGAAGCAGGTAGAGATAATTACGCTAAAAGGAAAATAGCTTACGCAACACGAAAACTGACAATTGACTGACATTAGAGATGATCGTAACTTTTGGACGCGCTAATAATCAAGAATTTATGCCTTTAGATTTATCTGAAGTATTTGCGGAACCCAGGCGCTTAATCCTAACAATCTGCCAGACCAGGAAACCAATAGTTGCCCAAACGCCGATAACGACTGAGCCCGCCATTGTTAACAGCCAGATTGGCGTTTTGAAACGGGTCGACCAGAGTGCCCTTTTTCCAAAGAAGCTTTCATCTGCTTTAACTTTCTCCCCCCAGGGAACAGTCTTTTCAACTTTCAGATTACCATACAAATCATTGTCATCAACTTTTGCAATTAATGTAATATTTCCTGCCTGGTCGCCGGGAAGATCCATCCGGTTATACTCCGTTGTAATTATCCCCGTTGAATCTGTGGTAAAACTTGCTTCATCATTGATAGACAGGATTCCGCCGCCAAGGCGGTTGACGCCAATCCTCATTTCAACTTCATTAGCCGGCAGCCATTCCCCATTTTCATATTTCTGAACATTTACTGTTACACTTCTTACGCCATCTTCAAACAAGGTATCAACCTGGATCCTTGCTTTTGTAATATCCAATTCAATGGTCTCATCCTTTCCGGGCACTACGGCTATGAATTTATGTATGGAACTCTGCTCCCATGCGGTTTTAAGTGAAGTTGGAAGGAAAGTTTTGGCTTTGCCTGTATTATCTGTCTTTAATTCACTCACAAGGTTGTCATCACTGGTACTGTCAAGGTAAATGTGGAAAGACTTGCCAGCGACCGGCTCCACTTTCGAACCTGTCTTTAACTGGCTTTCCAGCAAAAGATACTGGACTTTGTTGTTGTCGTTGAAATATCGCAGCCTTACAATCTCTTTCGCTTCGACCGGGTCTTCCTGGCCGGCAGCCCGGTCACTTGTAAATACAAGGATGAACGGTGCTATCAAAAAAAGTATTATGTGATTTCTCTTTTTCATTGATTGGCTTTTTTACATGCTACTCGCCTGTGATAGTTATCAGATAACAGGATGGTGTACAATCTTAGTTTCGGTATCCTGCTCGGGAATGTACTGTTCGTCTATCATTTCCTGGATGGGAATGATGGGGTAGATCCTCACGAAAAAAGTAATGACCAGCAGCATCCCTGCCAGTGACCCCATCGCAATTGCCCATTCTTCCCAACTGGGAAAATATTGCTGGTACTCGGCGGGTACTTCCTGCATAGGCAAAAACGGATGAAGCAATGTTGGTGTCACGATCAGGTATCGCTTAAACCAGGCACCTATTACGATCATGACCCCTGCGATGAACATTGGCAACGGCCGTCTTCCTTTCTTAAACAGGAGCATGATAATCGGGATAACCATACCAATCACGATGGCAAACCAAAACATAATTGAATAACTTCCTGTGAACAATCCTGACAAATGTGCTTCTTCGGCCTTTTTCATTTTGAATGCCGGCACCATATATTCGTTGATATTAAAATACAGGTACAAAAGACAAAGCATTACTACGATCTTGCCCATCTTTTCGAAATGCACGTTGGTAATATATTTCTCAAGCCCGTAGTTCCTCCGGAAAATATACATGGCCACTACAACAGCGCCTGATCCAACCAGGAATGCTCCTGAAACGAAATAGGCGCCGAAGTTGGTACTATCCCAACCAGCCCTATAAGTTGTAGCAAACAACCAGGAAGTCACGGTGTGAATACTCAGCGCAACCGGTATTATCGCGATACAAAGAATATAAATGGCACGGTCATTAATTCTAAACTGTTCTGCAGTGCCTTTCCAAAAGGAGCCCTGGAACCTGTATAATTTATGCAGGGCTTTGCTTGTCTTTTCCTTGAATTTGAGTAATATTCTCAGATCGGGCAACAAGGGGAGGTATAATAAAAGTAAACTGATACAGAAATATGTTGTGATCACTATCACATCCCACATGATTGGCGACTGGATACGGCCATGAATAAACAGGTATAGCATTCTTTCCGGCCGGCCCATATCTACTATTATAATCAGCGATGCGAATACGATCGCTGATATAGCTATGATCTCAGCGATCCTTGTAAGTGGCGTTGCCCATTTCACATTGGTGAGCCGGAATATGGCCGTGATCAGCGATCCAACAAGGCTGATCGCGACGAAAAACACAAAGTTGGAAATATAGATACCCCAGGAAACGTAGTCTCTCATGCTGGTTACAACAAGGCCGTATTTAAGCTGGCGGTAATACGCTACCGCGCCGATCAAACAGATAGCGATAAGAGTCCATGTCCATATCTTACCTCTCCTTCCAAATTTCTGCGGAAGAAGATCATGGATAATCTGGCCGGCGGCTATTTTTTCTCTTTCCACTTGGTTTGGTTTTTAATGTTTATGGGAATCACCGGGAGCCTGGTTCTCAATTCCTGATTCAAAAGGAAAACTGCGGTTGACCGGAGGCAAATAATACACGCTTGGTTTTGTTCCAAGATCTTCCATCAGCCGGTAACCTGCTTTATCTTTTATCAATTCGCTGAAACGAAAAGTTTCTGCCCCGTTGGTAACGGTATCTTCGTTCAAATCGCCAAACATAAATACACCATTCGGACACGCAGAAACACAGTGTGGCAATTCTACTATCCGGACCATATCTGGGCAAAAATCACATTTCCCCACAGTGCCTTTTTTCTGCGGCACACTTGTTTCACAGGAGTATTCCCTTTTTGCCACTTCCGCTGGCAATAAAGGTGCATCCCAGTTAAATACCCTTGTGGAGTAAGGACAGGCAGCCATGCAAAAGCGGCAACCGATACAACGGTCGCTATCGATTGATACAATACCATCCTGCCTTTTAAATGTAGCGTCAACCGGGCAGACTTTCACACAAGGAGGTTCATCACAATGCATACAGGTAGTCGGTTGCCAATAAGGCGCAGTATGCTCTGCATCCTGCATGGAATAAATTTTCACCCAACTCTGTCCTTCGTCAATGTAATGCATATGGTTACATGCTTCCTGGCATTTCTTCAAATTTTTACAGCGTGAGAGGTCAATCACCATCACGAATCGTTTCCCGGGAATACCTCTCCTTTCTTCACTATTTGACAAATGGGGCGTGTCAGGCATCGGCTTTAAAAAAGCCCTGTCAATCTCTATCACTTCACCATCCACAGAAAGCAGCTTCACCATTTCACCTGTCAGCTCAACTTCACCATCCGGAACAAAAGGATTAGCAGGGGATTCGCCACACCCGGTAGCCGCAACCGCGAGCAATCCGGTCAACAGAAACTCCCGCCTTGAAGTATTGTTTTTTTCCATAGCACTAAATTATTAGCGGTTTATTTTTTTATCCATTTTTGCAGTTCTTCATTGCTGATCTTTTTCCCTGCGGACGAAATCAGATTTTTATCGATCTCTACAAGTCTGCCGTCCTGTGAAAGCATTTTTATTGTTTCAGGCGGGGTTTTATGTTTCTTTTTTGTACCGGGCAGATATTTCAACAAAGTAAAAGATGATAAAAGGGCAGCGCCCCACAGCAGGATCTTTCTTCGGCTGGATGGTTGTTTTGGTTGTGTCATATCTGGTTTGAAATATTTAACTACCCACAAATTACCCTATGACACATTAAATCAAAATCACAATCGTCAGGTTAAAGCATGACTTTTATCAGCATCTTCTGGACCGAAAAAAACCGGCCCTGCCAGGACCGGTATTACAAACCTCCGTATAATCAAAATCATTTTTTAAATGTTCTCATATAATTGACAATGCTCCACCGTTCAGCGGCATCCGGAATTTTCTTTTTGAAATTTGGCATATCATCACGGCCCTCAGTTGTTTTATAGAATAATGCACCGTCAGTCTGAGCATGAAAATCGGGTTTTGAAAAATCACCTGGTTCAGTTTTCAATTGTGCGGCTTTGTTGCCATCACCCAGGCCTTTTGAACCATGGCAAGACTTGCAGTGCGTTGCATATAAAGATTTCCCCTCAGCGATAGATGCGGCGTCTGAGGCAACTGGGTTTTTCATGTTCTTATAATTATCCGGAACGGGCCAGGGTTTCTTTTGAAACAGTCCGAACCCGGAAATTACACCTACGAAAAATGCTCCGCTAATAATAAGAGCTACCGGCTTTAATATTTTTGCTTTCATATCTGGTTATTAAATTGAGTTTTTATTAATCGAATTTCACATTTCAGGTATCAAGATATTCCACCACAGCGGCTATATATATGATCATAATAACTTATTCTTATGATTTTCATCAGGCGCTGCAGGATTAACCGCGCGGTTGACCCCGGTTGCCGGGTGAAAAGTAAAAGCCAAGTTCTGTTTCAATATTCATCATTTCTACATGCTGTGGCGACTGTGACCCGTCGAACAAAAAGATTCCACAAAACTCATTTTCCTGGTCCAGGTCAACGACTTCATTTCTACCACCTGTTTTATGAAAAAAGAGGTACCGGGCGGTCGATATTTCGATTATTTTGATATCGGGGTAATATTTCTTTAATACCTGCCTGGCATTCCTCATCTGGTAAAAGCATTCGTGTAAAGCAGTTTCAAAGTTTTGCTTTTCAAGGATCTCTTTTATTTTCCTCAACTGCATGCTATCGGGATTATAAAAAACCGCTGCCGGCACATTTACATGGATGGTATCAGGATAGCTGCTGACCGGTTTCCTTATCCTTTCTTTACCTGCCTGAGCTTGTTTTTCGACGTTGCGCCTTTGGTTCACAGGATCTGAACAACAGATGTGCACCACTGCTAAAATTAAAACAGTTCCGAAAAGCTTCACAGGTGTTTTAGTTTTGTCGGGCAGCAAATGCAACTTTTTGTTGCTGCCATAATTGTAAAATAATTCACATGCCAGTACATCAATAGTTCCAAAGCCTGGTAATATTGAAACCGATCAGGAATTTCCCCCCTTCAATCTTATTGCCGGCCGCATCAGTGTATTTAAATGGTGAATTGGTATTGTACAGGTTGTTGATCTGTGGCACCAGGTAGAAATAATTTGTAACAAATACCTGGAAGGAGTGGCTGCTGGTATTAAATTCCAGGCCAAATGAAATATTAGGATTGGGATTATTTGAAACGTGTTTTGAAATAGGCTGATCATAACTGACCATCACCGAGGTGACATCAGTTAACTTATACCTGGCGGAAACAGCTACGGCAAAATGATCAAACTTCATATCTGACTTTACTTTTGCTGTGGTGTCGTTCAACTGGATTAAATATCCATTAGCTACATTCTGATGTGAGATACTGGGAGCCACCTGGATTGACAGCTTATCCGTAACCTTTCTTGCAATCAGCAGTTGATGGAAATAAGTGATCCGATCGGAATAGTTCCTATAGATCTCCTTCTCTTTATCCTTTTTTGTATTGTACGCAGCGTTTACATAGTACGAAACACTCACCGGGTATACCCCTTTTGTTTGGGTTACAATGGAATATTTCAGGCTTGCATCCCACAATGGGCCATTTACAGATGACGGAGCCTGCTCCGGTATAATAGCAGCCGTGGTCTTAGTAAAACCTATACCGACATTCAACTTATTAATTGGCACATAACTAAACCCGATCCTGATATTTGATGGCGCAAAGAATCCAAAAAAATCTTCGTACCCGTTTTCAACTGTACCAAACCGGTGCTGGATATCCATTTCAAAGGTCTTTTTTATCGGCACCAGTACGGTCTGGTTGTCGATGATCCAAACGCTTTGGAAAGTATTCTTAACAGGCCTGGCTTTTACCGGTTCTTCCACCTCCTCAATAACCGTACTATCCTGTGCATAAAGAAACTGCGGTAACAAAAAAAGGAAACCTGCCAGGAGGGTGGTTATTAATACCCGGAAGCGGGAAATATTAAGTGTTAGTTTCATTTTCGTCTTTTTAAGATCATTAGTTATTCGGAACGCCGTTCCTGATCCAGTCATATACTTTCTGCCGGTCGGCCTTTGATGTTAAGTACTGGGCCATATCACCATTTACCATTTTGTAGAGTATGCTTTCCTTGGGAAGTGCAGTATTTACATATCCCCCATTTACGATCTGCTGGTAGGAAATATCAATGCTCAGGTAGGGCTTGTGTGCACCCGATACATGACAACCCGACAAAGCACAATTGGACTCAAATACAGGCGCCAATTCAGTTTTATAACTAACAGGCTGTGGCGGTCCATCAGGATCAGCTGCAAGGGTTGGTTTGATGATGTCTTTATAGCAGCCGGCTAAACCAACGACTATAAAAAATACCAGGCCCGCAAGTATTACAATGCGTTTCATCTGTTATGTTTTTACTTGTTGTGGAAGTTTGCATTACACTCTATTTCTATCTTGTCAGAAATACTGGTACTGGTTATACCAAAGTCGCGGCAATTGAATTGAAATTTCAATTGTAACCCAAACACATCATAGGATGACGTGCCCGATTGGACTGTGGCTTTTGGGACGTATTTCATTGAGCCCACGATCGACTTTGTAAGGGGGGCAGTCAACTTCCCCTGCCAGGTCAGGTCAAGTGTAACAATATAGTCGTTGCTTGCAGGATCAAACTTTACTTCAGTGGTCTTTATTTTAGCAAGATTGGTCACGGTCAGGTTTTGGGTACCTGCAATAATTGCTGTTGTTCCCATCCCCGACACATTGCACCCTTCGTCTCTCCCAGGCTCACCCGTATTGGAAGTATTTATCTGGACATAACCACTAAAAAAAGTTTTGTCGGGTTCACTTTCATAAAATGCCCAGGAATTGTCAGCCAGGGGTTGGCCTGTCACAGCATAATTCTGCATTTTTGCATCAGTCACTTCATGTATCCCAAATTGGTTGAAACGCCCGGTGAGCAATCCGGATGCACCTACATAACTGGTCGACCACAATACGCTTGAATGCACCTTGTCAAATTTCCATTCATTAACGTTGCCAGTTGTCATGTTACCTGGCAGGTGTACATTATTTCCCCGGTTTATAACAGGAGGTTTGGTAGTCTGTATCGGTACGATCAGGTCGTTATCACGGGTACAACTCAACATATACCCATATCCGCTGAGAAGCACGAGCAGTACAACCAGGGTTTTATTGCCTAACAGTCTCATATAAATTAGTTTGATTGTAAATTGATTTTTTTGCATGTTAAATTTAGTTACAACCTGAACTGCATTATTATGAGGGCTGTCAAGGGCTTGATTGACTTTCGTCACAGTTCTGTAAAACGGAGTAAAATAAGTAGAGTTTATACTTAGGCGGAAAAACCCTTAGTGCCTTTGCTTTTCTTCAAGCTGTTGATGATAATAAATACCACCAGCACCATCGCCTGCGCGGCGAGATGAAGCAGCAGGCTGGTTGTGTACAATTTCATATCGTTTCTCAACAAGCTGTTATCGTTGACCGGCCAAAAGGTTTGAAAGAATAGACCTCTCAGTAACAACAAGAAAAAAACAAAGCTGTGAAGAAGGCTAAGCACTGGCCTTTTTGCCAAAGCAGGTATCCAGAACAGGATTGCCAGGAATGACCAGGTCATTAAAAACGGATGGTGCAAAAAAACGGCTGAACTATTTTCACCTGTATAAAACTGGTAGAAATTCTTTAGCTGCAATGCTGCAAATAATGTCGCGATCAGGGCATAACCGTAGGGCAAAAGCGCAATAAAAGTTCCGCTGGGTATTTTTTTGGAGAGTTGCTTTGATGCCAGCAGGCGGACCAGGGCATATATTAATGGGTAGCCAGAAAAAAAAACTATTATTTCAAGTCGCTGCAGGTAGACAAAAAAGCTATTCTCCATAGTAATCAGGCAACTGTTAACTTTTAAATCGAATCATCATGCTGATTCACTTTTTAATTGTTCGCAATGATAGATCTGGAGGAAAAAAAAGCAGTACCTAAGTACTGCTCTCAAATCTGTCTTTATCCTGCTTAATCTACCACAACGATCCCTTTAGCAGTAACACGCACCTCCTCCTGGGGTTTCGTGATGGCATCGATCTCTGCCTTGGATTTCTTTGCATCCTCAGCGTAGTGTTTCAACTCTGCAACCGAAATGGTTTTCTTCTTTACTTCACCATCAATCACAACAGTTTTTCCTTTTGCGGCCGTGGGCAGGAAAAATGCATAATCCTTCATTTTTACCATGGCTGTCTCCTTGTTATCGAGCTCAAGCTTGAGCCAGCAACCTTTTTTGGGGCAGACTTCAACAATTTTTGCTTTGATCTTGGTATTCACAGCATCAGACTCACCATCCAGTTTCGCGACAGCGTCAGTTAGTGGAATAGCGCCTTCGGCACTAATTTTTTCGCCATACCAGTCACCAGCTTTGGCATCGCCAGCAGGTGGCTGGGCGTGAAGAGTGATGGCAAACAAAACAACAGCCGCGATGGAAAATATTCTTTTCATATGAATTCTTTTAGGTTGATAAATGATCAGCTAACAAAGATATATATTATAGTCGTGAGTTGATAGCTGTTGGTTGCGGGTTAAAGGAGGTATTTTGAGGATCAGGGCATCACCGGCTTATCAAAGGGAACAGGGTCGGCAGAGATAGCATGCAGAAAAGCCAGCAAATCAAGCTTCTCCTGCCGTGTCAGCCCGAGCGGCTTGAGCAATTCATCTTTTCCCGGCGCCGGTTTTCCTTCGTTATAAGCTTCAATAATTGCCATCATATTTTTCTGGCTGCCGTCATGCATCCAGGGTGCTGTCTTCATCACAT
>JAEZRB010000036.1 GCA_023412975.1 Bacteroidota bacterium | reverse complement strand
CCTTGAAGATGGAAATGCGAGCCGGGCGTGATTTTAAATTGAGTGATTTTGCCCTGATGGATACCAGTAACGAATATGCCAATTTCAAACAGCCTTTTATCATCAACGAAACGCTGGCTGCCAAACTGGGTTGGGATGCAGATCAGGCTGTTGGCCGGACTATCGAAAAGAATGCTGCCGGACCTGTCGTAGGTGTCGTAAAGGATTTCAATTTTGAAAGCCTGCATGAACCAGTGAAGCCATTGGTGATTTTCCTGTCGCGGGATATGGTGAGAACTTTCATGATACGTGTTAATGGGCATGATATGCAACCAGTGATTAGCCGGCTGGAGACCTTGTGGAAACAAAGAGTGGCCCATCGTCCTTTTGAATATCATTTCCTGGATGAAGACTACAACCGTCTTTACCAGGCTGAGCAGCGTACATCTTCATTATTCGGCGTGTCAGCCGGGCTGGCCATATTACTTGCCTGTCTGGGATTGTTTGGTCTCGCTGCTTTTACAACCATGCAGCGAATTAAAGAAATTGGTATTCGCCGGGTGTTAGGTGCGGGTGTTAGCAATATTGCATTACTGCTTTCAAAAAATTTCCTCGTGCTGGTTTGTATTTCCATTTTGGTAGCAGTGCCGCTGGCCTGGTATGCCGGCGACAGGTGGCTGCAGGACTTTGCATTCCGAATTCCTATTAAAGGCTGGCTGTTTGTGGCCGTTGCCATAGCGGTATTGTTGCTTGCGCTATTTACAGTAAGCTTCCAGGCTATAAAAGCCGCGTTGGCTAACCCGGTGAAGTCGTTAAGAACAGAATAAAACATATTATTATGTTTAGAAATTATTTCAAAGTTGCTACCAGGTATTTGTTGCGCAATAAAGGCTATACGCTGATAAATACCCTGGGTCTTGCCATTGGGATCACCTGCTGTATTCTCATCATGTTGTTCGTGAGGAGTGAATGGAGCTATGATAAATTCCATTCAAAATCCGACAGGCTATACCGTGCCTGGCTGCAGGAGAACTATGAAGGACAATCTTTCACCAATACGCTTACCCCGATACCCCTGGCTTCGGTACTCGTGTCGAATATACCCGAGGTGGAATCTGCCTGTCGTGTATACGTATTTAATACATTGGTTCAGCATGAAAACAACCGGTTCAATGAGCAGGTGAATATGGTGGATCCGAATTTTTTCCAGGTCTTCGATTTTAATCTGGTGCAGGGAAACCCTGGATCTGTTCTTCAACAGCATAGTGCCATTATACTTTCGGAATGCTTGGCAAAAAAATATATCGGGAACTCAATGCCAATTGGGAAAAACCTGGAGTTGCAGATGGGCCAGGAAAATATGTTGTTTACAGTAACAGGGGTAGTTGAGGATCCACCACAGGAGTCGAGTATCCAGTTTGGAATGTTGATCCCGCATGACAACGAGAAATTGTTATTTAGTGAAAGAGCCATTACATCTGGCTGGACAAGTGTGTTCCTGGAGACTTATGTGCTGGCCCGTAAGGGTGCAGACGGGGGTCAGATGGAGGCAAAAATGCCTGCGCTTATAAAAAAATTGGCCGGGGATAATTACAAGCCTGGTGAATACAATATCTATTTTCAGCCAATGACCGAAATACACCTGGATAAGAGTTTACCAGCGGCAAATGCAGCGGTCAGCGATCCGGCTTATGCCTATGTTTTAGGTACGATCGGTATTTTAATATTGTTGATCGCCTGTATAAACTTTGTTACATTGTCTATTGGCCGCTCTACGACACGTGCGCTGGAAGTAGGTGTTCGAAAAGTTATGGGAGCAGAAAGACCACAGTTGATACGCCAGTTTTGGGGTGAAGCATTATTGCTGGTTGTCCTTTCATTCCTGATCGCCATCGGCCTGTCTTATTTGCTTCTTCCTTCTTTTAACGTTATCGCCAACAAGGAACTGGTGTTAGTTTTTGATTGGTTTACCGCTTTATTTTTTGCGGCAACCATACTACTTGTCGGCCTGATTGCGGGAATATACCCGGCGATTATTTTATCCGCTTTTTCACCTATCAAAGTTTTGAAAGGCCGTTTACAAAGTGCGGTGGGCATTGGGCTTTTCAGAAAGGGATTAATTGCGAGTCAGTTCGTCGCCTCGATCATGATGATCATCGGTACCATGGTGATCGGGCAGCAATTGGATTTTTTAAAGAATAGAAACCTGGGATTTGAAAAAGAACATGTCGTGATTGTTCCGACCAACAAATCAAGGGCGGAAGGTTATCCCCTGGCTGAAAGGTTTAAAGCAGAACTAGCCAAAAATCCGCAGGTCATAGCCACGACAACCAGCATGTTCAGTTTTTCGGAGCCGGGTTGGGCTAATCTCGGATACGAGGATGATAGCAAGATCTACCGGAATTTCAGAATGAATGCCATCGATGCGGATTTTATAAATACGATGCAACTGGAAATTCTTGCAGGAAGAAATTTTTCAGTAGGTAACAACGCTGACGTTATCTCCTCGATGATCGTCAATGAAGCGCTCGTTAAAGAGTATGGATGGACTGACCCCATCGGCAAAAAGCTGCCCGGCAAATACGAACAGCAGGTGATAGGGGTGGTAAAGGATTTTCATTTCGAGTCTCTTCATAACAAGATCCAGCCACTTGCCCTGGTCTTGCGACCCGATTCTATGTTTCGCAGGTCCAGTGATGTGAGCATGGTTTCATCTACACAACCGAGGATCAGTGTAAGGTTGAAGGGCGGCAATCTCCAGGAACAGATTGCTTTGTTAAAATCTGCCTGGCATTCGGTAGCTCCCGACCAGGATTTTGAATACCGCTTTTTAGATGAATCGCTCAATGCCCTGTACCAGGAAGAGCAAAGACTGGGCACGGTTGTTAGATACGCTGCCGTTTTATCCATTTTCATTGCCTGCCTTGGATTATTTGGATTGGCCACATTAGTAGTGGCACGGCGAACAAAGGAAATTGGCATCCGCAAAGTACTGGGAGCAGGCACGGGAAGCCTGGTTAGACTTTTATCAAGAGATTTTGTGATCCTGGTAGCTATTGCTGCTGTGATTGCTTTCCCGGTGGCCTGGTGGGCTTTAAATAAATGGCTACGTGATTTTGCTTATCGGGTAGACATCGAATGGTGGGTATTTTTTACTGCCGCTGCGCTGACTCTACTCATTGCGCTGATGACGGTAAGCTTCCAGGCGGTAAAAGCAGCCCTTGCGAACCCCGTGAAGAGCTTGAGAACAGAGTAAAGAAGTATAATGAAAAACTAAACTGAATAAATAACTGTTTATGCTTAAGAACTATTTCAAGGTTGCGATGCGCAACCTGCTAAAAAGAAAAGTTTATACGGCCATAAATATCCTTGGTCTTGCCACCGGCATGGCGGTTTGTATGCTGATCGTCCTGTTTGTACAAAGCGAACTGGGTTATGATAAGCATCACGAGAATGGAGAGAATATTTACAGGGTAGTCCTTGACCGGAAGTATCCCGGCAGATCCACATCGTACTCCATCATTCCGCAATCCATCGGCGGAGCGATCAAGATGGAATATCCTGAAGTGCTGGAAAGTACAAGGGTTTACAATTTCGGAGGTGGTGGTAACTTCTTTTTAAGAATCGCCGACAAGACGTTCCAGGAGCGAAAGGTGCTGGCGGTGGACTCAAACTTTTTCCGGGTTTTTAGCGCTGACATGATCAAAGGAGATGCTGCCAACGCGTTGTTGCGCCCTAATACTGTGGTGATAAATCGAAGCACAGCTGAGCGATACTATGGCTCTGTGGAAAATGCCTTTGGGAAAACATTTGAAACGGATGGAAATAATAATGTTCCCAATGTGTTTGAGGTCACGGCTATTTGTGAGGACTGGCCGGAGAACTCGCATTTTGATTTTAATCTTTTATTGTCGACGGCAGGTTTTGAGTTTACACGACAGCCAAACTATATCAATTTTGCTGCACATACCTACCTGTTGCTTTCGCCTCAGGCATCACCTGCTGCGCTGGAAGCAAGGTTTCCTGATATCATAAAGAAATATGTGGCAGGCCCGGTGCAGCAGGCGTTTGGAAAAAGTATAGATGATTTTCAAAAAGAAGGTAATGGCTATACGTATTATCTCCAGCCACTGAAAAAAATTCATCTCATATCTCATCTTGAAGCTGAGTTGAAACCCAACGGTAGCATGACTGCTGTATACATTTTCAGTATAGTTGCTGTTTTCATTTTGGCCCTTGCCTGTATCAATTTTGTGAATCTATCCACAGCACGTTCAGTGGAGAGAGCAAAAGAGGTCGGTATCCGGAAAACTTTTGGATCCGAGAGAAAAGCATTGATCGGACAGTTCCTGTTTGAATCGGTGGTGATCACCCTCATAAGTATCATCATAGCAATCGGATTGATCGCCCTGTTGCTCCCGTTGTTCAATCAGTTGGCAGGAAGAGAACTTTCCCTGGGCTATTTCTTTACACCCATGCGAATCGCAGGCATGCTGCTATTTACACTCATTGTTGGTATAGTGGCAGGGATATATCCGGCATTTTTCCTGTCATCGTTTAAACCGGTTCTCGTATTAAAGGGGCGATTCAGGTCCCAGAAATATGGCATGTTGCTACGCAATGGCCTGGTGGTTTTCCAGTTTGCTATTTCAGTTACGCTTATTGTTGCAACAGTAGTGGTGAACAGGCAAATGAATTATATGCTGGGTGACAGGCTTGGTTTTCGCAAAGACCATACGATCGTGGTGGAGAGAACGGACCTGGTGGCACAGCAAACCAAAGCATTCAGGGACGAGCTTTCCAAGATAAATGGTGTGGAAATGGTAAGTGGTACCAGCGCTATGCCGGGCCAGGAGAATTTCTTTGGGGTCACCTTCCAGGCGATGGGATCCAATGAGCAGGTTACAGGAAGAGGAATTATCTCCGATGAAAACTATGCTTCAGCGCTGGGACTTGAAATGAAAGAAGGAAGATTTCTTTCGAAAGACTTTTCTACTGATTCATTTGCGGTGGTACTAAATGAGAAAGCGGTGTCTGAATTTGGTCTGACTGAGCCTATAGGCGCAAGGCTTACTACGCCCGATGGTTTTCTCAATGCACAGGACGGATCACAGATCATCTATACGGTTGTCGGTGTGGTCAAAGATTTTCATTTCCAATCCTTGCATCAGCCTATTGCACCCCTGATATTTACCAATAGTTCCCGTCTTGGTGATGCGACATTTATGACGGCATTGAGGGTGAAGTCGTCGGGTTTTCAGCAAACCATAGCTGCCGTGGAGGAAGTATGGAAGAAATTTGTGAAGGATACACCATTCAATTTTGCCTTCCTCGACCAGGTGTTGACAGATCAGTATCATGCCGAGCAATCAACGCAACGCATATTCAATATTTTTTCTTTCCTCGCCATTTTTATTGCCTGTATCGGTCTGTTGGGGCTGGCCACCTATAGCACCCAGCAACGCATCCGCGAGATTGGGATTAGGAAAGTATTGGGTGCGACAGGTTTTAATATTGTCACGATGCTCTCTGTAAGTTTCCTGAAACTGGTATTGCTGGCTTCACTGATCGCATTCCCCATTGCCTGGTGGTTTATGAAGGAATGGCTCAATGATTTTGCGTATCGCATCAATTTGAGTGTTTGGGTGTTTTTGCTGGTAGCGGCTATTGCATTTATCGTGGCACTGGCCACCGTAAGTGTACAGGCCATCAGAGCCGCCCTTGCCAATCCTGTAAAGTCGTTAAGAACCGAATAAAAGAGCTGCTATGTTTACTCATTATTTTAAGATCGCCCTGTGAAATCTCGGCCGTCCAACAGAGTGAGTGCGTGAGGCGCAGGTGCATAGGTGTACGGATTTGAAGATTTACTGTTCGTTTTCGGACACTCTGAGTGGTATGGTATATATAAACCATTGATCCATATTTGATTCGTTGATTGGCATACCTGTTGGTGAAATCCAAGGCAGCCATCAACACTGAATTTAAAAGAGAATGTTTAAGAACTATTTTACGATAGCACTCCGCCATTTCAGGCACAATAAGATTTTTACGATGATCAATATTGCGGGGTTGGGCATTGGGATCAGTGCGTCCCTGGTTATTTATCTTATCGTTCAATATGAGTATAGCTTTGACAAATTTCATAAGGATGGGGACCAGATATACAGGGTCGTGTCGAAAATTGAGTTTCCCGATCTTACCATACATAATTCCGGTGTACCAGTGCCTACGGCAAAAGCTACGCGTGATGAATTGACGGGTATTGAAGCGGTCACGCATTTTATTGAAGCCAGGGTTGACCAGGTGGCGGTACCATCGCCGGGAAGTAAAACACAGGCAGTATTTAAGAAACAGAAAGACATTATTTATGCAGATCCGGATTACTTTAAAGTATTTGAATACACCTGGCTGGCCGGATCTTCGCAAACGGCCTTAAAGGATCCCTTCCAGGTGGTGTTGACAGAAAGCAGGGCGCGGGCATATTTTGCATCCCTACCAGCAAATGAAATTTTGGGACGCGACATTATTTACGATGATACGATCAGGGCAAGCGTTGCCGGCATCATAAAAGACTTTGAAGCGCCTACTGATTTTTTATTTAAAGAGTTTGTCTCCCATGCTACTGTTGAGCATACAGGTTTGAAACAGCACTGGGGTTGGGAAGACTGGGGAAGTATTAATTCCAGTTCTCAAATGTTCGTCAAGCTCGGTAAAGGCACGAGTCCAACCAAGGTCGAGACCCAGTTGGCTGCCTTACGTAACAAACATCGGCAACGTAGTAAAGACTCGGGGGAGAAAGACGATACCAGGCATATTCTTCAACCACTCAATGAACTTCATTTCAATTCAGACTATGATACTTTCGGGGAACGGCAGGCACACAGGCCAACCCTTTATGGATTACTTGCCGTGGCTTCGTTTTTATTATTACTGGGTTGTATCAACTTTATCAATTTAACGACAGCACAATCTGCACATCGTGCAAAAGAGATCGGGATCAGGAAAACCATGGGCAGCGGGAAGAGGGAGTTGGTGTTCCAGTTTTTATCCGAAACTTTAGTGCTTGCCCTGCTGGCAACGATCCTGTCAGTAATGATCACGCCCTGGCTGCTACGCATCTTTAGTGATTTCATTCCCCCGGGTATTGATTTTTCTTCACTTAACCAGCCGCATGTCTGGCTTTTCCTGGCTGCTACCATTGTGGTGGTGACTCTCCTGGCCGGACTCTACCCGGCATTCATCCTCACAAGGTTTAAGCCAGTGACGGTTTTGAAAAACCAGGCACATAGTGAAACGGGACAAACCAGGAAACTATGGTTGCGGAAAGTATTAACCGTCGCCCAGTTTGTGATAGCACAATTCCTGGTGATCGCGACCCTGGTAGTTAGCAAACAGGTGCATTATTCACTTAACAAGGATCTTGGATATAAAAAGGATGCTATTGTTCACTTTGACGCACATCGTAATGTTTTTTCAAAAGATGTCGATAACCGACGGTTTGCTTTATTGCAAAAACTGAAATCAATTCCTGAAATTGAAAAAATAAGTTTAGGTGGATCAACACCCGCGTCCGGAAATACCTCCACGACGACGATGAAATTTTCCGGCGGTGATAAGATAGTAGAAACCATGGTAGAGGTGAAATATGCTGACACCAGTTATTTTGACCTGTATAAAATGAAACTTCTTGCAGGAAAAAATCTTCAGCCAAGTGATACAGTCAGGGAATATGTGATCAATGAGACTTATGCTAAATTGCTCGGTTTTGAAGATCCACAGGATGCAATTGGCCGGCATATCGAAAGAGGGTTCTTAGTTCCGATTACCGGTGTCATTGCAGATTTTCATACCAAGTCTACACATCAACCTATCAAGCCGCTGGCTTATTCTTCTGCTTCCCGCTCACATTATACCTTTCACCTGGCCTTGCAACCGCCGGGCGATGATGGTTTAGTTTGGAAACAGGCGCTGGCAAAAGTTGAAAAAGCGTATAAAGAGATTTATCCCGACAATGATTTTAGTTATAAATTTTATGATGAAAGCATCGCCGCATTTTACAAATCAGAACAGAATATTTCCCGACTGTTGAGATGGTCTGCCGGGCTTTGCATATTTATCAGTTGCCTGGGGCTGCTGGGTCTGGTCATCTATATTACGAATACCCGTACCAAGGAAATTGGAGTCAGGAAGGTATTGGGTGCATCGGTAACACAGATCGTTTCCCTGCTATCAAAGGATTTTGTTATTCTTGTAATGATCGCTTTCCTGATTACGCTTCCCCTTGCCTGGTGGGCTATGAACCAGTGGCTACAGGATTTTGTCTATCGCACAACCCTCAGTTGGTGGATATTTGCGATCACTGGAGCAGGGATGGTGTTGCTGGCTCTGTTGATCCTGTCATTTAGAACGGTCAGGTCGGCCATGGAAAACCCGGTACATACATTAAGAGATGAATAAACGATAAAATGGCATTAACCAAAAAGACAAACAAATACTATCATGCTGGAATTGAAACATATTTATAAGTGGGTGAATACAGGTAATAACCGCACATTTATATTAAAGGATATCAATCTTACCGTAAATGAAGGGGAGTTCCTCTCAATCATGGGTCCTTCAGGTTCAGGCAAGTCAACCCTGTTGAATGTGATCGGGATGCTCGATGAGTTTAATGAAGGCGAATACAACTTCCTGCATGAGTCGGTTCACAAACTAAAGGAAAAGCAACGATCTGGCTTATACAAGCAGTATATCGGCTTTGTATTCCAGGCATACCATCTTATTGATGAATTGACGGTTTATGAAAACATCGAGACGCCGCTGATCTACCAGAATATAAAAGGATCGGAGCGTAAGGCGCTGGTAGCCGACATGCTCGACAGGTTTAATATAGTCGGTAAGAAAGATTTATTCCCTACCCAGCTTTCCGGCGGCCAGCAACAGCTCGTAGGAATTGCCCGGGCATTGATCGCGAAGCCAAAATTATTACTGGCAGATGAGCCTACAGGTAATCTTAACTCAAAGCAGGGTGAGGAGATCATGGATTTGTTTCGCCAGCTGAATAACGAAGGTGTTACCATCATTCAGGTTACCCACTCCGAAAAGAATGCATCGTACGGTAAAAGAATTATCCACCTGCTCGACGGGATGATCGAAAAAAGAGTGGAGGTCACTGAATAATATGCCCGGCATGTTTAAGCTGGTCATCAAATAAGAATGAAACAATGAAGAAGAAAAATTTATTAGTGTTTGTCATGGTTATGTTTTCACTGCAGGTATTGTCGCAGAAGACCATGACGTTAAGGGAATGTGTGGAAACTGGTATCTCCAACAATTTTGACGTCCAACAGCGTCAGCTGCAGGCCGAGCGGGATGAAGCAAACTGGAAGCAGTCGAAGCTCAACATGCTACCGGACCTAAATGCCGGGGCGGGGCATAGTTTTAACCAGGGACGTAGTATTGATCCCTTTACCAATTCGCCGGTTACACAATCGTTCAACTCGTCAAATTATAGCGTGGGTAGCGGCGTGGTATTATTTAACGGCCTAGCTATTCAGAATTCAATCAAGCAAAATTCATATGCCTACCAGGCCTCTAAAATGGATTGGCAGCAGGAAAAAGACAACCTGACCATTAATATTATCCTGGCTTATCTGGAAGTATTGAGTAGTGCAGATCAACTGGAACAGGCGAAGAGCCAGGCCACGCTATCTGGCGAACAGGTGAAAAGACTAGAGGTGCTTAACAGGGAAGGTGCGATCAGGCCCTCTGACCTTTCTGATCTGAGGGGGCAATTTGCAAGTGATCAACTGTCGATCATCACGATCCAAAATGCGCTGGAGTCGGCCAGGATCAGGCTTGCAGGGTTGATGAATGTTCCGTATGATAAAAATGTTGTATTAGAAAAGATCGAACCTGAATCGTTCGCGGCCAGGTATGAAGATACTCCTGATAAAATTTATGAAACCGCTCTTCAGGAACTAGCCATGGTAAAAGCTGCTGAATACAGGCAGCTAAGCGCTGCCCGTGCGATAAAAGTAGCAAGAGGACAACTTTTCCCGAGACTTACTTTCAACGGTAACGCCTTTACCAATTACTCCAGCGTTGCCATGCAGAGCAAGTATATCAATACCACTGACAGGACTTCCGAGGACTACGTCATGGTCAACGGGACGCAGGTGCCAGTCGTTTACAAACAGGACAATTTCAACGTGAGCAAAATTAATTACAATGACCAGTTGAATAATAACCTCTATACTTCGTTTGGCTTCAACCTCAACATTCCGATCTTCAACTCGCTCCAGCAGCGCAATAGGATCAGGCAGGCCAGGATCAATTTCAAGAACACGGAGCTTTTGGTAAAAACGACTAAGACCCAGTTGAGCCAGGCCATCGACCAGGCCTACGTCAATATGAACACCGCTGCAGAGCGCTATAAAACGATTGTTTCGCAGGTAGAAGCGTTTGAAGAATCCTTCAGGGCTGCAGGTATCCGTTTTGATTCGGGTGTTGGAAATTCGATTGACTACCTCACGGCAAAGAATAATCTCGACCGGGCTAATACTAACCTTATTATTGCCAAATATGATTATGTGCTGAGAACAAAGATTCTGGATTACTATCAGGGTAAGCAGTTGTGGTAGTGAGTGGTGAGGTGAATAGTGAGTGGTGAGTGGTGAGTCGTGAGTCGTGAGTGGTGGGGTTCAATAACAGCACTCAATTCAGTTGGAATGCTGATCGTAGTTCACAGCCTTTACCGGGTGCTGAATCGATTTCAAGCTGGCCATTAAACATGTTTAAACGGCTCCTGATGTTTTTGAGGCCTATACCGGTAACCAGTTTATCGGGTTCGAAGCCGATACCATTGTCGGTGATCTTAACCACAGCAGTAGGCGGATCGATGTCTATCCGGATGGACACTTTGCTGGCATTGGCATATTTCACGATATTATTCAATTGTTCCTGGATGATACGATAGATCATCAGTTTCTGATCATTATTCAGATAACGGTTGCTTAGTTCATCATCTACATTCAGTGAAAAATTCAAAGGCTTTACCCTCCCGATATTTGCAAGCAGGCTTTCAATGGCAGACTTCAGTCCTTCTTCTTCTTCAAAAACGGGTGGTTTCAGGTTAGCGGAAAGCTGCCTTATTTCGGTGATAGATTGTTCTACCAGATCCGTCGTTTTCTGGATCATTTCTTCTCGCTTTTCAGGTTGGGAACGGATCATACTCACGTAAAGCCTGACTACTCCCAACATCTGGGCGATATTGTCATGTAATTCCTGGGCCCATCGGTCACGTTCACGTTCTTCAGCCCTTATGATATTCCGGGTTATCTCCGTTTTATTTTGCAACTGCTGTGCAAGGTATTCTCGTTGCAATTGTTTTTGTGGCGTTATATCCTGAACGGCACCAATGATAGTATAAGGCTGATCCTTATCCCGCAGTATAAATATTCGGTGCGAGAGCTCTTTGTATCCCTTTTTGCCTGTCAAAAAACGATATTCACCCTGCCAGGAATGTGCTCCTGTCTTGTGAAGCGCTTTTATTTCAGACAGTATCCTGTCACGGTCCCCGGTGTGAATACGTTCTTTCCAGTAGTTGAGTCCGTCGTTTATGAGCGTATCTTTTTCACCCAGCAGATTCCTGATATTCTCACTTAATCTGATATTGGTCGTTTTGAGGTCGTATTCATAAATGCCTTCCTGGGTTGCGTTCATGACTCCTTGGTATTTCACGAGCATTTCCTTATTGAAGCGCAGGGAATTCATGAGTTTCCTGTAAATGCCGCGGCTGATAGAAAAAATAAAAATGGACGAGATCATCACAAAGAATAAACCCTTGAAATCTTCGATTATACGCAGGTTATCAGCTCTGCCGCGGGCCATCCACTCAGCTACACGGCCGCTCAGCAATATCCAGGCGGCGCTGAATAAAAAATAATATAAAGCAAGCCTTAAAGAGGGAGAAAGTTTCGAAAACATAAGCTGTATAGAAAAAGATACAAGGTTTAATGGTTTCGCTATATTAAATTAATCTTTTATGACTAATTAAAAAACTTCTGTGAGCTAGTTTCTAAGAGTCCACCCTGTAAACTAAGGGTAATTACTCAATCCCTGTGTCTTATTTTTACGAACTCAAACTGTCAGTGGTGTTATCAGTACCGGTAAAAAGTACAGTGTTCTTCGTTACAGATCAGTTTTTTTAAAACAGGATCTGCGAGGACTTCTGTATAATGCATGCGTTTGCCATCTACTTTAATATATGAATACACCAGTCGTATGCCATGGCTGTAATCCACATACCAGTTTACATGGCCCGCATACACAGGTTGTATAGGTGAGCCATCCGGCTTATGCCAGCCATAAATTGCCACACGATTTGGCCGGCTATGTGAGGTGACCTTCTCGCTTAAGACTACATCTTTTTTAATACCTGCAATCAGGCCTTTGCGTTGCCTGCGTTGTCCTTCAATGATAAGGTGATGATGCCACATGGTAGGGGTGCTGTCGCGAAACGCGTACATGGGCACAGGCGCCAACTTCACGCTGGCCGACTTGTAAATATCATCTGCTATCTTAGGTGTGGACAAAAAACAATTCAAAGAGTCGGCGATTTTTTGTGCCGCCATGGGTGTGATACAAACACGGGCCCAGTCATCATTCGTGCCAATGCTTAAGTAGTCGGGGCTAACATAATAGGTGGCTTTAATCGTTTTTCCTGTCGCACTGTCTGTGATAGAGGTATGTATGGGGACAAACTTTTTTAAAAAGGAGGGAATATTTCCCTGGTAAAATGCTTCCAGCACCGCACTGTCCCGTTGCAGCCAAGTATATCCAGCAGCGTTTGAATAAAAAACTGAACCCGGGGTAGAGGAACTACGGGTAGGAAAATGTATGTTATGGCTGGAGGAGCAGGAGTATAAAAGAAACAAATATGTAATATAGATCGGGTATTTGTTCATGAAATATTTTGGTTTCCGATTATTCCCCGAAAAAGGGAAGCGGTCAATACAAGAGTAATACCTGACCGAAGATATTGAAAGTTTGTAAAGTCTACCGCTAGTTATAGATCCGTTGTCGTTTGGTATTCATTCATTTCGATGAGAGTCGTTGATTTATTTCAAGATTGTTTTGGCTTATTTACCTGCATTGTCCACCAGGCTTATGAATTTGTCAATATTATCTTCTATCACCTTTTTCATAGCCCGGACGGAATGGTTTTCGCCTTCACTTACCCGCAAACTGATGGTCATAAACTGTGGGACCGATTTGGAGTGATTCCTGTTATAATACCCCGGGTTGGGTTTTACAGGCACCATACACTCCTGGTCCTTGAGTGAAACAAAAACAAAGCGGGTGATCCCGTCTTTAAACTGACTTTTTATAATAGCCCATTCATTCAGCCATTCATCTTTCTTTCCTAAATCTTCCTGGTATGCTGCCTTTGTTTTTTCCAGTATTTCTATAAGTTTGTTTTGTGCATTAAGGAAATAATCCAACTGGTTGGATTGTTTATAAACATTCTGTGTTTCTTTATTGTCTCTTATTCTTTTAGCACTATTGATATAAGCCTGTTGTACAGCTATTTGTTTCATTAAAAGTTCTTTTCGGGTTACATAGTGAAAAGGCAGTTCCTTTCCTTTTCCTGTAATCCACCAGGAATAATTAGATGTAAATTGGGCATCAGGACCTCCATAGGCATACCATCCATTCGAGAGGTCGGGCCATTTGCCATTTGGAAAATAATCCCTGCCAAGCGTGTGGTATCCGATATGTGCATTGCTGTTTACTTCGCCATCCCTGTCTAAGATTGCTATCGTATCATAATAAGGAGCTGTATTGATATTGATGGTCAGGGTGGCATTCGAATGGTCTTCTTTTTGAAACTTTCCATTTTTACAATAGTTAGGAAAATTCATCAGCAGGTAATAATAAGGATGCCCGAAGCGATTGGGGTGCCGGGTATCAACTTCAGAATTGTTGATATCGTAATTGGCACTATGGCTGGCGGTAACACCAATGGGTGTATAATTATCCTTGAATACCTGGTGTATGGAAGCAATTATTTTCCGCTCTGCTGCCAACTCTGCCGGAGTTAGACCGCGGGTATTCTTATCAACGTAGGTGATCCAGCTACCAGGAGCAGTTGTAATTTTCTCGGGGTCGCAACCTCTAGCGATCGTTTGCTGCGCAGCAACGACATTTGCTGATAAAATGACTAGTAAGAGGATAAAAGTTCTCATTTGTTTACTAAAAGGTTTTTAAAAAATCAATATTATTCTCCATGATTCGGCGTAGCGTTTTCCCGAAATCCTTTTCGACGAAGAGCTTCTATTCGTGGTTTTTGATCATGCCCGGTACACTAAAAGCTTCCAGGACTTTCTTCTCATCCGTGTTTGCATTCTTCATTTGTTCCCTGGGTTCTTTCAGGTTTTCTTCTAATTTCTTACGATCTGCCCCAGTAAGGTTTTGTGCGGAAGTAGTCATACCTCCAAACAGAAGCAGGAATAGGAGGGTTAAAGTTTTCACTCGCTTAACGTTTTGATAATTTACCAATCGTCGTAAGTTTCCCAATCGGCCCTGAATTTTGTACGTATTTCATCCTGGCTCTCTTTTGAGGCAATACGCAGCACACCTGGCTCAACTAAACTAAACTGCAATGGTTCCAATGTCCAGGAGCTAAAACTGCCTGTACTTTTTATCACATTTTTTGCATGTTCCCTGTCGCCAATACGGTTGCGGTTAGTATTGTCCTTTGACCGATCTAATCTGGCGATAGAAACATTGCTGAACCAGATGTTATTTCCATCTGTTTGATAACGTCCTTTGTAAATTGTTTCCATTGCATACATGCTGCCTTCTTTTAAATAATTTTTTCTTACAGCACTATAGTGTACAAATGAACCGTCTTCGTTGAAGATAAACACTCCGGGCAGTGATTTGTCTCCGAAATATCCCCATGAACCTGTTAGTTGACCCTGTGTATTCCTGGCAGTAGATGTATCCAGGTTACGGGGCTCGTTTACAGTGATTTCTTTCCAGTCAAAGTTTAGCAGCCAATAGGATGCTGCTTTTCCCTGGTTCTCATATTTGATAAGATGTAGTAAATAGTGGCGCCCGTCCCTTGCACGAAACACATAATACCGGTTTGATTAAGGGCCCATGATATAATCTTTCCATTCGCTTATCTCGGCCGCTGAAAGTGCTGTGGGCGGACTCTCAAACTCTTTGATCTTTTCAGCCCGGAGGGATGGGTAGATGCCCACATTGCGAGTTTGCTGAAAAAACTTCAGGTCAGCCGCTGTCGTTTCATTGTACCTGACCACCTGCCTGGTGGAAAAATCAAATCCATGATAAATTTTCAGTTGAAAAGGTTTGCCGTCTTCCGCCGGGTTCATTGCACAACTCACAATGGCGGTTGTCGTTAAAAAGATAACAGGCATTAGTACATTTTTTCTCATACGTTCAATCTATTTGTTTACCAGCAAGCTTTTAAAATAGTCTATATTTTTATCAACCACTTTGCGAATGTTCTGTCCTATAAATCCATCGATACGACCTACATTGATCACGATAAACTGAGGTGTCCATTTCGGTAGATTTTTGTTGTAATAATCCGGGTTGGGCATAATCGGTACAGACATTGCCGGATCGTTCAGTGTAGTAAATCCAAATCGGGAATACTGGAAAGCATTCGTGACAGGGTCTTTCACCACTTCCTGTTTCACGATAGAAATTTCATGGAGCCAATCCTCGTCTTTTTTCAAATCCTTTGTGTAAGCTTCCAATGGCTTATCAAAAAGCGCGGCTAAAAATTCTTTGCTTTCTCCCGGCTGTCTTTCTTTACGTTGTGCTTCCAAAAGTTTCACCTGCTTTTCTATAAATTCCTTACGACTTACATAGCGGTAGGGGAGTTTACCATCCTGGCTGATCCACACATTATAATCCCTACTTGTCTCTACAACAAAATACCCGTTTGAAAGGTCTGGAAGACTTCCATTCTTACACTCCCTTTCGGTTAAAGCATAAAATCCAAAACTGCCGCTGGCTTCTGAACTAACTTTACGGCCGCTCTCATCATAAATCGGCATCTCTTTGAATTTAACACTCAACGAACCTTCGGGGTTGATATGCACAGCCGAGCTAATCGCTTCACTGTTTGTAGTTTTTTTACCATTCACACAAACAAACCTCATATTGCTGAGGGTATAGATATACCAGTTGCTATAGGCTTTTCCTTCCGGGGAAATATTGTGCGTTAAGTAGTGATTGACATCAACCCCCATGGGTTTGTAATTTTCCTGGAACAATTTTCCAATTTGGTTGAAAATCATTTTTGCTCCTGCAGCTTCTGCCGCATTAGGTTTTCTCGTATTATTTTCTACCTCATCAACGCCTTGAGGCCTCCATTTGCCGGGTAGGTTTTTTAACGCTTCCTGGTCGCAGTCGTTATTTAAGTTTTGCTGGGCATACATAGCACCACAGAACAAGTACAATGCTAAAAAGAACAGAAATTTCATAACAGGTAATTTTCTTGATTTGTAGCCTTAAGTTTCTTAAAATTATGATTAGTTTCCTCTTAAAAAACTGCTGCTGATAGGGTTTACAGAAGGGCCTGAGGAGTTGAAGCCACCGCTCAATGTTATTTCCGCACTGCCTAGTTCTACACCTGCACTTCCTATAGGGCCGCTGATGCCGGCGCCAACTGATCCTCCAACTGTTACTTCGGATATATGGCCGCCTTTGTCTATGGTAACGGTCGTTTTAACGGATCCACCCACTTCTCCTGTTAATGTTTTACCTACTTCAAATTCTTTTTTGGCGCCAACTTCGGTTGAAATGGTATGAGAGCTTGTTTCCCAGGTGGCGGGGTCTTGTGTTTGGCCATACTCAATACTGGCTACACCGAAATTCATTTGCATTTTCATACCATTGCAATTAAAATTTCCCTTGAAAGCCCCTACATCAAATCCCCAACTTACCTGGCAATGATCGGCTTCCCATTGTTGAAGTTTTCGAACAATGTCAATATATCCTGGCCCCTTTTCTCCGCAGGGCGGTGTGAGTTCAAAAACGTTGGGATAGATATTTTTTAATCTGTTAATTCCGCTTAAATAAGAAGTATAGGCAGTAAACACTGAAGCCGTAGGGTCGGCAGGATAGCCTACTATCAGCAACCAAAATATTTCTTCTTGTAATTTCTGGTTAAGCAGGTCTTCCATGTTATGGAGGTATTGATTGGCCAGGGTAGCTTTCCCTGAGAGAAATTGCGATTCATAATCTCGTTGAATTTCACAGGCCTGGTCCAATAATCTTTGAATTTGTTCTTCTTCTTCACCACGGCCCTCGCCACCTTCCAGCTTGCTGGCTGCCTGAAGCAGGGCACTTCGTTGCTGTTGTAATCCTTCCAGCGATTTGATCAGCTTCTTTTCACCGTTAGCCATATTTTCTTCTTCCCGTTGCATGCGAGCGGCGTAAGAAGTGCTAAATGCCGGGTTGGAGATAGAAGAAAGCATGAAGTGTGCCTGTGTCTGCAAGGGGTGATTGTATTTGATGTAATGTCTTTGTAAGGCTCCGGGATCTCCGGGGTTTTTCATCATCGCGGTCAACTCATTATTTTGTGATTTTTGTATTTGCTGCCGCTGTTGTTGCAAAGCTAGCGACAATTCCTCCCCCCTTACCAGGGCTTCATTCGTGGTTTCATCCAAATTTTGAAAAAAGGTTTCCACTTCTTCGTAAGAGTTAAGTGCTTCACCATAAGAAGCAGGTACCGGTGGTAGCCTAAAGCGTTTTATAATGGCGTGGTCTTTTTTATAATAGCGTTCATACCTGGGCCTTAGCAATTTTGCAAAGTCAGTTCCCTGGGCTTCTGAAGCCAGCATGCCCAGGGCATCTGGTGTGCTACCACCGTTTTCTATGGTTTGTTTTACATACTCTACACATTTCGCTTTATTGCCCTGGTGTTTGGCCATTACGGCAAGCGAGTAAGATGCCTGTGTTTGTTTTTTGTCTGCTTTAAGTGCGTCCTTTAAAAATTTTTCCGCTTTATCCAGGTAGCCGAGGCTGAGCCAGGCTTGTCCCAGATTGTTTAGCAGGGTAGCGCTTTGGGGAAATTGTTTTTGCACATAGTGCAATAGGGGCAATGATTTGTGGGCGTAGCCACTCATGGTCATAAATGCCCCCAGGTTATTCAGCGAAGCATAATCATCGGGATTTGCAATACAAGCATTAAGCAAGAGATATAAAGCTTTATCTAATTCTCTTTGTGTAAGATAGGCCATGGCGATAACACCGGTTTCTTTGCCTTTGTTTAAATGTGCAGTTATGGCTGATCTATGTTCCGGTTTTATGGCGGCATCTGTACTTTGCATAAAGGGTTGCAAATAGGTTTTCAGTTGCTCTTTACTCACCGGAGTGGGGTGTATGGGCAGGCTGGAGGGTTTGGCGGGTATCTTGTTGATGTCTGCTACGGCCATTGCATTTATATCTACATTCTTCACTCCTGCAGCTTTGGTTGTTTTTTCAACCTGTTTCAACATGTCCATCACGCCGTTTTCTTCCATGGCTTTTTTCTTTTCGGGATCGGCTTCCATTTCTTTTTGAAGCTGCTTCATCATTTCTTCCATGGATGGCTGATCCTTTTTTTGCGCCGGCTTTTTCTGGGCCTGTGCCAAAGCGACGAATAAAATCAAACATACCGGCAGTAATGTAATTTTTTTCATGTGTAATTTTATTATTTATGTTAGTCACATATAACAGTATATAGAATTTCTTATGGTCATTTCACAATCAATAACCTGGCTTATCTGGGTGGAATGGGTATTACTATAGAATTATTGTTTTCGTCTTTTTCTGCCACCTTATTATAGCAATCAACGGCAATGGCATATTGGGTTTGGTTCTGCAACTGGGTTACAGGCATCGTGCAGCCTATTACAGTTGTCATATATCCCCAGGCGCCTATTTTAAGGTTAGAGGATAAGCTTCCGCTTATAACTCTTCCACACCCGGCGCAGTTGTGGGTATTGCCGAAATTTCCTATTACATACACGTCGAGAGAAGCAGGTACAACTGCCATATTTCTTATCATTAAATTGACGGTGAAATCCTGTACCTGCACACCATCTTTATATCTGGTATTTCCCCAGGTCCAGGTAGCTGATTCGATAGTTAGATCAGGTAAATCCAGATACCCGATAATTGATGCTGTGGCAATATTGTTTTTTTCATTGGATTCTTTAATTGATTTTGCAGGGTCTATTTCCAACTTATAACTATAGTCCTTATGCCAGGTGTATAAAGGAATAGCGCAGGTCAAACTTCCATTGTATGATGTGCGGGTCTTTAGCATGTTACTTTCGGGACTATTGTTTGACACTCTTGAAGGTTGCTTTACCCGGGAAAAAGAAGTTTCACATCCGGGAAAAGCCAGATTTCCGGCATGGTTATACACATCCCCTTTCAGTTTTATCAAACTCATATCAACCGGGCCTTTTCCGTCATTCCGAATTGTGTAAGCAATGGTATAAACGCTGTCCGCATTACTATATGTAATGCTTGTTATAGTAACCACCAGATCGGGCAATTCGGTTGTAGTTTTCTTTTCAGCATCCAACTGTGCGGGCCTTGTTACCAGTTGTGCAGAAGCAGTTATATTGCCGGACACAAACAAAAAAAGGAATATCAATAATCTGAACAGCTTTTTCATCGCAAAAAAAAATTTGATGAATTTGAGTAAACAAATGTTGCATATTTGGTATAGTTTTCATATCATTAAAAAAGATGATTTTACAGGGTAAAGAATCATTAGAAAAGAGGAGGCGGTTTGAAGGGAATTGTACGTTTATTTGTGTATTAAACAGATCATACTGGGAACTAAATGCGTAAGTGGGTTATCATCTTATTGTTGGTATTTGCCGGGAATAATAATGCTCGTGGCCAGGCGACCGACAGCCTGCAAAAGTTACTATTGCTGGCTGAAAATGATACCAATGCTGTTTTCTTATACTATGCCTATGGCAGAGCCATTGAATATGATCAGCCAGATTCTGCCATTTACTATTATAAAAAGGCAAGGCAGCTTGCAGAAGACCTTGACTACAAAAAGGGAGTAGCATCTTTTGCCAGCAACTATATCGTAGTGCTGAATCGCCGGGGACAGTTTCGGGAAGCGCTGAGAGCAGCAGAAGAGGCGCTGGAATTGTATAAGGAAATTGGCGACGACTTTCAACTTGCTACGGCCTATTTGAATGTGGGCCACCAGTGGCACTATTTGTCTGACTATGTTCAGGCTGCAGACTATTATTTACTATCAAAGAAGCATGCTGAAAAAATCAATCACAGGAGTACCTTGCGGCGACTCAACAATAATCTCGCCGCTGTTTTTCTGGATCTGAATGAGAGTGAAAAAGGTAGGCAATACGCTGAAGCAGGTTTGCAGTTAGCAAAAGAGTTGAAAGATGATTTTACCATTGCCACATCGCAATTCAACCTGGCAGCGGCTTATATGCAGCTAAAGCAACCCGAAAACGCATTAAGATTATATGAAGAAATAGAGCGGGTAGGTGAAAAAGTAAGCGATTATACTCTCTTTCTGGATGCAATATTGGGAAAAGGGGATGCTTACGCAGCCATGAATGATGTACAGCAGGCAAAATCATTTTTTGAAAAAACCATTGCATTTTCAAAAGAAAAAGAAGCGCCGGAATACGAAATGTATGCCTATATGGGTATGGCCGACCTGCTGTTAAAATTAAAAGATCCTGCTGCAGGAAATTATATCCAGCAGGGAATTGCGATTGCAGAAAAACAGGGCTCAAGACTTGAATTAAAAGACCTGTATTTAAAGGCTTCCCAGTTTAATGAATTAACGGGTCACCTGCAGAAGGCACTTGACTACAGGAAAGAATTTGAAAAGTTGAACGACTCTCTTATTGGCGAAAAAAGCAAATCAACAGTAGCCAACCTTGAGGCAAAGTATGAGTTTGAGAAAAAGGAAAACCAGATCCAATTGCAACAGGCGCAGCTCAAACAAAAAAGCATACTGAACTATATTCTTATCGGCGGTGCTGCGGCACTACTTATCATATCATTGCTTAGTTATCGCAACTATAAACACCGGCAAAGGTTGCAACAGGCAAGAATAGATGAACTGGAAACTGAAAAACAATTAGCCGCTACTGAAGCCATTCTCAAAGGAGAGGAGCAGGAACGTGCCCGGCTGGCCAAAGACCTTCACGATGGACTGGGCGGTATGCTCAGCGGCATTAAATTCTCATTTCAGAACATGAAAGACAATCTTATTTTAACACCGGAAAATGCACAGGCATTTGAGCGCAGTATCGATATGCTGGATAGCTCAATCAAAGAAATGCGCCGCGTAGCACATAATATGATGCCCGAAATGCTTGTGAGATATGGTTTGGATGTTGCATTAAAAGAGTTTTGCAACGAGGTGGATCGAAGTGGCGCTATTCACGCCCGTTACCAGTCAATGGGCATGGAGAAAGTTGTCATCGAACAAACCACCGCTGTTACAATTTATCGCATTGTGCAGGAACTGGTCAACAATGCAATCAAGCATGCGGCAGCAGGTCAGGTAGTGGTGCAGATGCATGCGTCCGCGCAGGAAAAATTGCTTGCCGTCACAGTAGAAGATGACGGGAAAGGTTTTGACACAGCTTTGCTGAGACAACCGGGCGGCATGGGATGGAGCAATATTCAAAACCGTGTAGAATTCCTGAAAGGGAAATTGGATGTACAGTCTGCACCCGGGGAAGGTACTTCAGTTTTGATCGAGATAAGCATCGGATGAAAACAAAATTGTTCATTGTAGATGACCATTATATGGTAATCGAAGGCATTCGTTCATTGTTGCAAAATGAAACGTCCGTCGAATGGTTGGGACATGCCTCCAACGCAGAATCCTGCCTGAGTTTCCTGGAAAGGCAACAACCCGATGTGGTTTTGATGGATGTCAATCTTCCCGACAGAAGTGGCACGGAATTATGCAAAGAGGTAAAGCAAAAATTCCCTTCGGTGCATGTGCTGGGACTAAGTACTTTCAACCAGCAACCCGTGATCCGCAATATGATGGACAACGGCGCATCGGGTTATGTATTGAAAAATGCTACAAAAGAAGAGCTGTTGACAGCTATAACCACGGTCGCAATGGGTAAGACCTATTTAAGTTTCGAAGCTGCACTTTCGTTGCGCGAAAATTCTAACGACACTCCCCTGATCACGCGGCGCGAGAAAGAAGTGCTGCAGCTCATTGCTGAAGGTCTTACCAATGCCGAAATCGCAACCAAACTTTTTATCAGCATACCTACCGTAAACACCCATCGCAAAAGCCTGATTGAAAAATTCCAGGCAACCAACACGGCTATGCTTATTGGTAAAGCGATAAGAAGCGGAATTTTGTAAGATTTTTAATTGTTTTGCCGGGAAGAAACGAAGACGGGAAGAATATTCAACCTCCCGTCTCACCGTCTTCCCGGCAGGAAGGTCGTCATTAAATTGCCGGTAAGAAAAGAAGACGGGAAGAATAATCAACCTCCCGTCTCACCGCCTTCCCGGCATCAAGCAGGTATATTAAGTTGCCGGTAAGAAAGGAAGACGGGAAGAATATTCAACTTCCCGTCTCACCGTCTTCCCGGCATCAAACAGGTATAATAAGTTGCCGGTAAGAAAGGAAGACGGGAAGAATATTCAACTTCCCGTCTCACCGCCTTCCCGGCATTAAGGAAGTACAATAAATTGCCGGTAAGAAAGGAAGACGGGAAGAATAGTCAACTTCCCGTCTCACCGCCTTCCCGGCATTAAGGAAGTACAATAAATTGCCGGTAAGAAAGGAAGACGGGAAGAATATTCAACTTCCCGTCTTACCGCCTTCCCGGCAGGAAGGTCGTCATTAAATTGCCGGGAAGAAATGAAGACGGTAAGAATATTCAACTTCCCGTCTCACCGTCTTCCCGGCATCAAGCAGGTATAATAAGATGCCGGTAAGAAAGGAAGACGGGAAGAATATTCAACTTCCCGTCTCACCGCCTTCCCGGCATTAAGGAAGTACAATAAATTGCCGGT
>JAEZRB010000312.1 GCA_023412975.1 Bacteroidota bacterium | reverse complement strand
CGATATTGGTCAGCACATTCTCACTGGCACCCGGCAATGATTTTTCTATCATCGGGATGACCTGGTTGCGAAAATAATTGCGGGTATAATCGCCCTGCAGGTTGGTGTAGTCACTCACAAATTCAAGCTGTTGTTCCGCCAGGAATTCCTCCAGTTGTTTTCGACGGGCAAATAACAGTGGCCGGACAATGGATCCTTTTTTAGGTTCGATACCACGCATACCCTTTATTCCCGTGCCGCGGAAAAACTTCATCAGCACTGTTTCGATATTATCATCGGCATGATGCGCCGTCAGGATATACTGGTACCCATTTTTCAACCTGATTTCCTCGAACCAGTTATATCGTAGGTTGCGGGCAGCTTCCTGGGTTGATAGTTTATTCTCTTCCGCAAATTTTTTGGTTTCAAATTTTACAAGATGAAAGTTCACGTTGTAGCGCTGTGCCAGTCCGCTAACAAATTTTTCATCCCTTTCACTATCCGCATCACGCAACTGGAAATTGCAATGCGCGATAGAAAAATCATAACCTGCCTGTTTGCATAATTCACATAATACCACAGAATCCACCCCACCACTCACAGCCACCAATAACCGGTCATTTGTTGTAAACAGCCGGTTAGCCTCCACAAAATTTTTATATCGTTGCAATAAACTCATGAATAATTATAGCAAATCTCCCATTCCCACATTTCCACATCCCCACATTCTCACATCTCCACATTTCCACATTTTCACATTCCTAACTCCTCCCACGCCCCCTTCAACTCCCCATACGCATGCCTGTCGCCGGCTTTATGGGTTTGTTCCATCCCTTTTTCATACCAGTTAAGGGCAGATTTTGTATCACCGTTTCGTTCGAATAATTTACCCAAATGATAATAACTACCCGTATATCCCGGGTCGCGGGACAATAATTCCTCAAAAAGCCTGCGCGCCTCTGCATCATCGCCCTTTTTGACATATTCCAGGGCCAGTGCATGCTGTATAAAGCTATCCGTGGGATTTACTCTTAGAAATTCCTTTAACCTGTCAATACGCTCCATGATTAAATATTTCGATCAATATGACTTGAAAACGGCCCATAAAGGCGGGTAAAAAAAATTGCTCTCAAATACCGGATTTAACTTTGCTTCACTTATCTTTGTTTTAGTTGCATAAACAACTAGTTTGAACTTTAAAAAACCCGTCATGAAGATCTTAGTATGTATTACCAAATCGCCTGACACTACGGCAAAAATAGCCTTCACTGAAAATAACACGAAATTTGATACCAGCGGTGTTCAATGGATCATCAATCCTTATGATGAATGGTATGCGTTGGTTCGGGCCATAGAACTCAAGGAAAAAGACCCTTCTATTGTGCTGCATCTCGTAACGGTCGGCCTTGCCGACGCGGAACCAATCATCCGCAAGGCGCTGGCACTGGGTGGTGATGAAGCGATCCGTGTGAATACAGACAGCCACGATAGTTTTACGATCGCATCACAGATCGCCGAGGTAGCCAAACAGGGCGGATACGACCTGATTTTTACCGGAAAGGAAACAATTGATTACAATGGATCAGCCATTGGCGGCATGGTTGCAGAATTGCTCGACCTGCCTTTTGTATCTCTGGCCGCTAAGTTTGAATTAAACGGCAATAAGGCTACCATTACACGTGAAATTGAAGGTGGTGAAGAAATAAATGAGGTTGAACTACCCGTTGTTGTAAGTGCCCAGAAAGGTATGGCAGAACAGCGGATCCCCAATATGCGCGGGATCATGGCAGCCCGTACCAAGCCACTGAAAGTGGTGGAACCCGTTGCTGTGGAAGCATTGACCAGTGTTACCAGTTTTGGATTGCCACCTGCTAAGGCCGGCGTTAAGCTGGTTCCTGCAGACAATGTGGAAGAACTTGTAAGACTGCTGCACGAAGAAGCAAAAGCTATTTAACTAAAACCAGCGTCAATTCCACTTTACCCATTTTCAAACTTTCAAATTCTCAAATCTTCAAATTAGCTATATGTCAGTTTTAATATTTATAGACCAGGCAGATGGACAGGTAAAAAAATCTTCGCTGGAAGCCTTGAGCTACGGTGCTAAAATCGCCGACCAGCTCAATACCGCGGCAGAAGGGGTGGTACTCGGTACTGTTTCAGAAGATCTTGCTGCACTCGGAAAATACGGCGTCAAAAAAATACATCATGTCAGCAACGAAACACTTAACGCGTTCGATGCACAGCTATTTACCCGCGTTATTGCCCAGGTGGCAGAGGCTAATGGATCGTCGGTGATCGTTTTCTCCAATAATATGGATGGAAAAGCCATCGCGCCCCGGCTTTCCGTGCGACTGAAAGCGGGTTTGGTATCCGGCGCGGTAGCCCTGCCCGATACCAATGATGGTTTTATTGTCAAAAAGAACGTATTCTCGGGAAAAGCGTTTGCTAATATCGCGGTGGATACACAGGTGAAGATCATTACCCTGAATGCAAATGCCTATAAAGTCGCGGAAGTGGGTGGTTCAGCGGAAGTAGTTCCGTTCGAAGCAAAGGTTGATGCTCCAAAGATAAAAGTGACCCAGACCACGAAAGCAAGTGGTGAAGTGCCGCTGACCGAAGCTGGTATTGTGGTAAGTGGCGGACGTGGGTTGAAAGGCCCGGAGAACTGGGGCATCGTGGAAGACCTCGCAAAAATTTTGCATGCTGCCACTGCCTGCAGCCGGCCTGTTGCCGATGCGCATTGGAGGCCACATAATGAGCACGTAGGCCAAACCGGGTTTGCTATTGCGCCCAATCTCTATATCGCGATCGG
>JAEZRB010000280.1 GCA_023412975.1 Bacteroidota bacterium | reverse complement strand
AGATCGTGTAGCTGCCGAGAAAAAAGCGATCGCGGCAGCCAACCCCGACGCACCGGCTTCAACAACTGCTACGCCAGCCAGGCCAGAGCCCGTTGAGAAAAAGCCGGAGAGCTACCTGGAGTTAAATGCAGTTGACATCAAACTCGGTGCTGATTTTTCGAAGAACAAGGGCAAATTACCCTGGCCTGTTGATAAGAGCTTTGTCAAGATCCCATTTGGAAAATACAAGGTAGAAGGATTTACCAATATCTACGATGATAATCCTGGTATCACGATTGGCACCGAAGCAGGCTCTACAGTAAAAGCGGTGTTTGATGGTGAGGTGATGGCTATCCACAACTATGGCGAAGCGGCTGCGGTGGTATTGCGTCATGGAAAATATATTACTACCTACAGCAATCTTTCAGGCGTGAATGTTGGCAAAGGTGCCACAGTTAAAACCGGCCAGGTAATTGGCAGGGCTGGCGAAGCCGATGATGGCTCAGGCGGCCAGGTGAATTTTATGGTGATGATCGAAAATTCAAATGTTAATCCGGCTTCCTGGTTGCGGTCGTCCAGGAACTAAGCAAATGTTTACCCAAGTTATACAGGTGCATTCACCAGGAATCGCTCATAGAGCTTTTCATACTGCGGAATAATATTACTGATATCGTATTTCTTGGCATGTGCAGCCGCGTGCGTTTTAAACTTCTTTAGTACATCATCTTTTTTCAGGATATCCATAGCCTGGCGACTCATCGTATCTACATCGCCTACATCGGCCATAAAGCCTGTTTCACCCGGTATCATGATCTCGCCAAGACCGCCGGCATTGGTTGATACAACCGGTACACCCGCCGCCATTGCTTCAAGTGCAGCAAGACCAAAGCTTTCATATTCTGAAGTAAGCAGGAACAGGTCTGCAATAGCTAGTATGTCTTCCATCTGTTCCTGTTTGCCTACAAATCGTATATTATCATACACACCCAGGGTGCGGCTCAGTTCTTCTGCTGTTTGTCGTTCAGGGCCATCCCCAACAAATAGTAGTTTGGAAGGGATCTTTTGATTTACCTGGTAAAAGATCTTCACCACATCTTCTACGCGTTTTATTTTTCGAAAATTGGAAGCATGCAGCAGGATACGTTCGCCATTGGGAGCGATCACTTTCTTAAAAGCGTCAATTGGTTTGCGGCTAAACCTCTCTACATCCACAAAATTGTAGATCACCTGGATCTCTTTTTCAATGCGGAAGACCTTGTAGGTTTCATCTCGCAGGTTTTCTGATACGGCAGTAATTCCATCGCTTTGGTTGATGGAGAAAGCGACCACCGGCGCATAGGTTTTATCCTTGCCTACCAGGGTGATATCGGTACCATGCAGGGTGGTGATCACGGGAATCTGTTTTCCCTGTTTTTCCAGGATCCGCTTTGCCATATAGGCTGCCGAGGCATGAGGAATGGCATAATGTACGTGCAGCAGGTCGAGGTCATTATTTTTGATCACGTCGACCATGGTACTTGCCAACGCTGTTTCGTAAGGGGGGTAGTCAAACAGGGGATAAGTAGGAACCTGAACTTCGTGATAAAATATGTTGGGAATAAAACTATTCAGCCTCACGGGTTGCTGGTATGTAATAAAATGAACATGGTGACCTTTTTGAGCCAGGGCCTTGCCCAGTTCGGTTGCCAACACGCCGCTTCCACCGAAAGTAGGGTAACAAACAATTCCAATTCTCATCCCAATCCTTTTAGCTTTTTTAAGCAGTTAAAACTTTACGTACCTGAGATATTAACCCTAAGGTAACAGTTTTGATGCAGGAAGGTTTACCGTTCAACTTAATTATTTAATTTTATCACTTGCCCGGCGTCAGTTTTTTTGATGAAGAAAAGGGCAGGAAAAATCTAAATTTTATTCATTTCAAAGCTTATAAAATAGTTTCCACAACATGTTTTTAACCCAATTCGCCCCGGTGAAAAGAGTTGTTATTTTTTTGTCAGTTGCGCTTATGGGCATCGGCGCTACAGCGCAGACGGATGACTCCCTGATGATCCGCCGCCTTGCGGACGAGATACTACTCCATTCAAAAGCGTATGAAAATCTGCGGCATCTCACGAAAAATATAGGTCCCCGTTTAGCAGGTTCGCCGGGCATGGTGAAATCAGAAAAATGGGGACTGAAAGCGATGCAGGATGCCGGTGCCACGAAAGCATGGCTGCAGGAGTGCATGGTTCCTCATTGGGTTCGTGGTGGTAAGGACGAAGCCCGTGTTTCAAACAGGCAGCTGGATGTAATAGCTTTGGGTAATTCAATCGGAACTGGCAATAAGGGATTAACAGCTCCTGTGATCGAGGTCGCATCTTTTGATGAACTCGAAAAAAGAAAGGATGAAGTAAAAGGCAAGATTGTTTTTTACAACCATAAGTTTAATCCGACTTACGTTCATACTTTTCATGCCTATCGCGATGCGGTACAGTATCGTGGTAGTGGTCCCAGTCGCGCTGCAGCACATGGAGCCGTGGCTGTTATTGTCAGAAGTATGAGTCATAGCACCGACAATTTCCCGCATACAGGTTCCACCAGGTATGATACAACTTACAAGAAAATTCCTGCAGTAGCCATAGGTTTAAGAGATGCCGACTGGCTCAGTGAAAACCTTGCAAAGAATAAGCTGGATGTGTTTATCAAAACGGGCGGTCATTTCCTGCCAGATACTATTGGTCATAATGTGATCGGTGAATTGACCGGCTCGGAATTCCCCGATGAGATCATTACCGTGGGCGGCCACCTTGATAGTTGGGATAATTGTGAAGGTGCGCATGATGATGGTGCAGGTTGTGTGCAGACCATAGAAGTGCTGCGAGCATTAAAAGCCATCGGTTACAAACCCAAACGCACGATCCGCTTTGTTTTGTTCGCCAACGAAGAAAATGGATTAAGGGGAGGCTATAAATATGCTGAAGAAGCAAAGGCAAAAAATGAAAAACATGTTTTTGCACTGGAAAGCGATGCAGGTGGTTTTACACCAAGAGGTTTTGGATTCACTTCTACCAATGAACAGTATGACAAAATTATCCAATGGCGCAACCTGATTGCCCCTTATGGCGCCGGCGATTTCACAAGAGGCGGGGGTGGTGCTGATATCGGTCCGCTCAACCGGCAGCTGGGTACGGCGGTAGCAGGCTTAATCCCCGACTCCCAACGATATTTTGATATACACCATGCCCGCAATGACGTATTTGAAGCGGTAAACAAGCGGGAATTAGATCTTGGAGCCGTAAATATGGCAGCCCTGATCTACCTGGTCGACAAGTATGGCCTGTAGGAGACTGTCCCCATCACTGTAGAAGCTTTTGAATTGCCTGCTGTACACTTGAAAATGGAAAACTGTTGTATACGGTTTCCATTTGCTTCCTGATTTCCCCGGTACAGAGATTTCCTATGCTTCCCTCGTGCGTCTGCCCAATGGCACCCGAAGCAGAAGGTGGGACAAAACTTCCATACTCCACCTGTTTGCCTACTAATTTATATGCATCCCTGAATGGAGTGCCCTGCATCACCAGGTTGTTCACGGCATCCACGGTAAAGAGGTATTTATATTTTTCGTCTGCGAGAATATCTTTTTTTATTTCAATATTGGAAAGCATCAACCCCGCCATCTCAATACAGTCCCGCAGGGTTTTAAAAGCGGGGAACAGGTGTTCCTTCAATAATTGCAGGTCGCGGTGATATCCCGATGGAAGCTTAGTCGTCATTATCGTGATCTCGTTGGGCAGCGCCTTGATACGATTGCAGTGACTACGGATCAGTTCAAAAACGTCTGGATTTTTTTTATGCGGCATAATACTGCTGCCCGTTGTCAGCTCAGCAGGGAAACTGATAAAGTCGAAATTCTGGTTGAGGTAGAGGCAGGCGTCCATGC
>JAEZRB010000183.1 GCA_023412975.1 Bacteroidota bacterium | reverse complement strand
GGCGTGGTCATTGGCCTCAATGGCACAGCGGACCGTTAGTGGAAAAGTTATTACACCCGATAATAAAGCATTGCCAGGCGCTACGGTTGTAGTTAAGGGCAGTAAAACTTCTGCCATTACCAATGAGAACGGCGAGTTTATCATTGCCGCCGATGATAAGGATCTTTTAATTATCAGTAATGTAGGTTATGGCATCCGTGAAGTGAAAGCAACTGAATCCGGGGCGGTGACTCTTGAGCCGGAGGCCCGGGATCTTGGGGAAGTGGTAGTAACTGCATTGGGCATAAAAAAAGAAAAGAAAAAATTGGGCTATGCTTTACAGGAAGTAAAAGGCGAAGACCTGACGGTGGCCAGGGAAACCAATGTAGTAAACCAGCTCGCGGGTAAAGTAGCTGGCGTAACAGTGGTGGGGAGCCCATCGGGCATTGGCGGCTCCGCCAGGGTTTCGATACGCGGAGAGCGTTCTGTTGATATCAATAAAAACCAACCCCTGTACGTAGTAGATGGTGTGCCGATCAGCAATTCCATCACAGGTGGGTCAGGTCGTGGCAACCTTGAAGTGGATTTTGGGAACGGCGCGAGCTTTATTAATCCTGATGATATTGAAAGCATGAGCGTGTTGAAAGGACCGGCGGCCGCCGCTTTGTATGGATCAAGGGCGGCTAATGGCGTGATTTTAATTAAAACTAAAAGCGGCAAGCGTTCAAAAGGAATTGGCGTGGAAATAAACAGCAACCTCAGCTTTGAATCCCCGCTGAAACTTCCCGAATACCAAAAGGTGTATGGCCAGGGAAACGGCAGTGGTGGTGATTTTGAATTTGTAAATGGTGGCGGCGGCGGTTTGGCAGACGGCACCGACGAGGGCTGGGGCCCGGCATTCAATGGCCAGTCTTATCCCCAATTCAATTCACCGCGTACTTTAAACGGGCAACAGATACCGTTTACCGGTGGCGATCTGAACGCCCCCGCCGGAAGTATCATAACGCCCACACTATGGGAAGCGGACAAGGACAACCTGAAAAATTTCCTTGAAACTGGCCACACCTTGACGAACAGTGTTGCCCTGGTGGGTGGAAACAAGGAAGGCGACTTTCGCCTGGGTTATACCAATCTCGACCAGAAAGGAATTGTACCCAATACCGACCTGCAGCGTCACACAGTATCATTGTCGGGCGGTTACAATCTCACGGATAAACTTTCCGTCAGAACATTTATAAGCTATATCAAGAGCGAAAGCGACAACCGTCCCTCGATCAGTTATGGGACAGAGAGCCTGATGTACCTGTTCAATGCCTGGCTGCCCGCGTCGGTAAAAGTAAGTGACCTGAAAAGGATTTGGCAAACGGGACTGGAAAATCAAAAGCAATATGGCTGGAACTATAACTATCATGACAACCCGTACCTGACGGTTTTCGAAAATACCAATGGACAGTACTATGACCGTGTGATCGGGAATATCATTTTGAAATATGATTTTACAAAATGGCTAAGCCTGCAAATAAGAACCGCAACAGACTGGAGCAATGAGCGTCGCGAATACCGGAGAGCTTTCAGTACGCAGCGTTTCCCCTTTGGCCAGTACAGGGAGACAGGAATAGTAAATGAAGAAAGAAACACCGATTTTCTTCTCAGCTTTAACAAAGGGATCAGCAGTGAGTTTGAGATCAATGCAACATTCGGCGGCAACCAGATGCGACAGTCATCCAGGTTTAAAGAAGACGTAGCCGGGCAGTTGAACATCCCGGGGATTTATAGCCTCAACAATTCACGCATTGCGCTGGTAGCAGAACAAAGCAATGTGGCCAAGCATATCAACAGTCTCTATGGTTCCGCGGGTGTGTCATGGAAGAACAGGATATTCCTCGACCTCACTGGTCGGAATGACTGGAGCAGTGCTTTGACCCTGCCCGAAGAGCTTAAGGCGTTTGGCAGCGAAGTGAATTCCTATTTTTATTCTTCTGCTTCATTGAGCGCTATTGTGAGTGACATGGTCGTGATGCCCCGTGCGGTCAGCTTTCTCAAATTGAGGGCAAGCCTGGCGCAGGTTGGAAATGATACCGATCCATTTTCCTTTACACAAACCTATAACCGCAGCGAGCCATTCGGCGCCGCCCAGATTTATAGCGAGACAAGTAGCCTTGCCAACCTGAACCTGAAACCTGAGATCAGCTCGGCCCTGGAGTTTGGCGCTGATATACGTTTCCTGAAAAATCGCATCGGCCTGGATATAACATATTATCAAAGCCGTACCAAGAACCAGATCCTCAACCTGCCATTGGATGTAACAACAGGATATACAACCAGGAAGATCAATGCCGGCCTGATAAAGAACTATGGCGTGGAAGTGATGCTCAACGGCTCCATTATAAGAAATGAATCTTTTACCTGGGATGCATTTGTCAATTTTTCCGCCAACAGGAGCGAAGTTCTTGAATTGAGTGACGGATTGTCAAACTATGTTATTGCCAGCAGGGACGTAAGTGTGGAAGCCCGTATAGGTGAAAGAATGGGAAACCTCTACGGTATAGGATTTGCCAGGGTGCAAAGTCATGACAAAACCGCTCCTTATTATGATGCTTCCGGTCAGTACACCGGTCAGATAGTATATGGCGCCAATGGCCGCCCGTTGTCAACCACAAACCGTATTCTGATGGGTAATTATAATCCCGACTGGTTGATGGGTGTCGGAAGCGGCATTACTTTCAAGGGTATCCGCCTGAGTTTCCTGTTTGATATCCGTCAGGGTGGAGAACTATATTCACTCACACAAACTGTAGGTCGTGAAGGTGGTATCATCATCGAGACCCTCGAAGGCCGTGCAGATGGTTATGATATGTCAAAACCCGGAAATGGTGTAATCGGCCAGGGCGTGATACAGAATTCCGATGGAAGTTTTAAACCCAATGATGTAAAGCTGGAACCACGTCAATGGCACACTGCATTTACCAATGGCAGGAGGATCGCGGAAGGTGTGATGTACGACGCATCATTTGTAAAGCTGCGTGAACTTCAGATCGGATATACAATTCCCGACAAGGTATTTGGCAAACTTCCATTCAAGGGAACTACCATTTCCGTTGTTGGCCGTAATCTTTTTCTCTGGGACAATGTGCCACATGTGGACCCTGAGACCATGTCTTATTCCGGCGGAACCGCATTGCCCGGTATTGACTACATGGCTCTGCCCAGCAGCCGGAGTTATGGTATTAACCTGAGTTTTAAATTATAATAAGCTATTAAAAATAAGCACATGAAAATGTTCAGAATATTATTACCGGTGATCATGGTCGCCATATTAGCCGGTTGCAAAAAAGACTTCGAAGAAGTCAATACCAATCGTAATAACCCGACCGCTGTTACACCTGACCTGTTGTTGAGTGGTGTGATCAAGAATATGATGGACCGCCAGGTACATGAAGCCTGGGGAATCGGCAACATCGTGGTACAGCATCATGCCAAGATTCAGTTTGTGAACGAAGACCGCTATGGCTGGGGCGAGAGAAATGATATCTGGAATACCGTTTATGGCAATTACCGCAATCTTCAGAATATCTTTTTTGCCGTTAATGGTGATGAATCAAATCCGTATTACGGGGTTTCGCTTATTTTGAAATCCTGGATGTTCTCATTGGTTACCGATGCCTACGGGGATGCTCCTTATTCGGAGGCAGGAAAGGCAAAGCTTGATGCGGTGTACCAACCGGTATTCGACAAGCAGGAAGATATATATAACGGGATCCTCGCCGACCTGAAAAAAGCAAATGAAGTACTGGCGTCAGCGGGCACAAACCTGGCCGGGGATATTTTATATGGCGGGGGTGGTGCAGCTATTATCAAATGGAGAAAACTGGCCAACACATTGCGCATTCGATACCTTATTCGCATTTCAAAGAAAAGGGATGTAAGCGCGGAACTCCAGGCTATCGTCAATGATCCTGTCAATAATCCCATATTTGAGAGTAATGCCGACAATGCTGAATTGGAGTACATGTCTTCAGCACCCTACCAGTGGCCTTTATATGGCACGAGGGTCGGTTCATTTGATGAGTTTAGGGTAAGTAAAACACTGACCGACAGGTTGACCGCACTTAATGATCCTCGGTTGAAAGTATTTGGCCGACCCACACAGGCGTCTGTTGCCGCAGGAACGCCCCAGATCACGGGTGTGCCCAATGGGTTGAGCGATGTGGATGCCCTTGCCTATAATGGCGGAGTACAGGGTGTATCCAGGGTAGGATATACTTTCGCCTGCCTGGTTTGCAATGATAATAACCAGGCGCCTCCTGATCCCGCCGCTGCCCGCGCATTGCTCATCACCTATGCTGAATTGCAATTTCTGCTGGCCGAAGCGCGTCAGAAAGGAATGATCAGCACAGGCGATGCCGCTACATTTTATGCAAACGGGATAATTGCAAATTTCAACTATTGGAAATCGATCGTACCTGCTACTTACAATATTGACGTAACAATGCCCGCCGGTTACCTGTCACAGGCCAATGTTGCTTATACCGGTTCCGATGATGATAAACTGGCGAAGATCGCCTTGCAGAAATGGATCGCTTTATATTTTAATGGACTTGAAGCCTGGTTTGACTGGCGCCGTACCGGTATGCCCGCTATTGTACCAGGCCCGGCTAATCTCAATGACAATAAGGTGCCAGTTCGGTATATTTACCCGCTCTCATCACAGTCGCTCAATGGAGACAACAGAAATGAAGCCGTGAAGAGACAGGGCGGTACGGATGATCTGAATACAAAAATGTGGTTACTTCAATAGGATCAAAAGCTTTTCTCATGTGAATTTTATAAGGGCGGGATATGTCTATATCCGGCCAGTTTTTAAAAATCGTTCATGATGAAATTTATAATTACTTTTTTTTGCTGGCTCTTTCTGTATCATCATCCGCTGATTGGTCAAACCGTTACAGTTGGCCAGCCCCTGCCTGCCTGGCAGAAAGGATGGCTGGATATACATCATATCAATACAGGGAGGGGTAGTTCGGCTTTTTTTATTTTCCCCGATGCCACTACCATGTTGATCGATGCCGGTGAATTGTCGCCCATGGACAAAAGAACTTTTTCGTTGCGCAATGCTCCCATCACGCCGGATTCATCCAAAAAGCCATTTGAATGGATCGCTCACTATATAAAAAAGGTGTTCCCGGAAAAACGAAAGGTTTTGATTGATTACGTCCTGATCACACATTTTCACGATGATCATTTTGGGGCATGGTATCCATCTGCGCCGGTCGCTTCCACCGGCAATTATGTACTCACAGGCATTACCGGCGTTGCCGGATTAATACCCATTGGGCATTTGATAGACCGAGGTTATCCTGATTATAATTATCCTTACAATATCCGGCGCATGGCAAGCCAGTATGGCGGAGGCGAAATAAAGTTTGGCGAAACAATGCGCAATTATTTCACTTTCCTCGGGGAGCAGGAGCGGAAGGGAATGAAAGCATCGCAATTGAAAGCAGGAAGCCGGAGCCAGATTCGTTTGTTACAAGATGCCGGTTCTTATCCCACATTCTATGTACAGAACCTGAAAGCAAATGATAAGATATGGTCGGGAAAGGATTCCTCCGTGGTTGCTCATTTTCCGCCAGTAGATACTTCAGATAGCAAAACCTGGCCCGATGAAAACAGCCTGAGCCTTGCGCTGACCGTTCACTACGGACCATTCACCTACTATACCGGTGGCGACAATCCCGGCAATATATTTCCCGGTGATAATCCATTGAGAGATGTCGAGACTCCTATGGCCCGTGCAACTGGGGAAGTGGACGTTGCTACGATGGACCATCATGGAAATCGTGATGCGGTGAATGAATTCCAGGTAAAAACATTGAAGCCGCGAATCTGGATCGGGCAAACATGGTCATCTGATCATCCCGGCCATGAGGTACTGGTCAGAGCCGCATCGCAGCATTTATATAAAGGGGACAGGGATTTCTTCGCAACGAATATGCTGGAGGCGAACAGGCTTGTGATCGGCCCGCTGATCGACCGTTCTTATAAAAGCCAGCAGGGACATATTGTAATAAGAGTAGAGCCCGGTGGCGAGAAATACCGGGTGATCATACTCGACGACAGCCGGGCTGATATGCCGGTGAAAGATGTATTTGGCCCCTACGAATCAAAGAAAACAAAGAATAAAAACAACTAAACCGGGTATGATTATGAAAAAATTTGTTTGCTGCCTGCTGATTTCAACCATCATGCTGAATACTTCGGCGCAGAACAAGCTGTCGGAAAATATTGTGATCGTGACGATGGATGGACTACGCTGGCAGGAGGTATTTGGCGGTGCCGACAGCCTTCTAACTTTTGATACAACAGCAAAATACAGTATCAGGTATGTACAAAAGAATTTCTGGGCCAGGACAGCAACAGAACGTCGCGAAAAACTAATGCCGTTTTTCTGGTCGGAACTGGCCTCGAAGGGCGTCCTGCTAGGAAACAGGAACTATGGCAACTATTTCAATAATGCAAATCCCTATTGGTTTTCCTATCCCGGGTACAACGAGATTTTCACCGGCTATCCCGACACTGCCGTGAATTCAAATGACAAGATCCCCAATAAAAATGAGACCGTATTCGAATACCTGAATAAGTTGCCGGAATACAAAGGAAAAGTTGTGGTGTTTGGGTCATGGGATGTATTTGCCTCCATTTTCAATGAAGGACGTTCGGGCCTGTTGGTGAATGATGGATTCAGGGACCTGCCGGGACAATTGACCGCGAAGCAAAAAATTTTCAACGAATTGCAACACGAAATGCCGGATCTTTTTCACGGCGGTGAAAGGCTGGATGCAGCAACTTTTAATATCGCGTTTGAATACATGAAGATTCATAAGCCAAAGCTTATTTTTTTCGGGCTGGGTGATACTGATGAGTTTGCCCATAAAGGAATGTATGATTACTATCTTGATGCTGCGAAAAAGTCTGACCTGTGGATCGGGCGGATATGGGACTATATTCAGTCCACACCCGGGTATAAGGACAAGACTACGCTGATCATTACAACAGATCATGGCCGGGGTTTGGCGGAAGAAGGTAACTGGAAACATCATGGCCAGCGGATCGCGGAAGCCAGTGAAATGTGGATGGCTGCCATTGGCCCCTCTGTTGCGCCCGAAGGTGAAAGCAAAAGAAAAGCGCAGAATTTCCAGGGGCAGATCGCCGCTACAATTGCAAAATTGCTTGGAAAGGAATTCAAGCCTGCGCACCAGGCCCTGCCTGCACTGAACTTACATGCTGAATGAAAAAGCACCCGATAAAAACACAGCCATGCCACACTACAAAGAAAGCCCGGAAGCCGTTGCTGATCTCATCATCGATTTGTACCGGCGATTTGGTGATGAAGATTATATCGGCGAACCCGTTTCGCAGGTAGAGCACATGTGCCAGGCAGCAGAACTTGCTGAAGCGGAGGGTTACCCCGATGAAGTTATACTGGCCGCTTTTTTTCATGATATCGGTCATTTGTGTGAACACATCATGCCTGTTCAGCAAATGGATGGTTTTGGGGTGGTGGATCATGAAAAGCTTGGCGCGGATTTTTTACGTGACAATGGGTTTTCTGAAACAATCGCCAGCCTTGTGCAAAACCATGTACAGGCCAAAAGATATCTTACCTATCATTTTCCATCCTATTACGAACAATTATCAGAAGCCAGTAAAAAGACACTTTCATTCCAGGGTGGGGTTATGTCGCTGGAAGAAGCGATGCGTTTTGAATCAGATCCACTCTTCGACCTGCATATAAAGCTTCGCCGTTGGGATGAAAAAGCAAAGCTCGAAAATAAACCTGTTCCCCCACTTCAAAAATACCGGGACATGGCACTGCGCCATTTGACAGCTGATCGCGCAGTAACAAATAATTAAACTTTTGTTCATCCGGATTATCACCTGCGGGTAATCATGATTGTTACCTTGGGCAAAATTATTTTATGCCAATAAAACTAGCGGTTTTCGATATTGCCGGTACCACACTGGCCGATGATCATGCTGTATCAGACGCATTTTGTTATGCGTTTGAATCATACGGGTATTCAATAAATGCGGACGATGTAAAGCCATTGATGGGATATAAAAAGCCACTGGCCATTCGCATGGTTTTGGAGAACCTGGCAGTTGACTGGGATATTGAGCTTATTGAGAACATTCATGATGAGTTTGTAGGCGAAATGATGGACTATTACGAGTATTCACCGGGTGTGAAACCGATGATCGCGGCCGAGGAAACTTTTGCCCGGTTTAAGGAACGTGGTATAAAAGTGGCATTGAACACGGGATTCTCAAAAGAAATAGCGGACGTGATCGTAAACCGTCTTCAATGGAAAGAAAAAGGTCTTGTAGACGACTATATAGCCAGCGATGAAGTGGAGGAGGGCAGGCCCCAGCCATTTATGATACATACACTGATGCAGCGCAACGGTGTTGAAGACGCCGGCGAGGTGATAAAGATCGGTGATACTGAGGTTGACATTAACGAAGGCCGCAACGCAGGTTGTGCTATTGTAATAGCAGTGACATCCGGTGCATTTACAAGGGAGCAATTGCAGGCATATGGCCCTGATTTTATTATCGATGATCTTTCCCAGTTACCCGATTTAATTTTTTAAGGAGTGCCCGTAATCACAGCTTCTTTACAGAAGACCGGCAGCAGGCGTATACTGGTAACCGTGCTCGCCGCTATGATTGCTTTTTTAGCATACTCGTCAGTCTATGCTTATCGCAAGCCTTTTACCGTTGCCCTATTCGAAGGGGTCGGCTTTTGGGGAATTTCTTACCAGACATTGCTGATCATAAGCCAGGTGGTCGGCTATATGCTGAGCAAGTTTTACGGAATCAGGTTTATTGCCGAACTAAAGAGATTTGGCAGGTGGAAAACCGGTCTTATCCTGGTGGGCACGGCATGGCTTTCACTTTTGTTTTTCGCTATTGCACCGCCCCCGTTCGGTATGATATTTCTTTTTATCAATGGGTTTGTCCTGGGTTTTCTGTGGGGCATTATTTTCAGTTACGTGGAAGGCAGACTTGGTACTGATTTCATTGGTTCGGTGATGGCAGTCAGTTTTATTTTCGCGGGCGGTTTTACGCGGTCGGTTGCAAAATGGCTGATGATCGACTGGAGCGTATCGGAGCAATGGATGCCATTTATTACCGGCCTATTGTTTGCGTTGCCGCTTGCGGTTCTTTTCTATTTGCTTGAAAAGATTCCGGCTCCTGATGAATCCGATACCAGGGAGCGTACGGTCCGTGTACCTATGCCGGCGGCCAATAGAAAGCGTTTTATGAGATCATTCGGGACCGGCATCGTCATTATCACTGTTACCTATACCGTTCTCACGGTCATACGTGATCTGAGGGACAATTACATGGCCAATATGTGGAATGAACTGGGATACGGCCATGATGCCGGCATTTTTGCAAGGACCGAAACCTTTACTTCTGTAATCGTATTGTCGGTGATGGCTCTGTTGGTTCTGATCCGGAAGAATATAAATGCGTTTAGAACTGTTCATCTCGTGATTGCCGGCGGGTTCGCCCTCGCTGGCATGTCGTCCTGGTTGTTTGCGTCTGGCATTATGGGTGGCGCTCTCTGGATGCAATTGGTTGGGATGGGATTGTACATGGCCTATATTCCTTTTAATTGCATATTCTTCGAACGCCTGATCGCGACATTCCGGGTTGCAGGCAACGTGGGATTTCTCATTTACATAGCCGACGCATATGGATACCTGGGTAGCGTGATCATTATGCTGCTAAAATCGTTTGGAGATTTTGACATACAGTGGACGGTGTTTTACTCAAATGGAGTAATCATTTTTTCTGTTGTTGGTGTAGTGGGAACGCTGGTGTCATTGTACTGGTTTAATAAAAAATACAGTTTACAAAATCAATAAGATATGTCACAACCCTCTGCCATCATTGTTGGCGCCGGCATAGTCGGGCTGGCCGTTGCCAGGGCGCTTGCAATAAAAGGCTATAAGATAAAAGTCATCGAAAGAGGTCACGCAGCAACTGGTGCGTCGATCCGGAACTTCGGCATGATATGGCCTATTGGACAGCCAGCCGGTGAGCTCTATGAGACGGCTATCCTGTCGAAAAGGATATGGAAAGAAGTCTGTGATAGCGCGGGTATCTGGTACGATGAGCCAGGGTCAATTCACCTGGCTTATCATAGTGATGAAGCGGAGGTACTGGAAGAGCTGGCATCTGTTTACCAGGATCGTGGGTACCAGTTTTTGAATAAGGAGGATACGATAAAGAAGTCGGCCCATGCGGTTCGGGAACAACTGCTGGGCAGTTTATACAGCGACCAGGAAATGATCGTGGACCCAAGAGAAGCTATTATAAAACTGCCAGCCTGGCTTGCTGAGAAATATGATGTCGAATTTATTTTTGGAAAAGCTGTTACCGACATCGCTTATCCTGCAGTTTATTGTGGCACGGAGGAATGGGAAGCTGATGAAATATATGTTTGCAGCGGTTCGGATCTTGAAACATTATACCCACGGATATTTTCAACTTTGCCGGTTATCAAATGTAAGCTCCAGATGATGCGGATGGCGGCTCAACCCGTTAATGAGCGGATAGGGCCGGCGTTCTGTGGAGGCTTATCATTGCTACACTACAGTTCATTTAAGGCCGCAGCATCACTGTCGCGATTAAAGAAAAGGATGGAAACGGAACTTCCACTTTACATTAAGTCAGGTATTCATGTGATGGTATCGCAAAACCATGCGGGGGAGTTGACCATCGGTGACTCCCACGAATACAGCCATTCGCCTGATCCTTTTGACAAACAATCGATCAACAAGCTGATACTGGACTATCTTAAGACTTTCGCAAGATTTAATGATGAAACGATCACTGAAACCTGGAACGGCGTCTATTGCAAGCTGACCAATGGCCAGCCCTGGTTGATTGCAGAACCGGAGAAGGGCGTAAAAGTTATCAATGGCCTGGGCGGAGCCGGCATGACCTTAAGCTTTGGATTGTGCGAACAATTGATCAACAAAAAACTTCGAAGCCAGCAAATTCTTTACGCTGTATAGCGTTGTTATTTCTACCTGCTTTATTTACCTTGTCGCTCCAACCCAGGTTAATTGCCCGGCTCATCCGGCCACTCGCGATTTAACGCCGTAAAGACCGAAGTATCGTTATAACCAAAACAGGACCCGGCTGAGGTCGGCCGGTGTTGGCAAAAGAGCGTGGAACAGTTTACTACTGTACCGGAACTGTATTGGCTGTTTCATCTACTTTTTTGCCGGGGTTCTTTTTAGGAGGCCTGACCTTTTTTACAGGTTTTTCCTTTATACCGTCACTTAATATTCTTGCGGCTTTTTTGATCCGCACAGCATATTTTTTTTCTCCCAGCAAATCCTTGAGCCAGGATAATGAATTCTCCAATTGTGTAGTGAGCTGGTTGTAAGTTGTCTTTTTTAATGAAACAGGTTTACTATTCTTCTTTTTGCTTTTGGCCATGGCTTACTTTTTAGTAACCTAAAAATAATACAGGGGGATTGTTTGCAATGTTAAGTTTTCAGCATGGTGGTTTCTATCTTAGAATACACAAAGAATGATTAGGGCCAGGGTGTAATGGTTGAGGTTATGGAAGTCTTTTTATCCATCATCTCGCCAGGTACGATTGGTGTCCCAACCATTTTGTCGGGGAATAAGCGGTTTAGTATCCTTTCTGTAACGCCAACAAAGGGCAGAAACAGTATTACGCCTAAACAATTGAACATCATATGCCCATTTGCGACCTGCTGCTCAAGATGAGTTGTACCCGAAGCCAATATTACCAGTTGTACAAAAAACGGGAACAGGACCAGGGCTAGTAATATGGTGCTGACATTAAAAAGGAGGTGAAACAAACCGGTCTTCAGTGCCTGGCGGCTGCCTTTTACGGTAGCTAGTAAAGTGTCAGCGCAGGTTCCAAGTTCGGCGCCGAGCATCACGGCAATCGCCGCGGTCAGGGTGATCAATCCTTTTTTAGCCAGCGTGATGACCATTCCCACGGTAGCAGATGACGACTGTATGATCACGGTAACCAATGCTCCCGTACCAGCTCCCGCGAAGGGATGTTCCAGTTTCCCCATCCAATCCATAAATTGCGGATGACTGCGAAGCGGGCCAACAGCTCTTTCCATTGTATAGAGGCCAAAAAACAGGATGCCAAAATAAATGATCACCCTGCCCGTCCGGCTCATCCATTCACTTTTTGCAAAGAAAATTAAAAGCAGACCCAGGAAAATAGGAATCGGTGAAAATTTACCGATATCCATTGCAATGATCTGGCTGCTGAAAGTGGTGCCTATATTGGCGCCAAGTACAATACCGATCGCCTGCCGGAAGCTCAAAACTTTTGCATTGACCAACACAATAGCCATGATGATCACTGCCGATGACGAATCAAGAAGCAGGGTAATGACAACTCCTGTTAGAATAGCCGTGAATAGGTTCCGGGTGAACTTTGCCACCCATTTTTTTGCCTTGCCTCCGAGCAGGCCCTTTAGCGCTTCGGAAAGATTTGAAATAGCAAAGAGAAACAAACCCAGACCGCCTAAGATCAACAAAATTGTTTCCATACCCGGTAAGATAGAGGATCCATGTTACCTGAATATTACCAGTGAAATTGCAAAATACTAATAACGATGATGTGTCGGTATAAAACTCCCGGTGGGTAGCCTGACGGATAGAAATGATGACCAAAATTTAATACCGGAGCCTTTGTGATACATCTAATCCTGATAAAATTGTATTCCCATGGACTGGCCCATTATAATAGGTGTAGGGATCCTGGCTATCGCGTTGATCGTATTTCTTGTGCGACGGAATAACAAGGAAAGGATTATCGACATTCTAAAGGTGAGGAGGGAGATGCGGAAATAGATGAGGTGATGAAGTAGTTCGTAGTCGCTGGCTTCTAAAACACTTTTTCCACGGCGTGCTCGCCAACCTGCTCAAAAAGGTAAGCCAGGCTTTGCGGGATGCTTTGGCTGTAATCCATTTGAACGATGCGGCCCTCATTCATCCATTTGTCAAAATGATCTTTAAAATCGGCTCCTATGGAATTGAGCGTGGTAATGCCCAACTGTTGTAAAGCGGCTGCATTGCATTGCTGTTCATACTGGCTCCGGATAGGAATGCTCATTATTTTTTTCCCCAGATGAATTGCTTCAGCCGGCGTTTCAAAGCCCCCGCCGGTGATGATAGATGTGCAATGGATAAAACTTTGATTGAACATTTTTTTACTGACAGGCAGAAAGCGGATGTTACCTACCGTTTCGGGTTGCGAAACCTGGAAACAAAAAATTTCAAACCGGTTTTCTTTTAAGGGACGGAATATTTGCTCCAGTTGCGGCCGGCAAAATGATGGCAGGTAAACAGTGATATAGTTTCCGTCAGTAGGCTCGGCATCCAGGATCTCATTTTTGATTACCGGCTGGAAAATAAAATCATCGTACGATTTAAAATGCAGCCCGATGTAGCGGCTGGCTTTTGCAAAATTTTTCAGGATCCATTCACCTGCCGAACTTCTCAATAATGGCCGTGGGGAATGCGTGGATTGAAAACTGGCCTGGTGGCCGAAGCTGACCGAAGCGATCTTCTTTTTGGCACAGGAAGCTGCGGTGATATAATCGAAATCATTGATCACAAGATCATATTTCTCTACAGGCAAATGGTTGATCTCCTGCTTCAGTCGCAGTGGTTGAAATTCGCGGAACAGTTGCCAGAAATCAAGCCCTCCCTTGCAATTGTAATAAAGACTCAGGCCTTTACTCCTGTATTTGACCGGAGCATCCAGTGCCAGGTTACTATTGTTGCCACTTAGAAAGATGTCTACTTCACCATATTGTTGCAGAAAAGGCAATAGTTCCATAGCCCGGCTTATATGACCATTGCCTGTGGCCTGTACTGCATAGAATATTTTCATAGCTGTTGGTTTTAGATAGTGGCTTATTGTAAAGAGTGCAGGTAGATCGCAATCTCATTGGTCATTACTTCCGGTTGCGGCCGGTTGGATTGCCATTCGGCTTCCTTCATAGTAGCGGCATCATAAGTATAGATATGCCAGTCATCGCCGCGGTATTCAAGCGCGGTAAGGTGTTCTACCCAATCGCCGGAGTTGAGGTAAGTAACCGAACCCTGGTCAGTGCTGATCTTTCTTTTACGCGGCTGGTGAATATGCCCGCAGATCACGTTGTCATATTTTTTATCGATCGCCAGTTCGGCGATCATCATTTCAAAGGCGTCGATGTTGACCATTCTTTTATGGAATTGCTCCATCACCCTTTTGGAAAGCGAGAGTTTTTTCTTTCCCATTATTTTCATCAGGCGGTTCACCATGCCATTAAAAGCCAAAAGGGAAGCGTACCCGTTGCTTCCCAGTTTTGTCCAGAGTTTAGCCTGTCCTTTCGTGGTGTGATCAAACACGTCGCCATGAAAGATCCAGGTCATTTTGCCGTTGATCTCGATGACGGCTTTATCGACCAGTTGAAAATTTCCAATCTGCAGATCGGAGTAGCGCCGCAGCATTTCATCATGGTTGCCGGTAATATAAATTACGCGGGTGCCGCTTGAAAGCAGCGCAAGAATTTCCTGGATCACGGCCATGTGCACGGCTGGAAAGTAATGTTTGCTGAATTGCCAGCCATCGATGATATCACCATTGAGCACCAACAACCGGGGAGTAATGCTTTTCAAATAGGTGACGAATTCCCTGGCGCGGCTGGCGTAAGTGCCGAGATGAATGTCTGATACTACTACTACATCAACGGTACGTTTTTTCAATACGATGGGTTTTGCAAAGATTATAATCGTATATAAATTAATTATTACGGGAGTATTAAGAGATCATGAAGTTTAGGGCGTTCCCATTGCCCGGAACCGTTGACTAAGTAGCCAGTGTTGTACTTCTATATAAAAAATATTCGCGGAAAAATGCGCAGCAGGTATTTCTTCCCTCTTAACATTAAGATGATTTCCGCTTAACAGCCAGTTCATGTACACTTTCTTTTTTTGCAAAACCTCCGTCAATGAAAAACATCCTGACCTGCATCATCCTCTTTACGGCGTTACCACTGCTTCAACCCGGGCTATCTCTTTCGGCTTCATTTTCTACCAGCTTACCGGGGCATACCAACTGGGAACCTGCCCGGAATCTTTTTATAATCACACTCGATGGATTTCGCTGGCAGGAATTGTTTGAAGGGGCCGACGGGTCGCTGATCCATAACCCGGAATTTACTCCCGATACGGCAATGATGAAAATGCAGTACTGGGCAAACAGTAAACAGGAAAGGCGTCAGAAACTGATGCCTTTTTTTTGGAGCGTTATTGCTCAAAAAGGGCAGGTATATGGTAACCGGCACTACGGCAATAAAGTGAATACCAAGAATATTTATAATTTTTCTTACCCTGGTTACAATGAAATATTTGCAGGCAATACCGACCTGCTGGTAGCTTCCAACAGGAAAATACCCAACAGTAATACAAATGTACTGGAACAGTTGAACAGCAGGCAGGGGTTCAGTGGCAAAGTGGTGGCTTTTACATCCTGGAACGTTTTTCCTTTTATACTCAATGAAGACAGAAGCGGTATTCTCATCAACAGTGGTTACGAGAATATGGAACCAGGAACCGCTTCAGCTGCTCATGCCGTAATAAATAAAGTACAAAACGAGGCCGTGAACCATAAAGGTGGTACGCGGTACGACCAGCTTACTTTCCTGACCGCGAAAGAATATCTGTATCAACATCGTCCCCGGGTAGTGTTTATAGGATTTGGTGAAACCGATGAGTATGCCCATGCAGGTCGCTATGACCTCTACCTGCAATCGGCTAATAATATTGACCGGATGTTGGCCGATCTGTGGCATTGGGTACAAACCACACCAGGGTATAAGGACAACACAAATTTACTGATCACTACCGACCACGGTCGTGGTAGTGCTGGTTCCAAATGGACATCACACATGAGTTTTATCAGGCGATCTTCGCAAACATGGTTAGCATTGATGGGCCCGGGTTTGGAACCGTTGGGCGAAGTAAAAGAGAGGCAGCAACATTACCAGGTAAGGATCGCGGGCCTGATAGCTGAGCTGGTTGGAGAAAAATTTGAACCATAAGCGTCATGAACAGCGTATTTCGTATACCCCGCATTCGAACCAATCCTATTTATGTTAATGAGTAGTTGAGGGTTTTTGGTGGTGATCTATAAAATCAGTCTTTGCGTCGTTCCAATGTAAAACCAATTGTGGTACCAATATCTTCCCGGCTGCGCACATGGATTGTTTGTCCATGTGCTTCGATTATGTGTTTGCAGATAGCGAGGCCAAGCCCGCTACCTGTTACATCGATACTTCGACCTTTCTCTGTGCGGTAAAATCGCTCGAACACCCGGGGTAAATACTTTTCCGGAATTCCTATACCATCATCACTGACCTCTACCAGGACGTGTTGTTCATCGGTTTTATACATGCTGGCCACGATCGTCCCGTTTTGTTTGCCATACTTGATCGAGTTCTCAACAAGGTTTACGAGTACATGCCTGATTTTCTCCTTGTCGCCAAATACCATAAGCGGCGATTCGCAACCTTTTTTGATAGAGCAGCGGATATTTTTTTGTTCGGCCATGATGGAGATGCTCTCGAACGTTTCACGTACCAGGTCCTGGATGATAAAATTTTCCTTTAACAGATGCAACTCTCCTCGCTCAAGCCTGGAGATCTCGTCAAGGTCGTTGAGGAGGTTGGTTAGCCTTTCCACGTTTGTTGCCGCTTTTTCGAGGAAGCGCCTGTTTACTGCCGGGTTTTCGAGAGCGCCCTGTAACAACGTATCCACATATCCCTGTATCGCAAATACAGGGGTTTTAAATTCGTGTGAAAGATTTTGAAGGAATTCCTTGCGGAATTTTTCATTGGTTTGCAACAATTCAATCTCCTGCTTTTTTTCCGTAGCCCAGGCTTCCACATCTTCTCTTACTTCGTCAATGCTTTTTCGGGGAAGAATGTACTTGTAATAGGTCTCCTCCCTTTTGGTGGCTTTGGTTTGATAAATAAATTTATAGATGAGTTTTATTTTCCGGTAGATGAACCGTTCCAAAACAAAAGAGAAAAGAAAAAAGCTTCCAAAAAAAATCAGGCCAAAACAAACCAGTACGGTTATCCAATCCTTTTCGATGATCCACAGCAGCAGCCCAATCGGTACTGCCAATCCGAGCGCAGTAAATGCCGACAGCTGACGGGGAGAGATATTTTTAATGGAGAACATGATGCAATTTAAGACTGGATGCTGGATACTGGATATTGGATGCTGGATGCTGGATGCTGGATACTGGATGCTGGATGCTGGGTGGCATCCTACCCTTAAAGTTCCATTAGTAGTCTCTGGAATCCAGCATCCAGCATCCAGTATCTAGTTTTCAAACTTGTACCCCACACCCTTTACCGTTGTAATGCAATCGATCCCGAGTTTCTGGCGGATCTTGCGGATATGGACATCGATGGTGCGGTCGCCAACGATCACGTCGTTGCCCCAGACCTGGTTGAGGATTTCATTGCGCAGGAAAACGCGGCCGGGCTTTTGCGCCAGCAGGTATAGCAATTCAAATTCTTTTTTGGCCAGTACGATGTCCTTGCCGTCGACCTGGATCATAAAACGTTCGGGATCGATCGTCAGGTTCCCGATCTCGAGGGGTTTTGATTCTTTTTTATTTAATCTCCGGAAAAGCGCATTCACGCGGCTGATAAAAACCTTCGGACTGATGGGTTTGCTGATATAATCATCGGCGCCGGTTTCAAGACCACGGATCTGGCTGCTTTCATCGTTGACAGCCGTGAGGAAAATGATCAGGGTATTCCTGAACATCGGTTGGGTCCGCATGATCTGGCAAACTTCTACTCCAGTCTTTTTCGGCATCATTACGTCCAGTACGACCAGGTCGGGCTGTGTGCGGCGGGCTTTTTCAAGAGCTTCGTCACCATCTTTCGCGGTGATCACTTGATATCCTTCCGAAACGAGGTTGTATTTTAAAATTTCTAATATATCTGGCTCGTCATCAGCAATCAGCACTTTCCAGTTATTCGTATCCATGCCGTAGAAAATTTGAGCAAACCTAAAGGGATTTTACAGGCTGGGAAAATTTTGGTTTTAAGTTCATACAGACTTAATAATAAGTTAACCTGGGCACGGTTTTCTATATAAAAAAGAAAAAAGGGTGCACGGGCAACCTACAGGGATTCTATTCGTCTTATAAATGGCTCGTATGCAGCTATGTATTTCGGGTCAGGCGCATTAAATTTGCACTATTCTTATGACAACCAAACTCAGGTATATAACCTTTTTACTTATCCTGCAAATTCTTTCTGTACCATTACTGGCGCAACTGGCATTGAATGATACAGATCGTCAGCGCGACTTCAAGCCTGAGTTCAGAAGGCTGATCAACCACGAAAATATCGACCGCGAACAAAAGAGCCTGATGGACGCGGATGGCAAATCCGACAACCTGCTGGCGGTTTCCACCAACCCGGAAATAAATATGCTGATCACCAGCACCATCCTGAAAAGCGTGGATGATTTCCAGGAAAAAACAGAACTTGATTCCCTTCTTGATCACCGCTTGAAAGTAAACTACCTGACGGGTGTGTCGAATATGCTGCGCTACGTGCGAAACAACTGGCGGAGCAGGAAGGTGAATATTCTAAATCTTCCTTTCTTCCTTGACGTATATGAAAAAAGTATCGCAGCAGATAAAGCAAATAAAAGTATAGTTTCTGCACTTGCCGACCAGCCTTATGATGTTGGCATGGTGGTGCTGGCTTCCGGCATCTTTGATCGCAACCCCGGCTTTAACCAGGCAAAAGACCTGATGGTACTAAAATATTGCCAGCTTAAGCCGGCTGAGACTTTTATCACGTTAAAGAATAATCCGGATGTTCCTTTTGCTGACAGTTTGATAAAAGCGGTGGCAAAAAAATACCCCGGCCAGCTTTACGACTACGCACAGGCCAACAACAAACTCGGTTCCATCATCCGCAATATCAGCGATGATGAATTTGTAAAGGCAGTGGTGAGGATGTCTCGGAGCAAGAGCGGACAGCAATATTTCCCATTTCTGGATAATGTGGTGAAAGGAAAGATCAGCTTTAGCGAGATCGATGCTGCGGAGAGTGATTCGGTTCAATACTACAAATTGCTGGTAAGAACCCAGCTGGACTATATGGACCGGGCAATCAACAAGGATACCGCGATCGCCTTCAAAGAGCTCACGGCAAAACTGGAGAAGAAAGCAAAGGATGTTTTTGTAACGACCATCAACGGCCTCCACAACGAACCCGACGCGATACGTTTCCGTTGCCTGCAATCGCTTACCGCGCCTGAACTGTATTACCTGGCCGTGCTGAGCGATGGCCTGATCTATACGTCCAGTTATACAAATGGTGTGTACCCGCTGATGATGAGAAAAGCCGGTAACCGCGGTGACTCGCTTTTACTCAGCGTAAGATTTGATCACTATCGCAAATTCATCAGCCAGGCTGCGGCTTACAACACACTTGGAAATTTCCTGTCTACCTTCCCTGGTCATGATGATGCGACCAACCTGATGAGAGCTTTTGTAAGCAACCTCGAAAAAACAGAAGGACTTGAAGATGGTGTGGATGTGGCAGATTCTTATGCCAGCATCATTGAAACCAATAAAAAACTGGCGGAGGAAGTATTGAACCTGGTTCAGGTGAACTACCAGAGAAATGTAAGGGAGAATAATTCCAAGGGGATCGTCATCTATAATATCCTCAACAAACTTTTTCTTTCCGCCGATTCAACCAGGAATATCGACCTGACAAAAGAACTGGGTATACCACCTGTTTATAATGTTCCATTTTCTTCACTGACCAATGAAAAAGGAGAAGTGATCGCGCAGGTATTTTTCTATGGCGACAAAGATGGCCAGACGATCTTTTCGGGTTTTCAAAACATGTTTGGTGGCGGCAACTGGTCCATCGACCGCAGTAATTCGCAATGGATCACCATCAGGTCCACCAAAGGAAGGCCGGTGATCATCTATGCAAACAGGCCTTTACCAGAAGAGA
>JAEZRB010000177.1 GCA_023412975.1 Bacteroidota bacterium | reverse complement strand
TTGCGCCCGGTATTCCTCGGCAGGTGTGCGTTTGATATAGCCTAAATGAGATATCGTGATCACTACGTCTTCTTCCTTGATCAGGTCTTTCAGGCTCATCTCATCGTCGAGGTAAGTGATCTCCGTTCTCCTCGCGTCGCCGAATTTTTCTTTTACCTCGCGAAGTTCGGTTTTGATGATATCGAAGCGCATGCTCTCATTCGCCAGTACTTCCTGCAGGTGCGCGATCAGTTTCATTAATTCGTCGAATTCTTCCTTGATCTTCTCACGCTCCATGCCGGTGAGGCGCTGCAGTCGCAGTTCAAGTATCGCTTTTGCCTGTATTTCGTCCAGGCCCCAACCGGCATTTACCAGGTTATCCTTAGCGATATCGGGAGTGGCTGAAGCGCGGATCAACGCGATCACTTCGTCGAGGTGATCCAGGGCGATCAGGTAACCCTTGAGTATATGTGCTCTTTTCTCAGCTTCGCGGAGTTCATATTGCGTACGGCGTACAACTACTTCATGCCTGAATTCGATGAACTCGCTGATCATATCTTTCAGGTTCAGCGTTCGCGGCCTGCCTTTTACAATCGCCACGTTGTTGATACCGTAAGATGTTTGCAGGTCGGTATGCTTATAAAGCTGGTTGACAATTAAGTTAGCGACACCATCACGTTTCAGGTCGATCACGATCCGGGTGCCTTCTTTATTGTTCGATTCGTTGTTGACATGTGCCACACCCTCGATCACTTTATCATTCACCAGTACACCGATCCTGTTGGTGAGTTCGTCACGATTGACCTGGTAAGGAACCTGGGTGATGATAATTTGTTCGCGTCCGCTTGGTTTGGTGTCGATATGCAGTTTGCCACGCAGCACTACCCTTCCGCGGCCGGTTTGCATGGCCGCTTTCACACCATCCATACCGTGGATGATACCACCGGTAGGAAAATCAGGTGCCTGAACATGCTGCATCAGTTCTTCCACGGTGATCTCGCGGTTGTCGATATATGCAATACATCCATCCACAACCTCTGTTAGGTTATGGGGCATGATATTGGTGGCCATCCCGACAGCGATTCCACTTGACCCATTGATCAGCAGGTAAGGCAAACGTGTTGGCAGAATGGTTGGTTCTTTTTCCGAATCGTCAAAGTTGAGTTGAAAGTCGACAGTGTCTTTGTCGAGATCTTCAAGCATGTACTCGGCGACCTTTTCCAGTCTCACCTCGGTATAACGCATAGCAGCCGGACCATCACCGTCTTCATTACCAAAATTACCCTGGCCATCCACCATCGTGTACCGCATATTCCATGGCTGTGCCATCCTCGCCATCGCGTGATACACCGACATATCGCCATGCGGGTGATATTTACCCAGCACCTCACCTACCAGACGTGCTGATTTTTTATACGGCCTGTTAGAACGTAATCCCAGTTCGTTCATCGCATACAGGATACGACGGTGAACCGGTTTTAAACCGTCCCTGATATCTGGCAGTGCGCGACCGACAATCACCGACATCGAATAATCGATGTAAGCGGTCTTCATTTGCTCTTCTATATTGACCGGAATGATCCTGTTGATGTCATTCGTTTCCTGTGGCTCCAAATTGTCTTCCATGTGCTCGGTTTAGCACCCTTTCGGGGCTGTTATTTTCTTTAATAAGTCGTTATGTCTAAGGGGTTTTAAGAGGCTCGCAAATCTACTTTTTTTGACTGTCATAACCTGACAAAAACTGTTGTTTTTTGCCTTATTTTCCACCCTTTGTGGATATTAATGAAACTGTTAGAAATGCCTATTTATAACAAGGCTTTGGCAGTTGGCGGCATAAATTTTCCGTTATTTAGTGCATTCAAACTGAACAATCCAGATGACCAGTTATTTACTTCTTCGGGATAACAGGGAAAGTGGTCCGTTTACCTTCGACGAGCTACGGTCCGCAGGGTTAAAACCCTATGACCTGATCTGGGTGCTGGGCAAAAGCGCCGCCTGGCGTTATCCCAGTGAGATTGAAGAATTGAAGGAATTTGCACCTGTTGTCGAAGAACAACCCTTTGACAGGTTTTTCAGGAAGAATACGCCTGAAGCAGGCCGGGCACACATTACCCCGGATATCGCTCCTGAACATAATAAGTACATTCCCCCTGCTGCAAAACCAGACCGGGACTTTACGCCCAAAAGATCGGTTTTTGTTACGCTCCCGGGCGATAGAACAGTTTCACTACAAAAAGAGATTTCACCGGCCAGGCAGGCTCCCCCGCCCCCTCCTGTACCAATTGTGGATACTACCGAAACCCCGGTAGAGGCAGAGATCAAATATTCCCAGCCATTGGATGAGATAAAGGAAAGATATGTGAAGACATTGCTGGAAAGAAAGGACAGGAAGAACCGGAAGGGATTGATAAAAGCTATTCTTAAAAAAGCTGCGGTGGTTGCAGGGTTGATCATGATAGGTGTACTCGCAGGTTTTATCATTCGATCGAAACCCACAAACGGCGATAGCAGCCAGGTACTACCGGAACTGATGGACGAGTCGGCTTCGCTCTCGAACAAGGCTGCTGACGAAACTGAATCATACAATGAAACCAGCCAGGCAGCGCGGGACCTGGGAGAAAATGAAAATACCAGGGCCTATGCCAGTGACAGGGATAAAGAAGAACCCCTATCCCTCAGGGAAGTAAGGCCCACGCCGTTGAAGATCCGCAAGGAAACGATGATGATAGTTCCGAAAAGAAAAGAAGTTTATCGGAATGCGTCGTTTAGCAATTCCGTACCAGGTTCAACGGTAAACACCATCACCGGCGAACGCGAAAGCAGGTTTAGGGGTGCAGAAGAGAAAAGATTTTCCGGTGAAAAACCTGTTGCCACTAATAGTTTGCGGGACCTTGTATCTGTATCGAGCAACGATTATAAACGTGTTGCCTTCGGTGGCATACGCAACCTCTTATTAACCGTAAATAACAATTCAGCTGTTGAACTGGATCATGTCGTTGTAGAATTGCAATACCTGAAGCCCAGTGAGGAGCCGCTCAGAACAGAACATATCAGTTTTAAGACCATCGCTCCAAATGGATCCGCTACTGTTCGCGTACCTGATACCAACCGGGGTATAAAGGTCAGCTACCGCATTATTAATATCAAAGCCAGTGATGAGGTGGCGTTGTCTTCAGGACAGTAGGTTTTTAAAGGAATTTATAATTGGTAATTAATTGCTGTCCGGGGAATTCTGAAGTACTATAAACCACAGCGGGCACGGTGAGCACAGCAAAAGTCGTTTTTCGTGATAAAAATCTGCTACGTAGAACAGTACCTGATGCTAATACTTCGCTGTGTCCGCAGTGTGCGCTGTGGTTTCCTGCCAAATCGAAACATTTGAACTACGGCCAGCAAAGTGGGCAGTCTCCAGGATAAATAAAGCAAAGCCCTGTAAAAGTATAAGTCATGGAAGCCGTGCGGGTCAAAGGTTTTGACAACTGTCCAAAATTTTATTCCGGACAGCAATGATTGGTAATTTGGAATTAGGGCCGATTAGCAAAAAAGTATTGGGACTGGTTTCTCGCTATCAAAACAAAATTGGGAATCGAGGGATCGCCCCACCCAATTCCCAATTCCTAACCCGATGGCTATCGGGTCCTGATTCCCTCAAAGTCTACTTTCCAAGAGTTATAAACAACCCCACCTGGATCACGCTATTCTTAAAATCCGGGTCAATATTTTCGGATGGTTCGAAATCACCCACTTTGGAAAGACCGACCAGGTATCGGGCGCCTAAACCAAGACCACCCTTGGTTTGGAAACCAAGGCCTGCAGCAGCGGAAAGGTCAAGTCCCTTGGCAAAATCTTTAATCGCTTCATCCGTAACGTTCTCACTTATTTTGAAGCCTACCTGCGGGCCCACCTCGAAGAAAAAGCCACTGCCGCTACCAAATTTCAGCATTACGGGCACAGTTACGTAGGTTACTTTCCAGTCGTAGCTACGGTTGGCGCTATCGATCCGCGCACCTTGTGTGGACACTAATAACTCAGGTTGTAGAGATAATCCCCCAAAAGCAAAATTTAAAAAGCCGCCTCCGTGAAATCCAACGATCGCTTTCTTCTTCACCGCGTCAAAATTGCCGCCGGTAAAGTTGGTAATATTGGCGCCTGCTTTAATACCTGCAGAGAAGTCCTGTGCCATCCCGGCTGACGCGATCATCAATGTAATCAGTAGAAACGGGATTGATTTTTTCATAATTAAGCCGATTTAAAGTTTGAAATGATTCTGACAATAGTAGTATGAGTCAAATAAAATGCCAATAGGTTACTGATCTCTATAT
>JAEZRB010000167.1 GCA_023412975.1 Bacteroidota bacterium | reverse complement strand
GCACTCACTGATTCCATATTTCGGAGCCAGTTCCAGAATTCTTGCGTATTGACCGTTTGCAATAGCAAATGATCCACGGATGCCGGCGTTGGTTTTCCGTTAGTTGATGCCGATAGCGTGAAATCGTGAAAGGTCAGTAGCGCTGTTTTCAGTCATCTCTTCCTGTTTCTTAAAAGGTTTCGCAAAAATACCGTTACCAGTTCCAAATTGGTAAAAATTCTGTCACTCGGATGTCATTTTAGTCATGAACTGATAAAAATCATGATGAAGTATGCGCATTATCGTATAAGCCGGTGCAGAAAACGATTTGAAATTTATTTGAACGGGTGATTACCTTTGCCAGCTTACAAGAAATTTATAAATGAGTAGAGGTATTTTGTTGATGAACCTGGGATCCCCCGATTCGACAGAGGTCAGGGATGTAAAACGTTATCTCAATGAATTCCTGATGGATGAAAGGGTCATTGACAAACCCTGGCTGTTTCGTTTGTTATTGGTAAAAGGGATCATCACCCCGTTTCGCGCGGCTAAATCGGCGGAAGCATACAGGTCCATCTGGACAAAGGATGGTTCTCCACTAATCGTGTTATCGCGTCAATTGCAGGAGTCACTACAGCAGCTGGTCAGTGAACCGGTGGAGATCGCGATGAGATATGGTAGCCTCACACCGGCAAAAGCTTTTGATGCCTTATATAAAAGGAACCCATCAATGGAAGAAGTGATCGCGGTACCCCTGTATCCGCACTATGCCATGTCATCTTATGAAACGGCTGCAGAACATGCTATGCGCACTCATGAGAAAAATAAATACCCCTTTGCACTGAAATTCGTTAAACCGTTTTATAATGAACCGGTATATATCAACGCACTGGCGGAAAGTATCAGGCCTTATCTTACCGACGACTACGATCATATTTTATTCAGCTACCATGGTATTCCTGCAAGGCATCTCCATCGGAATGATCCTGCCGGGCTGCAAAAATGCCTGGCATCACCTGGCAATTGCGCGCCGGGTTCTCCCGGGTATGTCAATTGTTACAAGCGACAGACCTTCGAAACCACAAGACTGGTGATGGAACAACTGGGTATTCCGGAGGACAGATACAGTATTTCTTTTCAGTCGCGTCTGGGAAGGGGATGGCTGGAGCCTTTTACTGATCACAGGCTTCAGCAGATGCCGGGAGAAGGTATCAAAAACCTGTTGATACTTTGTCCTGCTTTTGTCAGTGACTGTCTTGAAACACTCGAGGAAATAGCTGAAGAAGGTAAGAAAACCTTTCTTGAAGCAGGCGGCGAATCTTATCGTATGATCCCATGCCTCAATACCAACCCGGTGTGGGTAAATGCGTTGAAGACATTGATCAATGCTGCGGCAGAATGAGCCTGGCGTTAACATACAATACGAAAACAACTTAGCCAATCATGTTTCTTTACCTCAAAGCGCTGCATATCATCTTCATCGTGACATGGTTTAGTGGTTTGTTTTACATGGTAAGGCTTTTAATTTACAATACGGAAGCAGGAGAAAAACCCGAGCCGGAGAAAAGTATACTACAAAAGCAGTTTGGAATAATGATCAAAAGGCTTTGGTTTGGTATTACCTGGCCATCAGCAATTCTCACGGTTGTTTTTGGTGGCTGGTTGTTGATATTATACGATCAGTTTCCCACCTGGCTGGTCATCAAACTTTGTTTTGTAGCAGGTTTGTACCTGTATCATTATTCGATCCATCTGCTTGTCGCGCATCAGTTAAAAGGTTTATTCCACCACACGTCCCAGCAGCTTCGTATCTGGAATGAAGTGGCCACCGTTTTTTTAGTGGCCATCGTGATGTTGGTGGTGGTTAAACAAAGCCTGAGCTTTGTATGGGGTCTTGTTGGTTTAGTTTTACTGGTAGTGTTGCTAATGTCGGCTATACGTATCTACAAATTGTTACGTCAAAAGAAACAATAGATTATTTAAAAAGCGCTTATGATATCGATTCAAGCAACCCGACAACTGGCCTTATCATTACCTGAAGTAGTAGAAAAATCTCATTTCGAAAAACCGGATTTCAGGATAAAGAATAAAGTCTTTGCGGTTTTACATATTGATAAATCCTCGGTCGTTGTAAAGTTTAACCTGACCGATCAATCTGTTTTTTGCGCCTTCGATCCCCAGGTCATTTACCCAATCCCCGGTGGCTGGGGCAGGCGCGGCTGGACCATGATCAACCTTAAGAAAGTAAGAAAGTCTATGCTGTCGGATGCTTTAAACACAGCCTGGAAAACGGTAGCGCCACCAACCCTTCGTCGAAAATATTTCCCTGACGAGTAGCCGTTTTTTGGGTTAATTTAGACGGATATCAGCTTATGAAAACATTATTGTTTATTTTTCTTATGATTGCCTATTCGGCTAAACCGCAATCACCGGCTGCTATGAAGTCTATCGATTCATTGTTCAATTCCTGGTTTGAAACCGGCAAACCCGGCGGCTCAGTCCTGATCGCCAAAGATGACAGATGGATCTACAAGAGAGGATTTGGCACCGCGGATTTGGAAACACAAACTCCTATTTCTCCCCAAACGTTGTTTAATACCGGTTCTATTACTAAGACCTTTGTAGCCTATGGTATTCTTAAACTGGCGTCGGAAGGCAGGCTTTCGCTGGAAGATGATCTTTACAAATATTTTCCCGACTTCAAAAACCCGGGCATTGCCCGCCAGGTGAAAATTTATCACCTGCTCACGCATAGTTCCGGATTGCCTGATAGTCGAAGGATAAAGGAGGAGCATGATTTTTACCTTACCGCAAAGGATGAAGAAAACTTTGCTCCATTGAAGGGGACATCGCAATTATTATTTGAGCCCGGTACCCGTTACCGATACTCTAATCCTGCTTTTAACGGGCTTGCCCTGGTCATTGAAAAAGTGGCGGGGGAGAAGTGGCAGCATTTTATAAAGAAAAACATTTTTGATCCGGCTGGAATGAAAACCTCAACGATCACGGATGGCCCCCACCCGGAGAGCGGTGTTTCGCATGCCTATATTTTAAATCCAAAGGGTAGTTTTGAGGAATTAGATTACGGTGAGGAACCGACATTTGCTGCTGCGGGAAATGGTGGCGTTTGGAGTACGGTGGAAGAGCTTTGGCTATATGAGCAGGCCATCCAGAAGAATCTTTTCCTCGATAAAAAATGGACCGATCTTTCCCGAACTAAATTCCCTTTAGACGGATGGACTGATTCTATCCCCCAGCGGCTCGGACTGAGTTGGTTTATGACACATGAAAGAGGCCTCGAAATGATAGGACATACCGGCTCACAGGGTGGATTTATCAGCGATTATCTTTGGCTTCCGTCAAAAAAAATATTTTATGTATTGTTGTGCAATATTCCCAAACCTATCAAAGAGATCAGGTCGGGATTGTTTGATATTTTAGTGAAGCAAAACTGGCTGGATTAAATAAAACGGTATGAAGAAAATTGTTTATGGGCTCACCACCCTCATGTTCCTTTCTCTGTTATTGTTTTCCTTTATAAAAAATACAGCAAGACAAGCATCGGATCTGGCGGTGATTGCATATTATTCAGGGAATAGTAAAACAATCGACAATTACTCCGTAGAAAAGCTAACACACATTATTTACAGCTTTTGTCACCTCGATGGCAACCGGTTAAAAGTTGACGATGCAAATGATTCAACCACGATCAAAAAACTCGTCTCGCTGAAAAAAAAGAATCCCCGCCTGAAAGTGCTTCTTTCGCTGGGGGGATGGGGCGGTTGTAAAACCTGCTCACCTGTATTTTCATCAGAAAAGGGACGGAAGGAATTTGCAGCTTCTGTAAAGGAGGTGAACAGTTATTTTGGCACCGACGGTATTGATCTTGATTGGGAATACCCGGCGATTGAGGGTCACCCCGGACATGAATACCGCGCCGAAGACAGGCCCAATTTTACTGCCCTGGTACAGGAACTTCGCAAAAGCCTCGGCAAGCAACATGAACTGACTTTTGCCGCGGGTGGATTTCTTAAATTTCTTGAGGAGTCCATCGAGTGGAAAGAAGTGATGGCGGAAGTAGACTATGTGAACCTGATGAGTTATGACCTGATCAATGGCTATAGTACAGTAACAGGCCATCACACCGCTTTATACCCCAATCCACAGCAGGCAGTGTCGGCCGATCATGCGATCAGCTGGCTGGATTCAATCGGTGTCCCGCTAAGTAAAGTGGTGATTGGTGCCGCCTTTTATGCACGCACCTGGGAGAATGTTGAGGATACTAACAACGGGCTATACCAGGCGGGTAAATTCAAGAGCTCTGTTCCTTACCGTGTGTTCGGTGAAAGACTAAGTACTGACCAGGGTTATACTTTTTACCTCGATACGATCTCCAAAGCGACCCATGCTTATAATGCAGCTACAAAGACTTTTGCCACTTTCGATGACCCCCGCTCAGTGGCGGAAAAAACCCGTTATGCAAAACGAAGAGGCCTTAAGGGTATAATGTTCTGGGAGCTTACACTCGACAACCCAACCGACGGGCTTCTCGATGTGATCGATCGTACAAAGAAGGAAAAATAATTCAATACATAAACTCCACTAATTATAAATGCGCAGCCCTGGCTGACGTGATTTGGAGGTTTAAACTAACTATCATGTTCAAGGCCCTTACTCTCTTATCATTATTACTATCTTATATCACTGCCAGCGCGCAGCTTCAATGGGTCAATATGGATTCAGCTTTCGGCGATCTGCCCGCATCTGTACATATTTACAAATCAAATACTGCGTTAGACGGCAAACCCAGTATTGCCTGGTACCTCGAAGCAGATCTTCGTGACCGGCAACTTGAATTTACAACGGATACGACACTGCAACGCCGGTTGACTCCACAAGAATTTTATGAAAAGAACGGCAACCCGCTGGTGGTCGTAAACACTACTTTTTTCTCCTTTGCCACCAACCAAGACCTCAACCTGGTGATCAGGGATGGCCGGTTGGTGAGTTATAATATCCATTCGATAGCAGGGCGTGGTAAAGACACGCTGACTTATCTGCATCCACTTGGCAGCGCGATCGGTATTTCCAAGAAGAGAAAAGCGGATGTGAGCTGGCTATATACCGATTCCACTAAAAAATTCCCATTAGCCCTGCAGACGCCACAGTCAGCCGTCAGGGATTCCAATAATTATTATCGTTCATCTGGAGTAAAGGAATTCGGTGCCAAAAAATGGAAGATGCAGACAGCAGTGGGTGGTGGCCCCGTGCTGGTACAGGATGGTAAGGTAAAAGTGACGAACGAGGAGGAAAGAAAATTTTATGGGAAAGCTATAAACGACAAACATCCACGAACCGCGATTGGGTATACAAACGACAATAAGCTTATTATATTAATGCTTGAAGGACGTAACCCGGGTGTTGCAGAGGGCGCCAGCCTGACACAGTTGGCTGAAATCTTCATACAGCTTGGCGCCGTCGAGGCTTTGAACCTTGATGGCGGGGGAAGCAGTTGTATGCTGGTGAACGGAAAGGAGACAGTACTTCCTTCTGATAAAAAGCAAAGACCTGTTCCTGCAGTGTTGATGATAAAGAAGAAGTCCTGATAATGGAACGCGGTTCCGGTTCGCTGAAGATTCTCGTAATACTTAAATAAAAAAGCTGTCCCATTCGGAACAGCTTTTCTTTTTATACGAATGGAGAAGCTTACAGGTGAGCTTCGATCTTTTTTACAAAATTGCCTTTGGGCTGCGCACCAACCAGTTTGTCAACCACCTGGCCCCCTTTAATGAAAAGGATAGCCGGAATGGAGGTAATACCATAATTCATGGAAACCTGCGGGTTGTTGTCAACGTTAACTTTACCTACGTTTACTTTACCATCATATTCCTTAGAAAGTTCTTCGATCACGGGTCCGATCGCACGGCAGGGTCCGCACCATTCTGCCCAAAAGTCAACTACGGTCAGTTTATCCGAAGCCAGCACATCAGTCTGGAAGTTTGCATCATTGAATTCTTTTGCCATTTTATGTATTTTAAGTTTTTAGATTTCGGTCTATAGTCCCGGGGGGTGCAAATTTAAGTCCGTATCTATTAACAGGCAGGTATGGCATAAAGTTGTGTAAAACTTGTCATTTATTGGACCCTACGCCTACACTCTTCTGCCTTTATTACTGGTCTTTTGATCAAGTGTTAAAAGCTTTAAGAATTGGTGAGCACCGCCACATCCACATCCTGTTTTTCCTCCAGGAAATGAATCAGTTCTTCGTTCATTTCTATTCCTCGCCCGGTCGTTAACATGCTGATTTTTAAATCTTTTTTGGGGTCATTTACAATTAATCTTAAAGACGTATTGCCGGGGAAATTCCTGATATTCTTTTCGATAAATCCGATCATATCCGCATCGATATCACGCGGATGAATTTGAACACTGACCTGCCTGGTCAGGAGTTTTTTGAGGGTCTCGGCCAGAACCACCTGCTGTACTTTGAATTCGAATTCAGACTGGTTGTAGCGTTGTTTGAAATAGCCGGTGATGCAAACAGAAGCGCCCGGTTGCAGGTAAGGAGATAGCCTCAAATAATCCTCGCTAAACAGTACAAATTCGGTCTTTCCCGAGAAATCCTCGACAATATAGCTTCCGTACTTATTACCCGATTTTTGGGCGACCCTGTGTTGCGCGCCGGTAACCAGCGCGATGAGTCGGAACATTCTTCCCGGGTTCGATTGCAGCTTGATCGATTCGCGAAACTCATTGAAATCGGCAATACTGGTGATGCCATAGTGTTTCATCTCAAACCGGTAATGATCCAACGGGTGCCCGCTCAGGAACATCCCGGTGACTTCTTTTTCATTCTCCAGCTGTGTAACCAGGGGCCAGGGAGGGCAGTCAGGCAGACGGGGAGGGGGTATTTCCATACTAACGGGAAGGTCTCCAAAAAGAGTATTAGCCGTATTGGCATTTTGGGAGGAGATGATTTGTCCATATTTGATTATCCTCTCAAGTCCGTTGGCAGTCTCACCATCCTGCACAAAGAAATATTGGGCGCGATGATGTTGTGTAAAACAATCGAAACCGCCCGCGTAAGCCAGGCTTTCCAGGGTCTTTTTATTTACCGTACGCTGGTTGATCCTTTTGATGAAATTAAAAATATCGCTATACGACCCAGCTTTTTTTCGCTCGGCTATAATGCTCTCAACGGCTGCCTCACCTACACCCTTGAGACCACCCAGGCCAAACCGGATCTCGCCGGCCTTATTCACGGCGAAGCCTTTCAGGGATTCGTTGATATCGGGTCCGAGTACTTTTAGTCCCATCCGCTTACACTCTTCCATGAAGAAAGTGATCTTATCAATACTACCGGCGTTGTTAAGTACCGCAGCCATGTATTCGGCGGGATAATGCGCTTTTAAATAAGCAGTTTGATAAGCCACAAAGGCATAGCAGGTGGAATGCGATTTATTGAAGGCATACTGGGCAAATGCTTCCCAGTCGGACCAGATCTTTTCGAGGGTTTCGGCAGGCAACGACCTCGCCGTGGCGCCTTCGATAAACTGCGCCTTCATTTTATCCAGCACCGCTTTTTGCTTTTTCCCCATGGCTTTGCGTAGTACATCAGCGTCACCTTTACTAAAGCCAGCCAGTTTTTGCGCAAGCAGCATCACCTGCTCCTGGTAGACTGTGATACCGTATGTCTCTTCCAGGTATTCCCGCATTTCAGGCAGGTCGTATGTGATCGGTTCCCGACCATGTTTACGGTCTACGTAGTTGGGGATATAGGCCATGGGACCCGGACGATACAATGCATTCATCGCGATCAGGTCACCGAATTTATCCGGCTTCAGCTCCCGCAGGTACTTTTGCATACCGGCGCTTTCAAACTGGAAAGTGCCCACCGTTGCAGCCTGCTGGTAAAGTTCGAATGTCTTCCGATCATCCAGCGGGATATTATCAATATCGATATCGATACCATGATTCTGTTTAATAAGCACTAACGCGTTTTTAATGATCGTCAGCGTTTTCAAACCCAGGAAGTCCATCTTGATAACACCAGCCTCTTCGATCACATTTCCTTCTATCTGGGTTACCCAAAGTGGTGAATCTTTTGCTACGGCCACCGGGATCAGTTCGGTCAGGTCTTTAGGTGCAATGATGATCCCCGCGGCATGGATACCCGTATTCCGCACCGAACCTTCCAGTCTCTCTGCTTCATGCAATACTTTACTCAGCAGGGTATCTTCCTGGTTATAGATATCGCGGATCTTTTTTACATTTTCAAGATCATCGCCGCTGAATCCTTCTTTTTCTTCTAGTGATTTTTCGCCGTCCTTCGATTTCAAAGGAGCGTGTAATACCCTTTTTAATTCTACACCGGGTCGCTCCGGTACCAGTTTGGCGAGTGCATTCGATTCAGGCAGTGGCAGGTCCATTACTCTTGCCACATCTTTGATACTCGACTTGGCGGCCATCGTGCCATAGGTGATGATCTGCGCTACCTGGTTTTTACCATATTTATCAACCACATAATCGATCACTTTTTGCCGGCCCTCATCATCAAAATCCGTATCAATATCAGGCATGGATTTACGATCAGGATTGAGAAAACGCTCAAACAGCAGGTTGTACTTGATCGGATCGATATTGGTAATGCCGGTACAATACGCCACTACGGAACCCGCGGCCGAACCCCGCCCCGGGCCGATAAATACACCGATCTCACGGCCAGCTTTAATGAAATCGCTTACGATCAGGAAGTAACCTGCAAAACCCATGGTCTTTATCGTGAACAATTCGAACCGTATGCGTTCGTCGATTTCGGGTGTGATCTCTGCATAACGTTTTTTCGCGCCTTCCCAGGTAATATGTTCGAGGTATTCATCCTGCGTCGAAAATTCTTTTGGCACCTGGAAAAAAGGAAGAAGAATATCCCTCTTCAGGTTAAGGATATCAATTTTATCTACGATCTCGTTGGTGTTGTCGATCGCCTGTGGAATATCATGAAACACACGGGTCATTTCTTCCGTGGTCTTGAAATAGAACTGGTCGTTGGGAAATGCAAACCTTTTGCCTTTGATATTGATATCATCATCTGCAAAATCGCGAAGGGCGGGTGTGGTGATCTTTTCGCCTGTATTGATACAAAGTAAAATATCGTGTGCGTTGAAGTCGCTTTGTTCTACGTAGTGCGAATCATTGCTCGCGATCACTTTTACATTGTACTTCTTCGCAAACTTTAATAATATCTCATTCACCTGGTCCTGTTCGGGCATCCCATGCCTTTGTAATTCCACGTAAAAATCTTCCTGGAAAATATTCAGCCACCACTTGAATTCGTTCTCACCTTCTTCTTCTCCTTTTCTCAAAATAGCCTGTGGTACCGAAGCTCCCAGGCAACAGGTTGTTGCGATCAGGCCTTCATGATATTGCAGGATGAGTTCCTTATCGATACGGGGATATTTGCTGTACATACCCTCGATAAATCCGAGTGACGTAAGTTTTACGAGGTTGCGATAGCCCAGGTCATTCTTAGCCAGCAGGATCTGGTGATGGCGAACATCCTTTTGCTCTTTAGTAAACGTTTTTTGATGGCGGTTGACAGTGATATAAAATTCACAACCTACCACTGGCTTTACTTTCAATTTGCCATTTTCATCTTTATGCTTATAGGCTTCCGCAACAAATTCAAAAGCGCCAAACATATTGCCATGGTCGCTGATCGCCAGCGCAGGCATGCCATCCTTTATTGCTTTCTTATATAGATTTTGTATCGATGCAGCGCCGTCGAGCAGGGAAAACTGGGTGTGGACGTGTAAATGTGAGAACTTCATGGCACAATATCAAAAATGAAAATTCAGGGACTCAAAAGCGGAAGCTACAATATCTTTCTGTCTTTTTGCCTGGTGGTAGAATACAAAACCAATCATGTAGCAAATTTCCGGTTTCTTTAGGGAAAATGAGTTTTGAATTTTCTACATCTTGTTGACAGGGTATGTGGAGTACTATTTTTTGTTGAAACTAAAGATGCTGATCGCACCGCGGTTGTAACTGCATACCCAGGCTTCCAGCCGGTCATCGTTTTCAAATATGTCCACACCGACCGGGTGACCTTTGCAGGGGAGCGAGACTACTTTTTCAAAGCTTTGGTCCTTTATCTTGAAAACCTGTACGGTATCGCTACTATAACAGGTGACAAATAAGAACTTTTGATTTTTTGACAGCATGATCGTCCTGGGCTGCGCAGCTGTTTTGGTGCTGAACAATGTTTTACCTGTGTTGGCATCCAGGCAGGCAATTCGTCCCAGCCGGTTGTAGGAAACAAATATATGATTGGCAGTATCCATCACAATGTGCCTGGGATTAGATGCCACTTCAATAGTTTTCTCTTTCATCCATACAGAATTATTGATGACATCAATACTCGATCCGCCCATGATCGCCACGAAGGACCGGTTATTTTTATCATCAACAGCAATCCCACGCGGAATAGAAGGGACCGCAACGCGGGCTATAGATTTTGCAAACGGATATTCTGAAAGATTTGTTTCCAAAACACTCACATTGTAAGAATGCCAGTTGCTTACCAGTAAATGCCTGCTATCGCTGGTGCGGGAAACGATCTTGGGCGTCTTCCCGGTTTTGATGATAGGAATGTAAAACGAATCAACTGCTGAACTATCTGGGTAGGATACTGTGACTTTCTTATCATGTTTCCTGGCGGGTACACTCAGATTTGCCTGGATCGTATCCACCCTGATCGGTACAATTCCCGCCGCGTTATGGAGCGACACCCACAATATTCTGTCATCATGACTCAGGCAGGCTTCCACCGGTTTTTCCTCGAAAGAGGGGATGGGCTCATCTTTTTCATAATCCCAGCCGGTGGCGGCTGTAGGCGTGAATTTAAACTCTCTCGTAATCTTACGTGTTGGCTGATCAAACTCGTATATACTCATACCTTCCAGGTTCATGGCATACAGACGAGTGCCCATGCTGTTGAACAACACCGATTTTGTACCGGGCGCGGCTTTCAACACTTCAACGGTATCATAAACAATAGCGTTATATTCTTTCTTTGGGAAGGCTGAAACCTGCAGTGGGATACTGTCCGCATTATTCCTTTCACCTACCGGGGGCAACCCAGATACAGGTGCAGTACGATCTTTTGTAGTACTGGCAGTTGATATGTTGCAGGAAGCAAATAATACATACAAAGCAAGGATGTGGAGAAGCGATCGCATCTTGACTTTAAATTATACAAATATTTCATTTGACAGATAAAAAGTGCCAGGTATTCAGAAATAATCGTACATTATCAGGCAAATCGGTGATTTATACAATTTTGAATGTGAAAAAGCGTTAGGGAAAATCAGATTTTACCTATTTTTAGTTATATTTTTGCCCGCCTGTCAGTCAGGCAGGATTTTTGAACCTTGCGAAAAATTAAGAGAGTGCCAATGTTTAAAAAGATCGTTCCGGCTATAGCAGTTGTCGCTACCATGGCAAGCTGCTCTAGCATGAAACCCATGAATACCAGCCTCGTCAGGCATACTGCTCCCTCTCGCGAGGTGACGAAAACAGTTTCTGCGACTGACAATAACGACAATAATAAGGTGAAATTCCTCGATGATATCGCTGTCGAACCAGCTGCTACCTTTAATACGGTCCGTGTAGCATCCACCAAGACCATATCCGGCAAGCAATCAGGTTCAGCGAATAATTTTCTTTCCCGAACATCGTCCGTTGAAAAAGCATCTGAACTTCAGCTGAAATACGCGATTTTATTAAATACTGAAGTAGAGTTGTTGCAGGACAATGTGTTGCTTGAGCATGTGGATGAATGGTATGGTACCCGCTATCGTTATGGTGGCAGCACCAAAAGTGGTATTGACTGCTCGGCATTTGTTCAGGCCGTTTATCTTTCAGCCTTTGCAGTTAACCTTCCCCGGACAGCCAGGGATCAATACAGAAGTTCCCGTATTATTTCCGCTACAGAAGTAAAACCCGGTGACCTGGTATTTTTTAATACCACGGGCGGGATTTCACATGTGGGCATATACTTGCAGAATAATAAGTTCGCACACGCCTCTACATCTCAGGGTGTAACGGTAAGCGATATGTTTGATCCCTATTATCTCAAGCGTTTTATTGGGATCGGTCGTGTCGAGAAACCCGGCGCGAAGATCTCGGTCAAGTAGTTTTCAATTTTTTATTTCTTAATCTGCTCGTTCCAATGTAAGTATTGGGAAGGATTTCGTTTTGTAAGTAATCTCCGTGTTCTTCATGTCCTGTTTGGTCACAGAGGTCACGAAGTGCACACAAAGAGCACGAAGGAGTTTTTATGGCTTCGTGTTCTTCGTGATTCCTCCGTGTATTCGTGTCCTATTTGGTCACAGAGGTCACGAAGTGCACACAAAGAGCACGAAGGAGTTTTTATGGCTTCGTGTTCTTCGTGTTTCCTCCGTGAACTCCGTGTCCTATTTGGTCACAGAGGTCACGAAGTGCACACAATACACGAAGGAGTTTTTATGGCTTCGTGTTCTTCGTGTTTCCTCCTTGTACTCCGTGTCCTATTTGGTCACAGAGGTTACGAAGTGCACACAA
>JAEZRB010000122.1 GCA_023412975.1 Bacteroidota bacterium | reverse complement strand
AACGGTTTTTACACCTATATGGATGCGATCATGGAAAAATATAAACCGGGTGACTACGAGTTTGATGTACCCGAAAAGCTTAGAGAACTTTATGAGAAGAAAGACTTCGGTCCGTATGGGCAAAAAGGAAAGATGACGGTGTGCTTTATTGCAGCTAATCATACTACTGGGGGTAATTCGGGCAGCCCGGCCCTCGATGCATACGGGAATCTCGTAGGACTCAATTTCGACCGGGTTTGGGAAGGTACCATGAGCGATATCAATTACGACCCGTCCATTTGCCGTAATATCATGGTCGACATCCGTTATGTACTATTTATTGTCGATAAATATGCCGGTGCCGGCCATTTGATTAAGGAAATGAAGCTGGTTCATCCCAAAAAGAAGTAAAATCACTGAGAGTGGGGCGCTAATCAATTAAAAATTAAGGCAATACAACAGCCCTATGACCGTGTGCTGAATTATCATTGGCGTCACTACGAGGCGAAATATGCAAAACAGTGGTTTTGGGCCCTAAGGCCCGATAACAGGTTAATTTACCGCTCTCAGGGGGTTGGGGTTTCCTTTTAATTACCCTATTTTTGCCTCCCTTTTAAATCTTACATATTAATATGTCAGTTATTCAGAGTATCCAGGAGAAGTATGCAAAATTGATGGCCGTTGTGATTGCTATTGCCCTTCTCACATTTGTGGTCATGCTTGCTTTTGAAAACGGAGGAAGTTTGTTTTCGGGGGGCAGGGTTACATCCGTAGGCTCCATCAATGGTGCAAGCATAAGTGCCGCCGAGTTTGACAGGTCAATTGACCGCCAGGAAGCTATGATGGAGCAACAAGGTTACCCAAGTGGTGCAGCTACCCGTCAAATGGCTATCGAGAATGCCTGGCGCCAGGAAACAGCCCGCGTGGTGATGTTGACTGAACTTGATAAGCTCGGTATGCAAATTGGTAAAAAAGAGATGGGTGATGTTCTCTATGGTGAGAATGCACCTCAGGATCTGAAGCAACAGTTCACCGATCCGCAAACCGGTATCTTTAATGCGCAGCAGGCAAAACAGCAAATCGACCAGATGCTGAAAAGCAAGCAGGTGCCTGAAGAACAAAAACAACAGTTCAATGAATATGTAGCACAGCTGGAGTTGATGCGTTTGACAGAGAAATATAATTCTATGCTCACCAACAGCAGCAATTTTCCAAGATGGTTTATTGAAAAGCAAAATGCCGACGCCAGCCAGCTGGCCAGTATTTCGTTGGTACGTGAATTTTATTCAGCCGTTCCCGACAGCGCAGTGAAAGTAACAGATAAAGAGATTGCAGATTATATCAATAAGCACAAAGACGACTATAAGCAGGAAGAATCCCGCAGCATTTCATATGTAGCGTTTAGTGCGTTACCCACTGCAGAAGATACTGCTGCCGCAAGAGAAAGGCTGCTCACTCTGAAACCAGGACTGGACTCTGTTAGTGATGTAAAACAATACCTCGAAAGCCAGGGTGTAACAACCTATTATGATAGCTATATAAATGGCAAGCACATACAAGTGCCACAAAAGGATTCGATATTCAAAACACCTGTTGGCCAGGTTTACGGTCCCTACCTGGATGGTGGAACTTTCACCATGGCCAAAGTGGTTGCTGCAAGAACACAGCCTGATACAGTGAAGATCCGCCACATCCTGGTGGCCACCTCACAACGCGATCCCCAGACAGGTCAAATGTTTCCTACACGCGACTCCGCAACAGCAAAAAACCTGATCGATAGCATCCAAACCGCGATTCGGAACGGGTCCATATTTGATACAGTGGCTGCTAAATTATCGGATGACCCCGGTAGCAAGGATAGAGGCGGTGTATATGAGGATGTAACCGCCGGCAACATGGTACCGGAGTTCAATGATTTTATTTTTGGTAATCCCACTGGTACAAAAGGAGTGGTTAAAACAGATTTTGGATACCACTATATCGAGATCTTATCGCAAAAAGGAAATTCACCGGCGTACAAGATCGCTTATGTCACACAGCCCATTGATGCCAGCCAGGAGACCGATGCTAACGCAAGCAATGAGGCGACTTTATTTGCCGGCAACAGCCAGTCAAGAAAAGCATTTGATGAAAATGCTGAGAAGCTTAAAGACAAAGGAATCAATAAATCATTCGCACAGGATATCAAGCCAAACGATTTCCAGATCATGGGTCTTGGTGCTTCCCGGGCTTTTGTAAGAAGCATTTACGACGCTGATCTCGGCGACGTATTGCAACCTGAAAGGGTCGGCGAGAATTATGTCGTAGCCATGGTAACCGAGGTTAATAAAAAAGGAACACAAAGTGTTGAGCGGGCCCGGATACTGGTAGAGCCTATCCTGCGTAATCAGAAAAAAGCAGAGCAGATCTCGAAGAATCTTGGAACTATTACAACGCTTGAAGCGGCATCGGCTGCTTTGGGAGGAAAAACAATTGAGAATGTGGATAGCCTTCGTATGACGGGTTCGCAATCGAACATCGTAACAGCAGAGCCTAAAGTGATCGGAGCGGCATTCAACCCGGCTAATAAAGGTAAAGTAGTATCACAGGCTATTCCTGCTAATAGCGGCGTGTACGTAGTGAGGGTCAACAATGTAACTGCAACCGCTGTTGCTGATGCAAATGTGGCAGAGCAACGCAAATCCAGGTACCAGGAGGCGAAAATGAGGGGTGCTTATCCGCAGCAGGTGCTGATAGAAGCTGCTACAATCAAAGACAACCGGAGTAAATTATATTAATCTAAAGTCAATTAATACTAACTGCCAGTCCTGCCTTTCACGGCGGGACTTTTTTTATCAAACAACAGGCAAGCATCTGTGTTATTATATTTATACTCTCAAAATCAAGCATGAGTGAACCGATAATCAATAAGGTGGCGGAAAGCGGGATCATAACGATAGATCCGGCGACTTTTATTCCTAATGGCGAGACAGTTGTCTTTGACCTGAAAAACTATTTGTTTATGGGCCTGATCCTAAAAGAAAAGGATTTTCGGGAGTCACTGAAAAGCCTGGATTGGGAACAATACCGCGACAAAAATGTAGCGCTCACCTGTTCTGCGGATGCCATCATCCCCGTATGGGCGTATATGCTGGTGACATCTAATCTTCAGCCGGTAGCCCGGGAGATTGTGATGGGTGACGAGCATGAACTGCAAAAGCAGGTGTTTCTTAAAAATATTTCTAAACTGGATATCAAATCATTTGAAGATAAGCGGGTCGTAATAAAGGGTTGCGGTGATATTCCCATTGGTGACTATGTGTACATGGAGCTAACCAGGTTGCTGAGACCCGTGGTCAAAAGTATAATGTACGGTGAACCCTGTAGTACCGTGCCGGTATATAAAAAGCCGTTGCAGCGATAGTTCACAGTAGTCGTTTGAAACGACCCACATTTTGCTGGATATCAAAACCATCCTCGTTTTTTAAAGGCATAGATCATCCAGATGGGGATGATGAACATGATCGACACGGCGATCCAGAATCCATATTGATTGTGGAGGTATGGAACGGTGTCAAAGTTCATCCCGAAGATTCCACCAATGACGGTTGCCGGCGCCAGCAGGCAGGTCACAATCGCCATCACTTTCATCACTTCGTTCATTTTCAGGTTTACATTATTGATGTAGAGATCCTGCATACTCACCATGATGTCACGATAGTTTTCCGTCAGGTCAATAGCCTGAATGATATGATCGTAAATATCTTTATAGTACTTGGTGTTGCGATCATCCAACAGGTCACTTTCACTGCGTAAAATACCACTCACCAGGTCGCGGACAGGAACAGTATTACGCTTTAACACAATGAGCTCCTTTCGCAGCTGGTTTATCTTTGCAAGCGATCTTTTATTGCTGTTGCGAATTACTTCTTCCTCGAGTGCTTCGATCCTGTCGCCCAGTTTTTCCATCACGAGGAAGTAATTGTCTACGATCATATCAAGCATAGAATAGCAGAGATAATCAGCGCTCCGTTGTCGGGCTTTGCTGGTAGCCATTTTTAAACGCTCCCGCAGGGGATTGAAAACATCGCGGGTGGCATCTTCCTGGAATGTAACGACAAAATCGCGACCCAGGACAATGCTGATCTGCTCCTGTTCAACCGTTTGCTTGGTGTCGTTATAATAAAGCATATTCAAAAGGCAGAACATGACACCATCCACCTCGTCCATCTTCGGTCTTTGATTAACGCTTAGAATATCTTCGATCAGTAGCGGGTGAATTTCAAAGTGGCTGCAAAATGCTTCGACATCAGCTTTTCGAAGACCGTCGATATTGATCCAGCTAATCCGTTTGCTGGATTTGTAGGTAAAGCTGTCATCTATTTTTGATAAACGTCTTTCTTCAAGTGTCGTTCCATCATAGTCAAACGCGTAGATCATTACGTCTTTTGCTTCCTCCCTCTGTGGAATGACAGTGGGATTGACGGACAAAATCTCCTTGGTACGCTGGGTGCCAAAAAGGTTTGGTAGGTATAAATACCTCAGGTACTTCTCCGGTTTCAGTTTGACATTCATTAAAGAAAGTTAGTAAAGAATAGTAAGAAAAGGTGTTAATGAGGGATGGCTTAATTTTAAACCAGGATCAAAAACAGTAATATGGGAAAAAACGCCGGTAATCATGGCAAGCGTTCCTATCAGAATCTTTGGACAATGCTCAAAATGAGCTTTGTCGAATTGAAGAAGAACAATCCGCTCCGGATGTCGGGCGCCACCGCGTTCTTTACCACTTTTGCACTGCCTCCGATCCTGTTGATATTATTCCAATTGTTCAGCCTGTTTCTTAACAAGAGGCTTTTAGGCCGCGAGATGATGGAGTTGATTACAAGTACATTTGGAAAGGATGGTGCGGAGCAGGTTTTGCGGACAGCGCGTGGCTTTTACCAGCTGGCCAGCAGGTGGTGGATTGCCGCCGGTGGATTTTTATTCCTGGTCTTTGTTGCTACCACACTTTTTGGCGTTATAAAAAATTCACTGAATGATATCTGGAAAATCGGCGTTAAGGAAAGGCCTGGTTTTTTATTCAATTTGAGGTTAAGGGCTCGTTCGCTGGGTGTGATCCTGGTAGCTGGTATTTTGTTCCTGGCGGGAATCCTGTTGGATAGTTTTGAGCTGATTGCCGGTAATTATATGGAAGAGCAATGGTCCAACATAGGAAAATATTTTTCCGGAGTCTTAAATGAGATCGTAAGTGCGGTAATCGTTACAGCCTGGTTTGTCGTGTTATTTCGATACCTGGCAGATGGTCGTCCATCCTGGCGGGTCGCAACGGCGGGAGGCGTACTCACTGGTCTGTTATTTTCGATAGGGAAAGAAATTTTGTCCATTTTAATGGGCAATAGTAATCTCACTACAATCTATGGTGCATCTGGCTCTATTGTTTTAATCCTTCTGTTTGTTTTCTATTCTTCGTTTATTTTATACTTCGGTGCGGCCTTTGTAAAGGTCTATTCTGAGAGTATTGGAGACTTGCCAAAACTGATCAATAAGGCATATCGCTACAAAGTGCAGGCAATTGCAGAGACAGAGGCCTGATTATTCATAGAGGTCGCCATGTGAAGCGAGCACTTCACGATACTTATTAAAAAGTTTAGTTTTTGAAATAAAGCCGACAAATTTCCGATCATTATCAAGAACGGGTAAATGCCAGCTCTGGGTAGTATCGAACTTATCCATTACTTCGTGCATTTTTTGATTGATGTTTATAGTTGCGGCTGGTTTTTTAAGTAAAGCTTCGATCGATAAACTGTCAAATAGTTCCGGTTGAAATAAATAATGTTTGATATCATTGATTTCGATGATCCCGGCAAAATGACCGCTGGCGTTTTTGACAGCGAAGACATTTTTTTTACTTTTCTTGATTATTTCTACCAGGTCACGCAGTTTGTTATCGATAGGAATGATTTCAAGCTGGTCTTGCAGCAGCTCTTCAAGTCTCATGGTTGTTAGAATATTTTTTTCTTTCCGATGAGTGAATATTTGTCCTTCCAGTGCCAGCTGTTTGGTTTCCATTGAAAATGGCTCATAGCTTTTAACTATAAAAAAGGAAATGGATGAAACCAGCATGAGCGGGATAAATAGTTCATACCCGTTAGTGATCTCAGCGATTAAAAAAATGGCTGACAAGGGACAGTACATTACGCCACTTAGTACCCCGGCCATGCCAACCAGGCTGAAGTTGCCTTCCGGCATTTTTAACCAGCCGGTAATATTGATAAGTTTGGATAAAAAATATCCAAGAAATGCGCCCGCGAAAAGTGAAGGTGCAAAGTTTCCACCGTTACCACCGCTACCAATGGTAATAGCTGCAGCAATGGGTTTCAGCAAAACGATCAGACCGGCAAATATTACCAGGGACCAGTTTTCATCCAGGAAACTCAGCATGATATTGTTATCATTTAACAATCCCGGATTTCCACCTGCCACCTGCTTCACAACATCATAACCCTCACCAAAAAGCGGTGGGAAAAAAAAGTATAAGCTGACGAGAAACAAGCCACCAATTATTGCCTTGGTATATGGGTTTAATTTCCAGCCATGGATCTTTTTCTCAGACCTTTTAAATACCCGCGCATAGTACAAGGCAGTAAAGCCTGCCATTACACCTAAAAGTATATACAAGGGGACATTGCGGTAGTTAAAATTTTCCTGCAGGATAAAATTGAATAGAAATGATTCCTGCAGGATGATGCGTGAACACAATGCACCTACTACTGATGAAATTATCAGAGGGATAAAATAACTTACCACAATAGTTTCAGTAAGTAACACCTCGATGGCAAAGATGACGCCAGCGATAGGCGCATTAAATACTGCAGCAATACCGGCAGCGGCACCACACCCGATCAGCAGAGTTCGCTCCCGGTAATCGAGGTCACTAATGCGGGCAATATTGGAACCGATAGCGGAACCCGTCGATACGATGGGAGATTCCAGACCGGCAGAACCTCCGAGTCCAACCGTAAAAGAACTTGTGATCACGTGTTGGTATGTGTGGCGC
>JAEZRB010000319.1 GCA_023412975.1 Bacteroidota bacterium | reverse complement strand
GTATTCAACGCGTTTATCCAGGTGCGTCCATCAAGGCTGGCTTTTACTTTAAACTCATAATCACCCGCCGGCAATGACGAATAACGGGCGTGTCTCAGATCAACACCGGTCTGCCAATCTTTATCATACCTGTCGAGTTTGTATTGGTATTGGATATTCTTCGAACCCCTGAGATTGATACCTGCAAATCGTAACAACAGGTCACTGTTACGGTACCTGAGGGTGAGAGAATTGTTTTTACCCAGGTTAAAAACAGAATCTTCTTTCTCGGCCTGGTAGATATAAACGTTGAGATCAGCCGGGCGATGAACCAGTTGATCCGGATAAAAGTAATTCACGCCATTGCGGCTGCCCCAAAACATTTCTCCCGTACTGCTTCTTAGAAAACTATTCATCCTAAAACCCTGTGAAGAGAGTCCGGAGTTTTCATCGAAATATTGAAATATCCCCCTGGCAGGATCGAACCTGGCGATACATTTTGTATTGGCGATCCATATCCTTCCACGGCTATCCTGCGTGATGCCCTCACAATAATCATGTCTCAATCCGTTGTTACGGTCGTAATGATAAATACTATCCGGGGTGATGATGCTGAAACCTTTCGAGGTACCGGTATAAATATTACCGCGATCATCTTCAAAAAGGTTGAAACAATACCTGGTGCCCAGTCCCTCCCGCTCGGTAAAGTTGACTAGCGTGTTTTTCTTTGCATTATAACGATACAGCCCGTTGAAAGTCGCCATCCAGATATTTCCTTTGCGGTCTTCCATAAACGAATTCACCCGCACACCATCCAGTTTTTTCAATAAAGGATGATCCCGAAAAGACTCAATGCGAAAATTATCCGGGTTGATTATATAGATACCATTGCCATTACCTACCCAAATCTTTCCATCCGAAGCGGTAAACAGATCGAGAACATAATCATTTCTAACAGCAGGGCCGAGAGAACTATCACGCTGAATCTTTTTAAACTGTCCCTTCGCTTCATCAAGGACAGCAATACCATCTCCAAGTGCACTCACCCAAACCCTGTTTTGTTTGTCAATGCAAAGCGCACGAATTTCAAGATTCTGGCCACCCGTCCAGATGGGTTGGGAATAATAGTAATAGAATTTTGTCTTACTATTTTTTTTATCCCAGCGTATCAGACGTTCCAACGCACCGATCCAGATCACTCCATTGCGGTCTTCATCCATTTCAGAAACATAGGTATCGTAATAATCACCCTGGTCATTGCTAAAAATACGGACATGTCCTGCCTGTTTATTGTAAATATTGAATATGCTCACACCCGCGATTGTTGTCCCCACAACGATATCGCCATTGCGGCCGCTTAGCACACGCCAGGTTGTATTAGCCCCGATCGTGCTTGGATCGATCGGGTCATGGGTATATTTTGAAATTGTGCCGTCCTTTCCTATGATCGACAAACCTGCAAAATCGGTTGAAACCAGGATACTTCCATTTGCAGCCGATCTTACTTCGGTAATGGTAGCATTAACAAGTTTCTTATTTAATTCGCCGGTGATATGGTATTCGCGGTTGACTTGTTTTGTCTCCAAATCGAGGATTTGGACGCGTCCATGCTGCAATCCAATGGCCAGTTCCGTTTCACTATAACGACATAGGCTAAATACCGCGGTAAAAGGCTGCTCATAAACAACCTTACCGGTACCATAATCGACGATCATCACCAGGCTGTCAGTAGCATAGATCATTTTGTCTTCGTCGAATGGCTCAGCATCATGAAAGCGGCGGTATTGCAAAGTCTCCGGAATCCAGTCGAGCCTCTCCCATTTTTTTCTTTTCTCGTTGAAAAAATACTGGCCCAGGCTGGTGTACAACACCGGGCCATAGGTTTTTGTATCGAGGATTGTCCTGCAGCCGAATTTTGTAACCGAATCGTTCAAAACCACCCGGTGTAGGTTGCGGTTCTCGTCTACCCAGGTCACACCCTCATAAGTTCCCAGCCAGATCCGGTTGCGTTTATCGCAGGTCAGGTGAATGATATGATTAGAAGCGAGTTCAGGATATGCATCTTTTTTAAAAACGGTGACATGGTAACCATCAAAGACATTCAGCCCATCATTGGTACCGATCCAAAGGAAACCGCTCCGGTCTATGGCAATGGAAAGAACATTGTTATCAGATAAGCCGTGTGAAGTATTGACATGATTAAAAGAAACCGGCTGCGTGAAAGCGTGCAGAAAAGCAAAATGTATGATACAGAGTAAAAGAAGGGATTTTGTGTGGTATGAAGGTCCCAAAACAGCAGCGGCTTTAGTGCCTTCTATAAAATTAGTCGATTCCTGTAAGTGCTGCAAAAGCTTTGTGTAGTCTGCGAAAAACGGTAGTGGATGGTCTTTTTTATGAGTAGTTTACCAGGTGTCGCGATTACTTTTCCACCACCGGTAACCAATTGTACCGATCAGCGCCAGCGGAATGAAAGCAAGATAAGCGATGGCACCGTTCAATCCTTTGGCAGGTCCTTCACCCAATTGTTGTGCAGTTTTGGTACACATCGAACATTGGGCCTCCGCTGCCGGCAACGCAGCAAAAAACAGGATAAAAGAAAACAGGGTATACACCAGGATTCGCTTACACATCTCGGATGGAATTTGCTACAAAGCTACTAACAATATAATTGTTTTAGCTCTTGCAATTCGGTCATCGGTTGACTTTCAGTGCAATAATTAGCCATTTCGCGCCCTGAAACCTCAGAAAAATCAGTAGGGGTTTTCTCTTAAATTTTAATATTTATTTGTATTTTTCTGTATATGAGGCCCCGGCCAACATCCAATACACCTGGGAATCTACACCATTCTCTTCTGCTGCTGTGCCTGCTGTGCAGCCTTTCGTTCTATTCGTTTTCCCAAACGCCGATCAGCGGGGTGGTAAACACCTATTACAAGGTAAACGAGGTGATCCCGGCCAAAGCCTGCATACGTGTTGACAACCCCAGCAACCTGAATTACAATGATATGGTGATGCTGGTGCAAATGAAAGGCGCCGACATTAATACGAGCGCAGCATCATCGGCTTTCGGAGATACAACCAGCCTTAACAATGCGGGTAACTATGAAATTGGCCGGGTTTGTACCGTGGTAGGAGATTCTGTGTTCTTGATTTTTATGTTGCTAAACGAGTACACAACTACTGAAAAAGTTCAGCTGGTGAAAATACCGCAATATTTATCTGCTACCGTTACCGATACTTTGAAGGCAGCTTCCTGGAACAACTCGACAGGTACAGGCGGTATCCTGGCCATCAGTGTAGAACAGGACCTGATTTTGAATGCCCCTATCTATGCCGATTCAACCGGGTTCAGGGGTGGAGAATACAGGCTGAGTTCAGGCGACTGTGGTAATATTTTTCCACCGGCGGCCAATGCCTTCGCCTACAATGCGAACAACCTCAGTCCTCAAAATGGAGCTTTTAAGGGCGAAGGGGTGGCGGATCTGGCTGCTGCCATAAGTGGCGGCAAGGGCGCTCCGGCAAATGGAGGTGGCGGTGGTAATAACCATAATAATGGAGCAGGCGGTGGTGCTAACCTGACTGCGGGTGGTATTGGCGGTGGCAACTCGAGTTCGGCCGGCTGTACCGCTACGAATCCCGGCAGGGCTGGCAAAGCGTTAAGCAACTATGGGGGTTTGAAAATATTTCCCGGTGGTGGCGGCGGTGCGGGGCATTCCAATTTTACATTTTTAAACCAGTACGGCGGTGGCCACGGTGGCGGTATCATATTTATTGAAGCCGGTAATATTGTTGGCAACGGATTTAAGATTAGCGCCAATGGACAGGCAGGTTGCCGCGCCGAATCTGACGGAGCATCCGGGGGCGGTGCGGGCGGCACCATCATTTTAGATGTCGATAATTATACTGGCCCGGTGGAAGTTGAAGCCAATGGCGGAGCCGGTGGGTTGGAAAACGACCAGGGCAATACCAACCGCTGTTATGGTGCAGGTGGCGGCGGAAGTGGGGGAGCTATTTATTTTTCGGGAAGCACCCCGGCTATCTCACATACAGTGACCGGCGGTGCCATGGGACAAGAGATAGGGCGTAACGCCGGTTGCAATGCGATCGTGGCGGCGGGAAATGGATTAACAGGATTGATCTTTTCCGATTATACCTATACCGAATCATTGATACTGGAAAACGCTTATTGTGGTTTGTTATTACCGGTAGAACTAATTTCATTCACGGCGGTATATAAAAACGAGGCCGCTGTGCTGCGCTGGCAGATCGCGCAACCTGAAACAGCGCATGGATTTGTTGTTGAAAGATCGAATGACGGCCGGGCATGGACAGCCATTCATGCACAACCTGCCATCGCGTCGAAAACAGTTTATGATGCATCGGATCCCGGTCCCGTGCCTGGGATGAATTATTATCGCTTAAAGATGACAGACATAAACGGCGAGGTAAATTATTCGCCGGTGCAAAAGATATACATTCCCTCCATCCAGGAACGTGTACGGATCTATCCCAATCCGGCCAACCGGAAAATTATCATTACCGGGCCGCTCGCCACAAACGAAATAGATTTATTTGATCTGTCAGGAAAATTATTGTGGAAGCGGATTATTGACCGGAGGCAAACAGCTCATGAAATAGACCTGCCTGAATTACCAGCTGGCGTCTATGTAATTAAAGCGGGGGATGTCACAAGGAAACTTTCGATTCACAGGTAGCATCACCCGGAATGCCTATATGCGTTCCCAGTCATTGGAATTCAATTTTTGTTACTCCTTAATGAATTTCTCTGAAACCTGGCTTTTACCATGGGAAGCTACCACTGCATAAATGCCGGGTGGTAGTGAAGAAATGTTAATACTGACATTTTTTTGACCGGCATTATATTTCTGTTTAAAACGGACATTACCCAACCGGTCTGTTATCCACAGTTCCTTTACATCTTTCCTCTTGGTAATATCAGCTCGTGCCCGGAGGCAGCGCGGGAATAATATACGGATCAGAAACAGTAGCACAAATGGCATTCGGGCCGGAAATGGAAAAATTCCGATTGTAGTACTTGAAATCTGAGGGAAGGTATTCTTCAGGAACATAATCTTTATGGTGTCTCATTAAAGGGAGAGTACCCCATTTTGAGATGAACTCGTCAGCTGTACCTGTTGCTATTGCTGAGTGACCCTCATCGGCATAGGTCACTTTTGAATAATACCGTGGTTCAACTACTTCAGTATAACTTTCGTCATCCCAATAAATGGTTGGTAAAAAAGCGTTTATCCAAGCATTGGTATTGCCACCCTCAGTCAAATAAAATGAGTAAGCATGGCAATTATAGGTGTTAGAAGCATCCGCTAACCTAGTAGCATTAGGATATGTAATATCAACGTAGTCGTTGGCCGCTGCAATCCCCGCAGGTGTCATTTCTGGGTTTATTGTGACATTGGGAACAGTAGAACCATTTGGAGTATAGATGGTAAATTGAGCGGCTGCATTAGAAAAAGGTAGCCAGATTAGCCAGGTGATAAATAACTTCTTCATAGTTCTTTATTCTTTTTCCCATAATAAAATTTCATCTGTTCTTTCATTTTTAAACTCTTCTAATTCCGGCCACGATGGATATGGAATAAGCTCTGCGCCGTCACAATTAAACACAACTTCCGGCGAGTAAGATGCAGCCCTGTTCCATACATAGATCACTTGTTCACCTTTAAAGTGATAAGAGTAGATCAGTGCGCCCCTATGAAACCTGTAAGCACCATTGCCGTTAATTAAATTTCTTAGCCAGGGTAAACCAGTCAACGGGTTTTTTACGCCGCATATACTGGCAGCGGGGTCAGGTGTTTTTTGCCAGAGTAAAACCTCGTCCGTTCTTTTATTTTCAAACTCATCCCAGGCCTCATCCGGCGAATTAAACGGGATCAGTTCAGTGCCATCACAATTAAACACCACTTCCCGGGAGTCGGACGATGCACTGTTCCACAAATAGATCACCTGCCGGCCTTTGAAAACATAAGAATAAACAAATGCGTTCTCATAAATTGTGTAAGAACCGTTATTGTCTGTTAAATTTTTCAGCCAGGAAAGCTCCGCCAGCGGGCTTTCGGCGCATTTGCCATCGGAAGTTTCGCTATCAGGCTTGTTGCAGGCAAATACTGCCCATAAGGCGAAGAGCAGGATGGCCGGGCTCAAAAATTTTTTCGTTGCAAAAAATGTTTTCATGGTATAAGCGTTTCTGTCAACAAAATAACATCCTTTATATCAGGTATAGCTGTTAAATGCAGTTGTGATTTATATTTATTAAGTTTATCATTTTTCAATAATTCATCTGGAGCTAATGCATTCACGATACTGACTATGGCATAAACCAATGTCGTTTTTCCCACTAATCCATATATGTTTGATAAACTATTTTTTACGATTAGTCTATCCATCAGCAATGTGAGCAGCACTTTGTCGTTGATGGTCCTTATTTGACTAATAAAATGGTCTGTTCAGAAAAACAATTCAATAGTGCTCCAATTTTACTAAGAATTTACCTCGTATAGAAGAAATTGACATAGTATCAACACCGGCAACGTCAATGCTTTTGTAATATTTAATCAGAACATCAGCAAAGTCTGGTTTTTTAACCAAATGACTGATAACCATTAAACCCCAGGGGTTTGCTCAAACCCTTTCTTTAAATCATCAAAAGCAAACATATCCAATAGCAAAGGATAGGAAAGACAGGTTTCCAATAAAGCCGGTGTTGTAAGTTGCTGCAAAATCTCTTCCGGTACCTGACATACCTGCACCATTTCTTTATGGGTTTTTAGTGCCTGCCAGCTTTCTGACCCCGGCTTGATGGGATAATCATATGGTTGTGAGAGCACTTGTGCAAATCCAAATTTTGTTACTAAAAGAAACAAAAAAATACACATTCTTTTACTGGCAGCCATGTAGGTGTCTTTTATTGCTAGCAGGCGAAAACTTACTTTTTATGTGGACGTACCTGCTATTTATTTGTAGATTGAAGAGTAATATACAAATCTTCCTTCTTTCGGCATAATAAGATAAAAATCATCGTGCCCTTTTCTGCTAACTTGCTCACAGAGGAGACATCAGAATTTTAAAATTTGGGACACCCCGCGTTCCATCGGGACGTTTTGTGCGGCAATTAGGTAAAGAGGAATTTCGATATCAATAATTAACTCCAATCACACAACCATATACACAACGAATATCGGAACTGCATAAAAAAAGCGCCCAAATAGAACGCTTAAATATTATCAATCGAAATTCTCAACGCTCGAAGCTCATCGCTCACAGCTCGCAGCTTCATTGCTTACACCGCTTCCGCACTCATCTTCTTACTCTGCTTCTGCCTCTCGTTTTCATCCAAAATTACTTTACGCATGCGGATGAAATTGGGCGTTACTTCGATGCACTCATCCTGCTGGATATATTCCATGCACTCTTCGAGGGTCATCAATGTTTTCGGTGCAATGCGCGTAGCATCATCACTACCACTTGCGCGGTGGTTGGTGAGTTTTTTTCCTTCGGTCGCGTTGACCACGAGGTCGCCGGGTTTAATATTTTCCGCGATGATCTGGCCGGCATATACATCTTCGCCCGGATCCACGAAGAAAGTCCCGCGATCCTGTAATTTATCTATCGAATAACCAGTTGTTTTATCTGTATTTTTTGAGATCAACACCCCATTGTTGCGACCGGGGATCGGACCCTTCCAGGGTTTGTATTCGCTGAAGCGATGCGCCATCACAGCTTCACCTGTTGTTGCGGTCAGCATTTGCGTACGCAAACCGATCAGGCCTCTTGACGGAATATCGAATTCCAGGTGCTGCATTTCACCTTTTGTTTCCATGATCAGCATCTCGCCTTTACGACGTGATACCAAGTCGATCACCTTGCTGGCAAATTCCTGCGGCACATCAACCACCAGGGTTTCGTATGGCTCGCATTTTTTACCATCAATCTCTTTCACTATCACCTGTGGCTGTCCTACGGTCAACTCATATCCTTCACGACGCATGGTCTCGATCAATACACCCAGGTGCAGGATGCCACGACCATATACAACCAGGCTGTCGCCATCTTCGCTATCCATTACTTTCAAGGCCAGGTTCTTTTCAGTTTCCTTCATCAGGCGGTCACGCAGGTGACGGCTGGTCACAAACTTTCCATCCTTACCAAAGAACGGGGAGTTGTTCACGGAGAACAACATGTTCATCGTTGGCTCATCCACGCTGATAACGGGTAATGCTTCTGGTGTTTCAGCATCTGCGATCGTATCACCGATATTAAAATCTTCAATACCGACGACAGCGCAAAGATCACCGGCCACAACTTCAGTCACTTTCTTCTTGCCCATGCCTTCAAACACGTACAACTCTTTTATACGCATCTTTTTGATCACGCCATTAGCCTGCATTAATGCAATCGGCTGGTTTTCGTAGATGGTACCACGGCTCACTTTACCAATGGCTATCCTTCCGAGGAAAGATGAATAGTCGAGTGAAGTGATCTGCATTTGCAGGGGACCTTCATTCACTTTTGGTGGTGGCACATGTTTTAAGATACCATCCAGCAAAGGATTGATATTGTCAACCGGTTCCAATGAATCATTGAACCAGCCATTTTTTCCAGACCCATAATAAGTTGGGAAATCCAACTGCTCCTCGGAAGCGTCTAGGTTGAAGAATAATTCAAAAACCGCGTCATGCACTTCATCGGGGCGGCAATTGGGCTTATCTACTTTATTAATGATGACGATAGGCTTCAGGTTGAGTTGTAAAGCTTTTTGCAATACAAACCGGGTTTGTGGCATAGGACCTTCAAAGGCATCCACCAGCAGGCACACCCCATCCGCCATTTTCAAAACCCTTTCCACTTCACCTCCAAAGTCGGCGTGGCCCGGCGTGTCGATCACGTTAATCTTTACACCTTTGTAAGTCACTGAAGCATTCTTACTGAAAATGGTGATACCTCTTTCACGCTCCAGGTCATTGCTGTCCATGATGAGCTCACCGGTATCCTGGTTTTCCCTGAATACCTTGGTAGCATGTAATATCTTATCTACCAGGGTAGTTTTACCGTGGTCAACGTGGGCAATGATTGCTATGTTTCTTATTTCCATATATTTTTTCCGGGCGGCAAAGTTACGGCATTAATACGGGGGCAGCAAAGGAATGGGGCATTAATTAAGGCATTGTTGAAAGAAAAACAGCGTTTTAGCGTAGTTTTATGGAAATCATGTCTATGAAATTCTTTAAAGGGTTAGGCATCACTGTTTTAGTACTAATCGTTATTTACTTCCTCGGCCCCCACCCTGACAAGCCGGTTTTTATAAATGAGCTTCCCCCGGTTCCGGCAGCACTCCCTGAACTTGAAAAATACATACGTAAGCAGGAATCTGCTTATAACATAAAACCAGACAATGAAGCAAGGATCATCTGGCAAAATGACTCGCTGAAACAAAAAACCGGATGGTCCCTGGTGTACCTCCACGGATTTTCAGCCAGCCAGGAAGAAGGTGACCCGGTTCATACCAGGCTTGCCCAACAATTCGGATGCAATCTTTACCTGGCCAGACTTGCGGAACATGGCCTGGAAACGACCGAACCTATGGTCAACTTAACGGCAGAGAAACTCTGGAACTCTGCGAAAGAAGCTTTTGCCATCGGTAAACAACTCGGCGATAAAGTAATATTGATCGGCACTTCTACCGGCGGCACCCTCGCGCTCAAACTCGCGGCGGAGTACCCGGAAATAGCTGGCCTCATCCTACTGTCACCAAATATCGCAATCAATGACCCGAATGCCTGGGTTTTAAACAATCCCTGGGGCTTACAGATCGCCAGGCTGGTAAAAGGGAAATACAATACTTCATCAGATACCACGGCGATCTATAAGAAATACTGGTATCATCGTTACAGGATGGAATCGACTGTGGAACTTGAAGAGTTATTGGAAACCTCCATGAAAGCTTCGGTCTTTGAAAGGATCAAACAGCCAACACTGCTTTTATACTATTACAAAGACGAGGATCACCAGGATAAAGTGGTAAAGGTATCGGCCATGACCCGGATGTTCCGGCAGTTAGGCACACCTGACAGTCTAAAACGAGAACACCCTGTGCCCGGTGCCGGTGATCATGTGATCGGTTCTGCCATAAAATCCAAGGATGTGGAAACGGTATTAGCCGAATCGGGACGATTTATGAAAGAGATCATGCATATTCCGGCTATCGACTAAAGTTTATCTTAAAACTTTTGCACCCATGTGGACGGCTGAAAGTTTGGCCTGCTTTTCCATTGCTAAATACATTGAACACCCGGCAAAATATACAGCGACGGATTACGTTTGAATAAAGCAGGTAACTTTAACAAGCCGCCTGGTAAAAATCGCATCCAATATGAACATGAACCCCCTTTCGACCGGAAAGAACCTATTGAAACAATTTGGTATCAGGATCGGCTCTACGTTTTTCCCTTTTTCGCTTTGGGCTAAAAATGAAACGGGTGAACCACTAATCCTTCCCGACAACCCTCTTTACAAACAATTATCCAAACCTGTAACGGCGATCACGATCGGTGCAGGAGCCAGGGGCAATGTATACGGCGATTATGCCATCGAGTATCCCGAGCAATTAAAGATTTTGGGTGTCGCTGACCCTAACCATTTACGTAGTGAACGCTATGCGGCCAAGCACAATATCCCGAAGTCAAATTGTTTTGCCAACTGGCAGGATGTGTTTTCCAAACCCAAATTCGCGGATGCAGTCATCATCAGCACACCTGATCTCCTGCATTATGAGCCGTGCATAGCGGCTTTGAAGATGGGTTATGATGTCTTGCTCGAAAAACCGATCGCACCCACTGAAAAGGAATGCCGTGAGATCCTGGACCTGGCCAAAAAAACAGGACGGATCGTGGCCGTATGTCATGTTTTGAGATATGCCCCTTATTTTATCAAGCTCCGTGAACTCATACAAAGCGGTACGATCGGGGAAGTGATCAGCCTGCAGCACCTGGAACCGATCGACCATATACACATGAGCCATTCTTATGTGCGGGGCAACTGGCATGATAGTAAAGCCACGACCCCGATCATACTCGCCAAATCCTGCCATGATCTTGATGTGCTAAAATGGATGCTGGGTAAGGATTCAAAAAAGATACAGGCTTTTGGCAACCTGAAATGGTTTACCAAAGAGAATGCACCCCAGGGTAGCAAAGAGCGATGCACAGATGGCTGCCCGGTAGAGTATAAATGTCCCTACTCTGCGCTGAAGATCTATCATCGCGAGCGGCAGCGCACTTATGTCTTTGACCTGCCAAAAGAAAAAAGCAAACAACCCGCGGCTATTCTTCAATACCTGAAGACAACCGACTACGGCCGTTGTGTCTATAAAATGGAGAATGATCAGTGCGATCACTACACCACCAATATCCTCTTTGATGATGGCGTGACCGCTACCTTTAATATGGAAGCCTTCACGCCATTTGGCGGCCGCCGCACCCGTGTGATGGGTAGCATGGGCTATCTCGAAGGTGATATGAACCAGTTTAAGATCTTCGATTTTCGCACCAATAAAACAAAGACCTGGCATACAAAAACAACTGAAGTAGCACACTATAAAAATGAAGGTCATGGTGGCGGCGACTGGCGAATGGTATCGGATTGGATCCAGGCTGTTGCGCAACACAACCCCAACCTGCTCACTTCAACCATCGACGCGTCGATTGAAAGTCATATCATGTGCTTTAAGGCAGAAGAAAGCCGGCTGACAAACCGGGTGATGGAGATAACGATGTGATCACAACCCTTCAATGTCGCTAACCTGTTCGGCCGACAGCCGGTGCCGGATTCGTTACCTTTGCCCGAAAAATTTCCGAGAATGAAAATCGCGGTTTTAGGCGCCGGAATGGTAGGCCGGGCAATTGCGCTGGATCTGGCAGAACAACATGAAGTGGTTTCGCACGATTTGAATTCGGCAAACCTGGATGCGCTAACCAAAAAGAATCACAAGATCCGGACAGTCCCTACTAATCTTTCGGACTACGATTCCTATCCTGCATTGCTCGAGGGATTTGACCTGGTTGTGACTGCCGTTCCGGGTTTTATGGGATTTAAAACCCTGGAAGCCGTGATCCGCTCGGGCAAAAACACTGTTGACATTTCCTTTTTCCCCGAAGACGCTTTGCAACTCGACAAGCTGGCTAAAGAAAAGCAGGTAACCGTCATTACCGATTGCGGTGTGGCGCCGGGTATGAGCAATTTTATTATCGGCCGGTACAACGAGGAAATGAAAGTGAGCCGCGTTGAATGTTATGTTGGCGGGTTGCCAAAAGAAAAAAAACCCCCTTTTAATTATAAAGCTCCCTTCTCGCCGATAGATGTGATAGAGGAATACACTCGTCCTGCTCGATTGGTCGAAAATGGACAACTTGTTACCAAACCAGCCCTGAGTGACCGCGAGATTATGCGGTTTGACAAAGCAGGCGAGCTGGAAGCCTTCAACACTGATGGGCTTCGATCATTGATCTATAC
>JAEZRB010000296.1 GCA_023412975.1 Bacteroidota bacterium | reverse complement strand
GTCCATAAACGTGATGCCTGTGCGTGCTTTAAAGAACCGGCTAAAGGAAGCGTCGGTCATATTAGCCAGTTTCGATACTTCGGAAAGCGTGATCTGTTTGTGAAAATTCTGGTTCATGTACTCAATGGCCCGCTCAATGCGCCGGCTGTTGTAGGAGAGCTCGGCGTTACTAAAGGTCGCATCGGATAACGTGTGCATATTCCGGGAGATCGAAAGATCGTGAAGGATAGATAGCAGTTCCAAAACGGAATCGAATCCCTGTTTTTGACTGAGTATTGTCAGGCGGGGTGTAATAAGTTCGATGGTTTGACGTGAAAACAAAATCCCCCGCGCTGATTTCTCCAGCATTGTCCGGATAAAACTAAGCTGGTTGCGGCGCAGGAATTTGTCATCAAAAAGATCCTTGTGAAACTGGATGGTGATCTCGCGTATTTCTTTGCTGGTGCATTTATGGGTTTGCCAGACATGTGGAAGATTGGAGCCAACAAGTACCAGTTCCAGGTCGTCGATCTCACTGATATGATCACCCACCACTCTCCTGGCACCTTTGGCATTCATGATGAAATTCAGTTCCAGCTCTTCATGGCTATGCAAGGGGAAGTCGAACTCCGATTTTACCCGGGTAAAAATAGTAAAGCAGTCCGCATTGGTGAGGGGAGTGATCTCCCTCAGGATATTTTTATGCATGTTACTGGAATGAACAAATATTATCGACCTAAAGGTAAAATAGTATTATTTAATTCAAAATGAATTTATGCCAGAATCTGCAGATAATGACTGATACGTGCAGGTTTTCAATGATTACATTTTTACACAAGTCGTGATAACATCAGTATTTGGTAAAATAGTATTAGTTGAGGGCTTGCGTGATGGGTTAAATTTGATTAGGAAAAAAGGAAATGCAATCGGTTGCATTTTCGAAAAACCTCGTTACATTAGTATAATAAAACTTGCTGTATGAGAAAAAAATCCCCCCGGATATTTGCCGTGGTGGCAGTTATCCTGCTTTCTACATTTTCCCTATTTGCACAGGATCGAACGATTACAGGTGTGGTGGCTGACCGCGAGGGCAATCCATTACCCAATGCAACCATTACGATCAAAGGGAGAGCAACCTCTGTCGTAAGCCGGGCCAATGGCACGTTTACGATCAGTGTTCCCCCTGATGCACAAGTACTGGTGGTTTCCTATGTTGGCGCACAACCTGTAGAGGTTACCCTTGATGGTAAAACCCATTTCCCGGTTTCCCTCGACATGACCGATACCAAACTCAGCGAAGTGGTGGTGATCGGTTATGGTAATACCAAACGTGTCAACCTCACTTCTGCACAGACTTCTGTTTCCGCAAAGGAGATTGAAAAAACAATCAACACTACCGTGGAGCAAGCCATCCAGGGTCGTGCCGCCGGTGTGTATGTCACCCAGAACTCAGGCCAGCCCGGCGGAGGTATCTCTGTAAACATCAGGGGTATCAATTCCATTACCGGTAATACCGAGCCTTTATATGTAATAGATGGTGTTCAATTACAGGGCGGCGGGACCACTAACTCTTCCAACCCGCTTGCATCCCTGAACCCCTCTGACATTGACGATATACAGATACTGCAAGGTCCTTCAGCAACGGCCATTTATGGCTCGAGGGCGACGAACGGGGTAGTACTGATCACTACCAAGCGCGGAAAAGCAGGCCAGGCAACTTTCAATTATAATATGCAGTATAATGTTCAGGCTCCGCCTGAATCGCTGCCCGTGATGAACCTTAGGGAATATGCCAAAATGCGTAACGAGTTTCATGCCCTGGCGGGTGGTAACTCCCCGGATGAATTTTTGGATCCATCGATACTTGGTGAAGGCACCGACTGGCAGGACGAGTTGTTCAACTCTGCCGAAATGCAGAAACATCAATTGAGTGTAAGCGGTGGCAGTAACAACACCACCTATTATATGTCCGGCGAATACCTGAAGCAGGCTGGTGTGGCCACCGGTTCTGGCTTTAGACGATATGGTGTAAGGGTTAACCTTGAAAACAAACCCAAAGACTGGGTCACCATCGGCGCGAACCTCAGTTTTAACCAGACCAAGGAAAAACTTACCACCAGTTCTGAAGGTGTGATTGCAGATGCACTACAGATCACACCGCAGATCCCGGTTAAAAACCTGAACGGCGACTGGGGTGGCGGTGATGATATAAACGGTGCCAACCAGTTTACACCGGTCAACCCACTGGCCATCGCAAGTCTGAGGACCAATGAAAGCAGGAGAAGACAATTCTGGGGTGGGTTGAATGTTGCATTCAAACTGGCTAAAGGACTTACGCTGAGAACTACTTTCAATACAGATATCAATTATTCAAACTCCCTGTTTTTTAACCCAACCTATCGTATTGGATGGGCGCAAAATACTTCTGCGTCATTGAGCAATAACGTAAGCATGAGTACGTACTGGAACTGGAACCAGCTCCTGGAGTATACACGTCAGATCGGTAACCACAACTTTACCGTGATGGTGAGCCACGAGTCGCAGGAATCAGAATGGCAAAATATAAGTGCGGCACGTTCCGGTTTTCTTACCAATGATGTGTTTGACCTGAATGCCGGTGCCCAATCATCAGCGACAAATGGTGGTGGTTCCGGCCCTTGGGCGATGGAATCCTACCTCGGTCGTATAAGTTATAACTACGACAACCGTTACCTGCTGACGGGTACATACAGGCGGGATGGTTCTTCCAACTTTGGTGCTGAAAATCGCTGGGGTGATTTTCCTTCCCTGTCGGCAGCATGGAGAATTTCACAGGAGAAGTTCTTTAATGTTCCTTTCATCAGCGAGCTGAAGTTGCGATTAGAAACCGGGTTGACCGGAAACCAGGGTGGGGGAACCGGCATATTTTCACCTCTGGGTTCAGGTACTTCGGATGTTGGAAGTGGGTTCTTGCCCAACCGTTATGGCAACCCCGGGATACAATGGGAAGAAACAAAGACGGACAATATCGGTTTGAATGTTGGTGTATTGAAAAACAGGATTTCACTTGAATTTGATTACTACATAAAAAATACCAGCAACCTGTTGATGGAAAACCCGCTTCCTTTTTACATGGGAACACTGGGACAGGGAGCTGTATCAAACCCAAGGGTCAATATCGGTGAACTTAAAACAAAGGGCTGGAGTTTTTCCCTCAACACTGTAAATATTAATAAAAAAGATTTTCGCTGGGAATCCAACCTGAACCTTTCACATTTTGATACCGAGATTGAAAGATTTTATAATGACGCCGCTGTGGTCGATCGTGTATCGACATGGTACGACGGATGGAGTCAAACCTGGACACAAAGGGCGGCAGTTGGCATGACACCCTGGTTATTCCGTGGATATATTTTCGAAGGATTGTTCCAGTCGGAGGAGGAAATAAACAACAGCGCCGTCAGGGTAGATGGAAACGGTAACAGGTATCCGACCGATCCCACCGGTGTGTGGATCGGCGATGCTAAATACAGGGACCTTAATGGCGATAATAAAATCACTGCTGAAGATGAAACATTTATCGGTAATCCCTGGCCCAAATTATTTGGCGGGTTTACCAACAATTTCTCTTACAAAGGATTTGACCTGAGCATACTGATTACCGCCACTTTTGGAAATGATATCTATAACATGCTTTCGATGGTTAATTCCAAGCTCGGCCGGTTTTATACCAGCAGGAATGTAATGTCGGAAGTAACGAACTATGCACGTTTGGAAGACCAGGGTGGAAAGGTGATCATACTCAATCCCGGAACAAATGTGCCCCGCATTACCGGCAACCAGATTCCTAATGACAACAACTATAATGTAATCAGCAGCAAGTGGGTGGAAGACGGCTCTTTCGTAAGGGTCAAAAATATTTCACTTGGCTACAATGTTCCGGCCTCTGTAATTGCAAAACAAAAACTTGTACGCGGAATCAAAGCTGCTATCAGCGTACAAAACCTTTTGACCTTTACTGATTACAAAGGATATGACCCAGAAGTAGGAGCCTCGGTTGGCGGCAATGTAAACGCCCAAAACCAGGCTATCGGGTTGGATTATGGACGGTATCCATTAACGCCGATCTATTCATTAAGTGTTGGCATTAACTTTTAAAAACTAGCAAATGAATAAGCTTACAATAAAGAAATCGCAATTTATATTTTGCCTGGTGCTTGCTATGGCCGCCCTGCCGGGATGTAAAAAGTCTTTCCTGGAAAGGCCTCCAACCGATTCCATCGTAGATGCAAACTTTTACAAAACCGATGAGCAGCTGGAAGCAGCTACCGCGCTGTTGTACAATCGCGTGTGGTTTGACTACAATGAGAATCCTGCCTTCAGTTTCGGTGATATACGCGCCGGTACTGCCTTCAGGGGTTATAATGAAAGGGGTAATGTAGAATTCAATACCAACGATCTTACACCCGAGAATCGCCGCGCATGGGCTTCATTGTATGTGGTAGTAGGTCAGTCAAACCTGTTAATCTCCAATGTCAACCGATATGCCGGCGATGGTACTACAGAGGCAGGCAGGAGAACAGCGATTGCCGAAGCCCGTTTTATGAGGGCAGCGGCTTACCGTATACTTGTTATGAACTGGGGCGAAGTTCCCGTCATTGAAAATAACCTCGAGTTGTTGAATGATCCAACAATCAAAAAACATACAGTAAAAAGCATTTGGAATTTCCTGACCAGGGAAATGCGCGCAGTAGCGGAAGATCTTCCTGCGCAGACAGAACCAGGGCGAGTTAACAAGTGGTCGGCAGAAGCCATGCTGGCCCGCTTCTATTTAACCCGTGCCGGCGTTGAGGGAAGCGGCGGTAGCAGGAACCAGGTATTTCTTGATAGCGCTAAATATTATTCTCAAAGAGTGATCACGCAGAGCGGGAAAAGGTTAAAAACTAACTATGCTGACTTGTTCAAATTCCCATACGATAATAATGAAGAATCACTATTTGAGTTGCAATGGGTATTTATTCCCGGCAACCCAGGATATGGTTTTGGTAATGCTGCAGTATCACATTTTAACCCAAGTGGTGAGATCAGTGCAGAAGGATGGGGTGGTGATAAAGCTGCTACCTGGTGGATGTTGAGTTTATATGAGGGAATTGTTCCTTCTGGTGATACGATGTTGTCGGGTCGTACCCTGGACCAAAGACTTGCGGCTACCTTTATGATGCCGGGGTTTGTATATCCCGAGATTACCCGTACGGTAGGTGGCGTTGATACCAAACCTTATATCGTTCCTTATACAAATGATGCGCAGCGCAATTTTGCCAATATTAAAAAGTACGTTGTGGGACAGGGCAAGGATATTGGCCTGCCAACGATAGAACCACAACGCTATCCTCATAATACTTATATGTTGCGTCTGGCGGAAATGTACCTGAACTATGTAGAAGCTTCTATCGGCAATAATGCATCTACTTCAGACCCGGTTGCCATCGAATACTTCAATACTATAAGGAACAGGGCCGGTCTGCCTGACCTGACTGATCAGAACAATGTTCCACTGCCTGTGACGATAGATGATGTCATTTTTGAAAGATTCAGGGAATTTGCGATGGAATCAATGGCCTGGTATGACCTGGTGAGTCTTCATTACTGGAATCCACAGAAAGCCTATGATATCCTGAATTCCCAGGACCGCGGCTTTTACTGGATTGAACCTGATGTAATGAATGCCCCGGCTTCAAACTGGGTAATTAAGAAAACACCATGGGCAAATCCGCCGGCCAATCCAAGGTACATCAATGCGCATTCAGGCAATTTCCGGATCCCGATTCCTTCATCTGAGGTTGCGCAGGCACCATGGCTCGATGAACCAGCCGTTGATTACCCATAAATATTATGCAGTCAGCAAATAAACGAAACGCAAACATCATGAAATCGAAAAAAAATATATTGATATTGCTGCTTGCTGCAATCAGCACCAGCTTCCTGTTTTCAGCTTGTGAAAAAGACGATTCGGATGGTGTGCCGAGCGTCAGCTATGTAAGGATCACTGATCCGGCATCGTCGGATTCATTGCTTATTGGTGCAGGCCAGGGTCAGTTGATCGTTATTATGGGCGACAACCTGCAAAATACTGTCGAGATATGGTTCAACGACCGGCAGGCAGTGCTCACTCCCACATATATCACGCGCCAATCCATCATCGTCAGAATACCCAGCGAGATACCGATAGATGTGACCAACACATTGAAGATCGTGTTTAGTAACGGGCACGAGCTTTCACACATTTTCGAAGTACAGATCAGTAAGCCTGCCATAAACAGCATGGCTTGTGAATTTGTGAATGAAGGTGATGTGGCTATCATACGCGGGAATTATTTTTATATGCCACTTACCGTCAGCTTCACAGGCGGCGTTGATGGAGATATTGTAGACGTTACCGATACCGAGATAAAAGTACGCGTACCCGCCGGTGCTTTGCCCGGGCAGATCACAGTGAAATCTAATTTTGGAGAAACTCAATCTGATTTTCTTTTCCGCGACGATCGGCCAAAGGTGATCGATGGTGATCCACATGAAGGCTGGTGGGGAACTTACCTGGTTACGGATGTTACGGCAGCGGATCCCCCGAAGATCAGCGGCAACTATTACCGAATGACCAAACAGGTAAAAGCCTGGACCTGGGATGCGCCTGAAGTGGCCGGCGGTCCTGCCAATTCAATGCCTAATCACGCGACTAATGTTCCCGACCTGGCTCTTTTAAAACCTTCTGATTTTAATCTCAAGTTTGAAGTAAACACGGTGAAGCCATATAATGGTAACCGCGTTATGTTCAATGTTGGTTTGAATGGAGAAGACAATAATGCCTATACATGGCCGGCTCCCTACGATTCGAAAGGTGAGTGGCATACGATAGTAATTCCGTTCGAAGATGTTTACAATAGTTACTCCGTAAAACCTAACCTGGATCCGAACGGCTACTGGAGCAGGATATTAATTTTTGGCCCTGGAGAACTGGATGCCGACATCTGTTTCGACAATGTAAGAGTAGTGCCCAAGAAACCTTAAAAATCTTTTTAAAAAGAAAATCATTACAAGATGATAAAGCTGTTTTATAAATATGGTTACGCTGCCATGGCGCTGTTTGCATTGGCCTTCCTGGCCGGCTCCTGCAGTAAGGATAATGACAATAAATCCACTGCTGTCGTATTGCTTAGCTTTGGCCCCACTGGTGCTTACCATGGAGATACAATTAAGTTTATCGGTCAGAATCTTGACAGGGTAACGGCCATTGAGTTTACGGGCGACGGCGCGGTGGTCAACAAACAGGATTTTAAACAACAAACATCGGGGCTGATACTGTTACTTGTACCATCTGCGGCGGAGCGGGGATTTGTAACATTGAAAACATCACAAGGCGATATCGTGTCTAAAACCCAATTTGACCTGGGGGTTACACCTACAGTTACAGAAATTTCACCTCAGGCCCGTATTGCTTCTAATATCACCATAAAAGGTTCTTACCTCAATTGGGTTTCGAGCGTGACATTTGGAAACAATAAGGTAGTTGAAAATTTTGTCTCAAAAACCTTTAGCGAGTTGGTTGTAACTGTTCCGGAGGATGCACAAACAGGACCATTGGTCCTGTCGTACAGCGGAACTGAACCCGATTTTTTTGAGACTTCTGATACGCTCCGTATTACTTTACCATCCATTACATCGTTCTCGCCCAACCCGGTTGATCCGGAAACAGACCTCACAATCACCGGTACCGATCTGGACCTGGTATCGGCAGTTATATTGGAGAACGTTCCGCCGATTACCGACTTTGTAAGCCAGTCGCCCGACGAGCTAGTATTAACCGTTCCCGACGGCACCGCAAGGGGAGCCGTTAAACTCCATGTAGTGAACTCATCTGCGATAATTCAATCAGACGAAATATTGGAAATTGCCGGTGCGGCACCGCCACCTGCTATCACGCTTCCATTTTATGATGATGCCGTAACCAGCAACTGGAACGGCTGGATTGGCGGCGGATGGGGAGGTATTTCGGACCGGGATAATACATCACCTGTAAGAGAGGGTTCCAAGTCGGTAAGAATTGAATATGTTGGTGGCTGGGGCTCGCCATTTCAATTAGGCGGTGCCAATGTTGATGTATCACCCTACACTACTTTTAAAATTTCTGTTTTTGGTGGAACTGGAAGTGCCGGCAAGAAGATCAACATAGGCATCAACGCTTCTGATAAATTCACCATAGATGTCGTAGAAGGAGAATGGACCGATTATGCGATCCCGTTATCAACTCTTACAACGGGTCCGCTTAACGAGATATGGGTAAAGGAATTCACCGGAACCGGCGGCTTTACAGTTTACATAGACGCGGTTGGTTTGTTTTGAGTCAGGTTACTCACGAAAAACTTAGACGATCTGAAATATATGTACCAATAACCAGTGATTGTTTGAAGTAAAGAAGAAGGTTGTGGGTTGATTCTTCCTCCCGCAACCTCTTTTTAAACAGTTAAATATTCATGCTGGCTGGAGATAAAATAATAAGATGAGATTAGGCTGGATCGACATCAGCATGGTGCTGGCATACCTCGCGACGATGATCATGGTAGGCTGGTACTACCGGAAAAAAGCAAGGCAAAATAAAGAGAGCTACCTGTTGGGAAGTAAAAGTCTTCCCTGGTACAAACTCGGACTGAGTGATGCCAGCGACATGTTTGATATCAGCGGGACGATGTGGATGGTAGCGCTGTGTTTTGTGTATGGACTAAAAAGCATCTGGATACCCTGGCTATGGCCGGTGTTCAACCAGGTATTTATGATGATGTTTCTGAGCAAATGGCTGCGGCGCAGCAATGCCAACACCGGTGCGGAATGGTTGCAGACAAGGTTTGGTTTAAAAGGTAAAGGTGTCAGGGGTTCGCATATCATCGTTATCGCCTTTGCATTGATCAGCTGCCTCGGTTTCCTGGCTTATGGTTTTGTGGGGCTGGGCAAGTTTATACAGGTCTTTATTCCCTGGGATGTGGTCAAAGACTATATTCCTTTTGAGATCACGGAGAAATATGTACCTCATTTTTATGGCATCGTGTTTACGCTTTTCGCGATGTTTTATTCCATTATAGGGGGTATGCATAGTATCGTAACGGGTGATGTGATAAAATATATGATCATGACCCTGGCTTGTGTTGCGATCGCGATCATTGCGATGATCCATTTGCAGGGGCAGTCACTGAATGTGCCGAAAGGCTGGGGCAACCCTTTTTTTGGATGGAAACTTGACCTCGACTGGACGGGAATAGTAGAAGATGCCAACAAAAAAATCGCGGCCGATCGGTTCAGCATCTTCGGAGCCTTTTTTATGATGATGTTGTTAAAAGGAGTTTTCGCTTCACTGGCAGGTCCGGCACCCAATTATGATATGCAAAAAGTACTCAGCACAAGAAGTCCAAGTGAAGCCAGTAAGATGTCCGGGTTTGTCAGCATCATTTTGTTGCCCATCCGGTATTCCATGGTAATCGGTCTCACAGTATTAGCGCTGTTGTATTACGACCAGCTGGCAATCAAAGGGCCGGATGGTATTGATGACTTTGAAAGAGTGTTACCGGCAGCCATTCATTCTTTTTTGCCGGTAGGCATCCTCGGCCTGGTGCTGACAGGCCTGCTCGGTGCCTTCATGGGAACCTTCAGCGGTACACTGAATGCTGCGCAGGCTTATATCATTAACGATATCTATTTAAAATATATAGATCCGAATGCCAGTACCCGGAAAGTCATTACGATGAATTATATCGTAGGGGTGCTTGTAGTTGCGGTAGGCGTATTCTTTGGATTTATGGCCGATGATGTGAATGCCATTCTGCAATGGCTGGTGGGAGGATTGTATGGCGGGTATGTGGCCTCTAATTGCCTTAAATGGTATTGGTGGAGGTTTAACGCGAATGGATTCTTTTGGGGAATGACAGCAGGTGTTGTAGGTGCTCTGGCCATGCCCTCGTTGATTGACTGGGGGATCAGCCAGGGTTATATCACAGAGTCGTTGCCATTGTACTGGTGGCCGGTGCTTTTCCTGTTATCACTGGCAGGGTGCCTTATCGGTACTTACACAGCAGCACCTACTGAAATTAACGTACTGAAACATTTCTATCAATCGGTGCGACCCTGGGGATTCTGGAAGCCTGTTCACAAACTGGTGCAGGCTGAGAATCCGGATTTCCAACCCAACCTGCGTTTCAAACTGGATATGTTCAACGTCGTGCTGGGGATCATCGGTCAGTGTTGCCTTACAATCCTGCCGATGTATATCGTGTTGTGGATGAAATTGCCATTGCTGGTGACCATCATCATCCTGGCGCTCATCATTATTATTTTGAAAAAAACCTGGTGGAATAAACTGGAGGATTAAAGGTTATAAAAATTAGTGTGATGCAAAAGATTTTTGATAAACGACTGCAGGAACTGGAGACTGCACACCGGAAGCTTCTTATTGCTCCCAACGAACCGGTTGGGGAAAGCAACGGGATTATCCAACGATATAAAAATCCCATACTCACGGCAAGACACACGCCGTTGTTCTGGCGCTACGATTTAAATAAGGCCTCCAACCCATACCTCATGGAACGATTCGGCATCAACGCGGTATTGAATGCCGGAGCCATGAAATTTGACAATAAATATATCGTAGTCGCGAGGGTAGAAGGCAGCGACAGGAAGTCTTTTTTTACAGTAGCAGAGAGTGATAATGGCATTGATAATTTCAGGTTTTGGGATTATCCTGTTATAATGCCTGAGACAGCAGACCCGGATACCAATGTGTATGATATGCGCCTGGTACAACATGAAGACGGCTGGATCTATGGTTTGTTTTGTACTGAACGTCGTGACCCATCAGCAAGTCCCGCCGACCAGGCTGCTGCCATTGCGCAATGTGGTATCGCCCGCACAAAAGATTTGAAGAATTGGGAAAGACTGGCTGATCTGAAAACAAATTCACCACAGCAACGTAACGTTGTATTACACCCTGAATTTGTGCAGGGCAAATATGGTTTTTACACCAGGCCGCAGGATGGGTTTATTGATGCAGGCACCGGTGGTGGTATAGGTTTTGGCCTGAGTCAGTCTATTACAAATGCCGTAGTCGAAGAAGAAGTGGTGGTAGACAGGAAAATATACCATACGGTATATGAACTCAAGAACGGGCTCGGGCCCGCGCCTATAAAAACGAATCGCGGCTGGTTGCACCTGGCGCATGGCGTGCGCAGTACTGCAGCAGGTCTGCGGTATGTATTATATTTATTCATGACCGACCTGGAGGATATTACAAAAGTGATCTACCAGCCGGCGGGCTATTTTATGGCTCCGGAAGGGGAGGAGCGGGTAGGTGATGTGTCGAATGTGCTTTTCAGCAATGGCTGGATAATCGACGATGATGGCAAAATATTTATTTATTATGCATCCTCAGATACCCGTTTACATGTAGCCACTACTACACTTCATCAACTGCTCGATTATGTGATAAATACTCCGGCGGATGGTTTCCGTTCGGCTGCATCGGTAGAAACACTGGTCGCCATGATCGACAGGAACAAGGATATCCGGGTAAAGACACCAGTTATCGAACAATATTGATCCGATTACTCAAACCTCTCATGCTCAAGGGCATTGCATTACAGGTAAAGGTATGAATGACATAGAAAGTCAATTAGGAAGATTACAAGTAGAATTGCAGCAGGAGCTGGAAAATATCCTCGACTATTGGATGCGATATTCAATTGATGAAGTTAACGGTGGATTTTATGGCCGGATCAGTAATGAAAACATCGTAGACAATGATGCTGTCAGAGGCGTGGTATTGAATGCGCGTATTCTCTGGACATTTTCCGCAGCTTTTCGTTTTACAAAAAATCATCGTCATTTAGGTATGGCCGCCAGGGCTTTTCAGTATCTCACCAATTATTTTCATGATCAACAAAATGGTGGTTTTTACTGGTCGGTTGATAAGCAGGGGCAACCCGTTGAAACAAAAAAACAGGTTTATGGCATTGCTTTTTGCTGTTATGCTTTTTCTGAGTACTATAAAGCAAGTGGTGATCACAGTTCCCTGGATTTCGCAAAGGGCTGCTTTATGCAAATAGAACAGCATGCTTTCGATCCTGGTCAGACCGGTTACCTTGAAGCATTTACAAGGGAGTGGCAAACGGTGGAAGACCTTAGGTTGAGTGAAAAAGATGCCAATGAGAAGAAGACCATGAATACGCATCTCCATATTTTAGAAGCTTATTCGAACCTTTATAAATTATGGCCGGATGAGTTGCTGGGGAACAGGATTCGCCAGCTACTCTCCAATTTTTTAGAAAAGATCATCGACCGGTCAAGCGGGCATTTGCAATTGTTCTTTGCCGAAAACTGGAATGTTAAGTCAACAACTATCTCATTCGGTCATGATATAGAAGCTGCGTGGTTGTTGCCCGAAGCCGCGGCTACCATTGATGACAACGATTGGATCCGCACCTCGGGTGAAATGGCATTAGTTTTAGCAGAAGCTGCCGCGGAGGGTCTTGACCTTGATGGTGGCTTATGGTATGAAATGGAAGGCGGGTCACTGGTACAACAAAAACACTGGTGGCCACAGGCAGAAGCGATTGTGGGATTTTTTAATGCCTGGCAATTAAGTGGAAACGAGAAATACTTAGGCTACACTATTAGAAGCTGGGAGTTTGTGCAACAGCATTTGCTGGATAAAAAATATGGCGAATGGTTCTGGGGTATCGGGAAAGATGGGAAGCCGATGCATGGCGAGGATAAGACCGGGTTCTGGAAATGTCCCTATCACAACTCAAGAGCCTGCCTTGAAATAATCAATCGTGTAAAAGCTGTTACCGGCGACGCATATAATGGGATAATACAAACAGTTTAAATTTGAGAATATGATACGTAAACTCTTATTATTATCACTTGTTCTAACAGCCATATCTATGACACCCGTTCAAAAAACCAGGATTGTTTTTTTCGGTGATTCCATTACGCAGGCAGGCGTGCAAAATGGTGGCTACATTGATTTGATCAGCCAGGGGATACAGCAAAGATCAGCCGGCGATAAGTATGAGTTGATCGGCGCGGGAATTGGTGGCAATAAAGTATATGATCTTTACCTGCGTCTTGAAGACGATGTACTGTCACGCAAGCCCGACCTGGTGGTGATCTACGTGGGTATTAATGATGTTTGGCACAAGACTTCCGGTACCGGTACCGATCTTGATAAATATGAAAAATTCTATGTTGCGATCATAAAGAAATTACAGGCAAACAATATTAAGGTTGCTGTTTGTACACCTACCGTTATCGGTGAGCTGAAGAATAATGCCAACCCACAGGATAGTGATCTCAACGCGTATTCAGAGGTAGTTCGCCGGTTAGCCATGACCTATAAGTGTATACTTATAGACCTGCGAAAGGCTTTCTCCGACTATATTCATCAAAATAATAATGACAACAAAGAGTCGGGTTTGCTTACGCCTGACCGGGTTCACCGGACGGCGGGCGGAAATAAACTCGTTGCGGAAGAAATGATAAAAGCGCTTTCAATTAAATAGACAATCTTTGTTGTAACTCTGCATCCGCGATCCGGTATATTTTTTTATTTACCCTTAAGTCTATTTTTATGTACACACCAGCCAGCACCCGATATGATAACATGTTGTACAACCGTTGTGGTAAAAGTGGATTAAAGCTTCCTGCAATCTCCTTGGGTCTGTGGCACAATTTCGGCTCAGTCGATGTGTTTGAGAATGGCCGCAGCATCATTCGCCGGGCATTTGACAGGGGTGTCACACATTTTGATCTTGCCAATAATTACGGCCCCAAGCCTGGTTCGGCAGAAGAAAATTTTGGACGTATTTTGAAAAAGGATTTCGGGGGCTGGCTGCGTGATGAGCTGATCATATCCACCAAAGCAGGCTTCCTGATGTGGCCGGGTCCATATGGTGAATGGGGATCGAGGAAGTATTTATTGTCGAGCCTTGATCAAAGTCTTAAGCGCATGCAATTAGACTATGTCGATATATTTTATTCACACCGGCCAGATCCGGATACACCGTTGGAGGAAACTATGATGGCACTCGACGCTGCAGTACGTTCGGGCAGGGCGTTGTATGCGGGTATTTCCAATTACCAGGCTGATGAAGCCAAAAGAGCCATTGAGATCCTTCAGCAGCTAGGCACTCCCTGTTTGATACACCAGCCAAAATATTCCATGTTTGAAAGATGGGTGGAAGATGGTTTGCTGGATATTCTCGAGCAAAAAGGTGTGGGCTGTATCCCATTCTCACCCCTGGCCCAGGGCCTGCTTACTGATCGCTATCTGAAAGGCATCCCCGCTGATTCGAGGGCTGCGAAAGCCCATGGTTTTTTAAAAGCGGCGGAGATTACAACGGAAAGGCTGGAGCAGATACAATCGCTTAATGATATCGCGGCTCAGCGTAACCAGTCATTGGCGCAAATGGCCCTGGTATGGCTGTTAAAAGATAAAAGAGTGACAACAGTATTGATTGGTGCTAGTTCGGTAGCGCAATTAGACAATAACCTCGATGCACTTCAAAAAACCGGTTTCAGTTCCGACGAGTTAAAGCAGATTGAAGCTGTGCTCAGGAGAAATGCATAGACATCAACCACTCAAAATGAATAATCAACTATTGCTATGAAATCTTTCTTTGTTCTCACCCTGTGCCTGATAGGTTTGCTTGATCAACTATGGGCGCAACCTGCTTATAGCCTGGTAGACAAGAAAGCGACAGCTGAAACCAAAGCCTTGTTTATTAATTTAAAAAAGTTATCTGCTACAAATATTCTTTTTGGCCACCAGCATGCCACCGAATATGGACATGGCTGGTCGGGCGACGAAGATCGTTCGGATGTTAAATCAGTGACCGGATCACATCCAGCAGTCATTGGGGTGGATTTTATGGGGCTTTCGGGAAGGCCTGCGAATGAGATCGAGTACAATAAAGCACTCTTACAAAAAAATATTACTGATACCTACAACAGGGGCGGTATTACAACTATTTCATGGCATTTCTCCAATCCGGTCTCAGCAGGCGATTTCTATTGGAAAGATTCTATTTCTGTACCGGCGGTGAAATATATTATACCCGGTGGTTCGCACCACGAAAAATATAAAGACATCCTGCGGGTGATCGCGAATCTTGTGAAATCCATCAAGGGAAAGGATGGTAAACTCGTGCCCATGATCTTCAGGCCTTATCATGAGTTTGACGGAGACTGGTTTTGGTGGGGCAGGAGTCATTGCACGGTAAACGAATTTGTAAACCTCTGGCGTTTTACCGTTTCCTATTTGCGTGATTCCATGCAGGTGCATAATTTCCTA
>JAEZRB010000116.1 GCA_023412975.1 Bacteroidota bacterium | reverse complement strand
CCTTTTGTACGGTGCTGGTATTAATGCCAGCAGATTCCCCGATACGAACGAAAAAGGTTCCAATAATAGAGAACAGGATACCTACGCCCGCGATAAGCATGGGAAGTACCACCGGTGAAAATCCACCTAAAGTATCGGGATCAATAGTAATTGTCTGCTGTCCCAGTACAATCGTTGCCAGAACAGTTGCCACGTATGAACCAAAAAGGTCGGCACCCATACCAGCCACGTCACCCACGTTGTCACCCACATTGTCGGCAATCGTCGCAGGGTTGCGCGGATCATCCTCGGGGATACCTGCTTCAACCTTACCTACCAGGTCAGCACCTACGTCGGCTGCTTTTGTATAGATACCACCGCCTACACGGGCGAAAAGCGCGATGGATTCCGCTCCCAGTGAAAAACCGGTCAATACCTCGATCGTGCGAAGCATCTCGTCTGAATTAACTGCAGACCCGGGCGCAAAAATTTGCTTTAATACGATATACAAACCACCCAGGCCAAGCACTGCCAGACCTGCTACACCTACACCCATCACTGCGCCGCCGGTAAATGAAACATTCAACGCTTTACTCAAACTTGTGCGGGCTGCCTGGGCCGTGCGTACATTGGCTTTGGTGGCTGCTTTCATACCGATATAACCAGCAAGGGCACTCAGCACTGCACCCACAACAAAAGCCAGGGCGATCGACCAATGCGAATGGGGATTGGCCTGTGCCATCACCGCCAGCATGATGCCTACGATCACAACAAAATATCCCAATACTTTCCATTCGGCCTTCAAAAAGGCCATGGCACCTTCAGCAATATAATTGCTGATCTCTTTCATACGGTCCGTACCCGCGTCCTGCCGGCCGACCCAGTTAAATTTAACGAGGGTATAAAGCAGGCCAATGATACCCATGACGGGGACGAGATAGATCAAATTGTCCATAAGCGTAGCTTCTAAGTATTTAGTCCGAAACCAGTATTCGGAGGACGGCAAAGATAGTAGTTAGGCTAATATTTCAAAACATATTTGAATCAATGATTTAGCTTGGGAAACCCGCCCTGTCCCTGCGTTAATGATACGTAATGAGGAACTTGTTCCACTCCCATACCCATTTTTCCCTATTTAAGGCTGAAAAACCGGCATCAGCACAGCGCTATTTCCTATGGCACTCTCCTTGTAAATAGCACTGTATGAAGAAAATAATAATACTCTCGATGATCATTTTGCCGTTCAGTCATGGAATGGCCCAGGAGGTTACGGACAGCGTTAGCCATAACGACACCCTTGTTAGCATTGTACCAGCCGCTGAGGTCAAAGACAACAGCACTGAAGTCTATAAACTTAAACCGGCTTCGGATATACCAATCACAGCCATCGGAACAGGGTGGAGCCTATATGCTTTCACCAAAATATATAGTAAGGATAGGTCCCCGGTTGAAAAGATCCTAAGTCTTGACAAAAACAATATTCCGTCATTTGACCGGCGCGGAGCCAGCGTGTATCATCCGAAAGCGGACAATCTCGGGGACTTGCTTTTTTATTCCTCCATGCCTTTGCCGGTCATCCTGATGCTGGATAAGGAGATCCGGAAAGATGGGCTGAAGATCGCCTTTTTGTACCTGGAGACCATGTCGGTCACGGGCTTGCTTTATACTGGTTCTGTGTACCTCAATGATCGTTTTCGGCCTTATGCCTATAACCCGGAAGTGCCTATGGACAGGCGTACCCGGGGAGGTGCTAAAAATTCGTTTTTTGCCGGGCATGTGGCATTGGTTGGCACTTCCACTTTTTTTATTGCCAAGGTACTCAACGACTACCACCCGCATTCAAAAGTCAAATGGCTACCCTTTACTCTGGCTGGTATTGCAACAGGCACTACGGGCTATCTGCGATACCGTGGCGGCCAGCATTTTATTTCTGATATCGCGCTGGGCACATTAGTAGGGGTATTGTCGGGCATTCTTGTTCCTCATGTACACAAAAACAAAGACCTCAGTGAAAGACGACTTTCTTTTACAAGCTCTTACCTCGGCAGCACACCGCAGTTTGGGATCACGTATAAACTCGTGAAGTAGTTGTTGAATGTTGTTTAATATGGTTTAATAGTTGTTGGGACAAACAACTATTAAACTACCATTCAACTATTATTAGACCATTATTCAACCAATTCATCAGCCTCCATGTTGCCAGCAATACCCACCAGAACGGGAGCTACGTGAACAGCGTGTACCTTTTTTCGTAACCGCTTTGCATTGGCCTTGGTTTGCAGGTTCCTTTGTGTCCGGTGATTTTTTGCCATCCGGTCGCTGATTGGGTTTGACCTTTGCACATACACCACAGGTGCCACCTGCGTTGCAATGTTTACATTCGGAACAATTGGAACAGGCATTACAGGGACTATAACCGTAGCATTTGGCTACAATTCGATTTTCCGGGAACTGAACTTTTGATGTGTCGCCTGTAAATAGAAAAACAATCAGGAGTGGCAGCAAGATTTTCATGGTGGTTAGTTTAGCAGGACAGACAAAATACAAATTAGCCCGAGGAAATGCAAGTTTTGCGCATAGGCTTGTGATGAAACTGTTGAATGTTGTTGAAAATTGTTTAATAGTAGTTTGTCTCTACAACCATTATACTAACATTCAACTATTATTAAACCTTTATTCAACAAAACTCACTTAAAGAATAATCCATGCACATTAATAAACGCTTCTCCAAGGGAGTCTACAATATCGCCTGCGGTCATCGCTTCCATCGACAGCCGCTCTGCAGCCATATTACCGGCGAATCCATGCAGGTACACACCAAGGATAGCAGATTCTACCGGGGTATAGGATTGAGCCAGTAATGCCGCCAGGATTCCGGTAAGGACATCACCACTTCCCCCCGTAGCCATCCCGGCATTACCCGTAGAGTTGAAATAACCCGCGCCACCGGGTGTGGCAATAAAAGTGTGGTGGCCTTTGAGTACGATCACCAGCCCATATTGTTTAGCCATTTCCAGTGCCAGTTCGATCCTGTCGAATTCAGTAGCTGTTTCTCCAAACAATCTTTCAAATTCTTTTGGATGCGGTGTAAGGATCGAACCAGCAGGAATGATATCCAATAATTCTTTATGGGAAGCAATAATATTGAGTGCATCTGCATCGATCACCAACGGTTTTTTATACATGCTCTGCAGATTCTTAAGCATAGAACGGGTTTCAGAAGCTTTGCCAATACCCGGGCCGATTCCGATGGCGTCGTATGGGTCCAGAGATTCTTCAAGCCCGGTTACAAATGATGAATTGAAATCCGTACTAACCATGGCCTCGGGCACAGCGGTTTGCAGGATCTCATAACCGCATCCCGGCACATGACAGGTAAGCAGCCCGACGCCACTCCTCAAACAGGCCCGCGCTGATAAAACCGCTGCGCCAATCTTGCCGTAACTGCCGGCAATTATCAGCGCATGGCCGAACTCACCCTTGTGACCAAACCGGCTCCGGGGTTTATAGATTTCACGGGCGAAGGACTGATCCACCAGTTCAAACCTGCCGGTTCCGGAATTATAGTAATCTGTATGCAGTCCTATATCCAGTATATGCACCTCACCAATATAGTCTCGGTTCTCCGCAACCAGGTAAGCAAGTTTATAGGTTTGAAAAGCGAGTGTATGATCTGCTTCGATCACCGTATTCCCTTTCGATGAGCGATCGGTAAACAAACCGCTGGGAATATCAATTGATATAATGGTGCAGCCAGATTTATTGATATGTTGTACAAGGCTCGCAGTAACTCCTTCTATACCGCGATTCAGCCCCGAGCCAAACAGCGCGTCGATCACAATTTCATCTTCCTGTAGCGCCTGGAAATGTTCTTCGGATTGTATAAAACGTATGACGATCTCAGGATGCCGGTGCAGGCGTGCCAGGTTGACCTGGAAATCATCGGTGCCCTTGTGACCGAACTCAAGTATATGCACCGTAACCTGCACATTCATGGTAGATAGCAGACGCGCAATAGCCAGGCCATCGCCACCATTGTTGCCCTTACCGCAAAAAATATGGAAGGTTTGGTGGGTAAAATTATTTCTCTCCAGCCAGTCCACGCATTTACCTGCGGCCCGCTCCATCAGGTCGATGGAAGCGATCGGCTCATGGGCAATGGTATATTGATCCCATTCCCGTACCTGGTCGGCTGAAAATAATTTCATACCCTTAAAGTTGCGAAACTATTTTCAAATGGAAGCAGCGCCTTGTCAATTTTAAAATCAGGGCTGTGCTCTTATGGATGGGAGGAAGTGCATTTCTGGTAGCAACTGGGCTGTAGGGTATCAAATTTCTGTTGCATGTTTCATAGTGGTCACAAATTGTCTCGACATTTTATTTCAGCAGGGATTGCCTTTATAGTTTAATTTTTATCGAGGGCGTATCTTTTGTATCCAAACCATAGTAAACAATATCCAGGGTACTTTGATAACCTACTCCGTCAGGCGTGGTATAGACACTAAATACGTACTCAGCAGTATCATTATACGGAACAGACGGAGGAACGTTTACCCATATGTCGCTATTATCTCTTTTAATAAATACGCTGATCGGGGTATTTAGTGGTACTAGTGTATGAAACTGATCAACCCTAAGATTACTGTACCAGGGAAATATCCACTGAAGATTTGTAATGATAAATTCTGTCTCACTAACTGTGATTACCTGGGATACCGAATCATTGATAGCTTGAGATAAACTATCTGGGGTTGCAACATTTACCATAACCTTGTCTTTGTCAAAAAGTCCCGCGGAATCCGTTACTGTTAACTCGAATTCATAGGCCCCAATCTCAAGATTGAGTATTCGGGGGGTTAAAGTTTCTCCATTCTGTATAATGCAGAAACTGGGTCCCCCGACCTGTTCCCATTTATAGGATTTAATATTATCGTCAGGATCTGAAGCAGATCCTTTCAACACCGTTTCATTAATTGGTAATATGATCGACTGGTCCAGGCCTGCGTTGGCGGTTGGTGCAGCATTTTGCTTGACTATTTCCATTGCAATGGGGACCATTGGGTCAGCCATTTCTTTTTTGCACCCCGAAAAAAGCCAAAGGTTCAAAAGTATTAATACAAATACGAATAATAATTTCATGATACTAGTTGTTGTTAAATAGATTTTTTGCCAACGCAATAACTGACTAGTACATTGTTAGAGCCAGGTCAGTGTGTTTTTACAGTTATAACAGTTTAATTTTTATGGAGGGTGTATCACTTGTATCATCGCCGTAGTAAAAAATATACAGGCTGCCATAATGATACATGCCCCCACCATCCGGTCTGGTTTCAATAAAATATTCGTATTTCGTTGAATCATTATAATTACTATAATTTTTTTCAGGAACTTTTACCCAGGTTTCGCTAGTATCCCTTTTGATAAACAGATGGAAACTATCTGTTGGTATGTATTTATGGAAATGATCAATTTCAAGCGCATTGTACCAGGGAAATATCCACTGAAGATTTGTAATGATAATTTCTGTATCACTAACTCTGATAACCTGAGGTACCGAATCAGTGGTTACCGGGGGTAAACTTGCAATGGGGACCATTGGATCGGGCATTTCTTTTTTGCACCCCAAACAAAGCCAAAGGCTTAATAGTATGAATACAAACACGAATAATGATTTCATGATGCTTGTTTTGTTAATAGATTTTTTGTCATCGCAAAGACTGAGTAATACAATTTTTCGATAGAGGCCGGTTCGATTTGGCCGTTATAGCAGTTTAATTTTTATCGAGGGCGTATCTTGTGTATCCAAACCAACGTAACTAACGAAAAGCGTGCTTCGATAACCACCCCATGCGTCATTTTCGGCATCGACAGAATAATAGTATACAGTGGTGTCGTTGTACTGGTCAGATTTAGTAACACTTATCCATGTATCGTTATCATCCCTTTTGATAAAGACGCTTATCGCGGTATTGAGAGGCACCAGTTCATGAAAATTCTCAACCCTGAGGGTTTTATACCAGGGAGATATCCACCGCAGATTAGTAATGATAATTTCAGATCCACTGACATAGATAACTTCTGATGCTAAACTATCAGGTGCTGCGACATTTACCAAAACCTTGTCTTTGTCAAAAAGTCCCGCGGAATCCGTTACTGTTAACTCGAATTCATAGGCCCCAATCTCAAGATTGAGTATTCGGGGGGTTAAGGTTTCACCATTCTGTATAAGGCAGAAACTGGGTCCCCCGACCTGTTCCCATTTATAGGATTTAATATTATTGTCAGGATCTGAAGCAGATCCTTTCAACACCGTTTCATTAATCGGTAATATTTTTAACTGGTCCAGGCCAGCGTTAGCGGTTGGTGCAGCATTTTGCTTTACTATTTCCGTTGCAATGGGGACCATTGCGTCAGCCATTTCTTTTTTGCACCCCAAACAAAGCCAAAGGCTTAATAGTATCGATACAAATACGAATAATGATTTCATGAGATTAGTTATTGTTAATAGATTTTTTGTCAACGCAATGCCTGTGTAATACATTTTCGAACGAGATCAGTGTCCTGGCAGCTATAGCAGTTTAATTTTTATGGATGGCTTATCACTTGTATCATTGCCGTAGTAAAAAATATACAGGCTGCCCACATTATATATGCCCGCACCATCCGGTCTGGTTTCAATAAAATATTCGTATTTCGTTGAATTATTATAATTACTATAATTTATTTCAGGAACTTTTACCCAGGTTTCGCTAGTATCCCTTTTGATAAACAGATGGAAACTATCTGTTGGTATGTATTTATGGAAATGATCAATTTCAAGTGCATTGTACCAGGGAAATATCCACTGAAGATTTGTAATGATAATTTCTGTTTCACTAACTCTGATAATCTGAGATACCGAATCAGTGATTACCTGGGATAAACTATCAGGGGCTGCGACATTTAACAAAACCCTGTCTTTGTCAAAAAGTCCCGCAGAGTCTGTTACAATCAACTCGAACTCATACACACCAATCTCAAGGTTGAGCATACGGGGGGTTAAGGTTTCTTCATACTGTATTAAGCAGAAATTGGGTCCCCCGACCTGTTCCCATTTATAGGATTTAATATTATTGTCAGGATCCGAGGCATAACCTGTCAATATCGTTTCATTAACTGGTAATACTATATGCTGATCCAAACCTGCGTTTGCAGTTGGTGCAGCATTTTGTTTGACTATTTCCATTGCAACGGAGACAATTGGGTCAGCCATTTCTTTTTTGCACCCCGAAAAAAGCCAAAAGTTCAGTAGTATTAATGCAAATAGGAATAATGGTTTCATGGCGGTAGTTTTTGTTAAACGATTTTTTGTCAATGCAATGACTGACTAGTACATTGTTAGAACCGGGTCAGTGTGTTTTAGCAGTTATAACAGTTTAATTTTAACGAAGGCCTTATCGCTTATACCATCGCCTTAATAAAAAACGTAAAGGCTGACCAGGCTATAAAACGAGCTGTCATCAAATTCTCTGGTGAAATACTCATAGTCATTTGTGATTTCGGTTTTAGACAGCCTTTACTTCGCTATAGATTCCGGAAGCTGTGTTTTAGCAGGTAGTTCGCTATTTGCCTGCCCATTTCTTCCCCATCCAATGCTCCTTTTCTGAAATACCAGCCTGCATGTACTTTGCCCAAGGAATTATCCCTCGCGGCTTTGGAAAGACTGGTATAATGAATTGTCTGGCCAGGCAGGTTAGCACTACTCAGCTCAACAGATATTCCATCGGACCTGAATATTGATTGCAGGATCGCGGTGGTAGCGCCTCCATACATGGCAAATGCGGAAGGATATTCGGGGACCGGCGGTGATACAAAATGGCCTGCAGGATTGGCGGGGTTATTTACTTCGATCAGGAAGGGTATCCATGCCGGGTCGGAAGCAGTTAATGGATTACCATCATTTGCTGCCTCATGAATAGCCGTCTCCGGGCGCCAGGAATAGAAATGATACTTCGCTTCCATGGCAGTGTTAAGACCATCGGCCATGGCTGTATTGATCAATGCAAAAACGCGTGCGGTTTCCCAGGCATCCGTTTTTTTTCCTTCCAGGATTTTCCGGGCAAGTTCATTCCAGATAATGGACGGCCGGTTCTCAGACCAGAACCTGGCGAGTAGCTCTTCACCTGGCGTCCTGGTGGAAATGTCTCGGCCGCCTTTTGCTTTTATTTCTTCATAATCTTTGGCATACCCGGCTGAGGTAACCGCATAAGGTCCGGCTGGTCTGAACTGGCTATTGGTTTTTACTACAAAGGGTTTTACCACAGCACCCCAGTTGGGTATAAAACGCATGTCCAGCAGATTTGTATGCCGGTAAGCACCTGGGGTAGTGCCGTCTGGTGGATTAGGAGAGGCGGAGATTATTTGTGTGAACCCATCGTTGGCGCGGTTGGCTATAATAGCCTCCGCAGCCGATTGTCCCAGCAACTTTCCCGCTTCTTTGGCATTGCCGTCTGGAATGAGGGCCAGGGAACTGTCATACCAATTGTCAACCGGGAAAGTTCCCTGCAGGTTCAATCCTTTGATGGCCCAGTATGCGGCACTTGCGACCGCAGCTGAAGAGGATGCAGATTTGTTGGGCTTATTCAAAACGAATCGTTCAAACCGGGGTTTGATATTGTTGAGGGCATCATGAACAGCTATTTCAATGATCGCGAAATACCGGCTTCGGTCGGGTTGCCTCATAGGAGCGCCAAGTACAGTAGCAGCTTTTTGATTCCAGTATAATACCATCGCCTTATCAACCTGTATACCCGGTTCATGATTACCCTGCCAGGGAAAGTCAAGACCAACCCTGCGACAGGAGGGGATAGTCAGTGCAAGCGTGATGGTCAATGCAACAAGAATCAGGTAAAATTTATTGTATTTCATTTTGAATGGTTTTTATCAGTTAAATATTCATTTCACCAAAACTATGTTCCGCGAAGAGGCTTTTTTTTTAAAAGCGACCGTCGGCAGGCCCTCTGCTGCATAAGCAGATATTAACGGGACAGGCAACTCAAAACGGCAATAGGCAATTTGGTCGCAGGGAAATGTCGTTGATCGTGAAAGTCAGGTGTATCCCAATCGTTTTATAGCGCGTGCGAATTCGACTGTTCTGTTTTTCCGGCTCCGGAAAAATAATGTCCGGCAAAACTGACCACCGGGACTTTTCGTACAAGGACTTAATTTCCTCTGCCGAGAGTTTAACTGACGCGATAGGCGCTATGAAAACGATAATAGGCCTCCTGACGGGGACAAACGTCTTTAGTCGTACAGATCCGGCCTGTTATCGCATTTGTAGGGGTTGAAACCTTTTATATCTCCGAAAAAATTAACTTTAGATAAGCCGGATTATGCAACTCAGGGAATTTATTTTATCAGAGCGAAAATCGGATCGCCTAAAACGCCACTTACTCTTTTGGCTTGTTTGGGGATTCTATTTTGCTTTTGTGCACGCATTTAACCCCATGTTAAAGCCGGAGTTGAATTATTTCGCCAGGGTACCATTTACAACCGTTGAGAGTTTTCTTCTTTTATTGCCACAAACCATATTGGTGTATCCCTTGCTCTATTTTGTCCTGCCTCGTTATGTTTTTAAGGATAAATATTTACCGGCCATATTATGGAGTCTTGTCTTTCTTACGCTTATGCTTGTGATCAACACATTCATGATCACCCGTGTGAATGCCAGGGTCATTTCCTTCCTGCTTCCGGAACACCTGCTGGTGGGTACCGCCAGATCACAGGAGCAGTCGTTTTTTATGGGTATATTAGGCAGTATGAAGGGAGGACTTTCCGGAGCGGCTCTGGCGACCTGTGTCAAAATGGTAAAACATTATTACACAGAGCAGAATCAGAAATGGCGATTGCAGAAAGAAAAAGCTGAAACACAACTTCAACTGCTCACAGCCCAGGTACATCCACATTTTTTATTTAATACTCTAAATAATATTTATTCAAAAGCCCAGGCTGAATCGCCGGGTACCGCTTCCATGATCATGGAGCTGTCGCATATACTTCGTTATGTGCTGGATGAAGGCAGGGAGGCAAAGGTTCCACTGGAACATGAATTGCAGATGGTCAGGGATTATATCAATCTCGAAAAAATGCGGTACGATGAGAAACTGGATCTTCATCTTTCACTTCCTTCCAATACCGGAAATCTCTATATAGCGCCATTATTATTGTTGCCTTTTGTGGAGAACTGTTTCAAGCATGGTGCGAGTAAGATGTTGAGAAATCCATGGATAAGTGTCAAAATGGAATTGCAGGGGGATTCATTGATTGTGAAGATCATCAATGGAAGAAAGGACCAGGTGGATGGAAATACGAGTTATCGCAAGGGAACGGGTATCCAAAATGTAAAACAACGCCTGGAA
>JAEZRB010000233.1 GCA_023412975.1 Bacteroidota bacterium | reverse complement strand
ACATAGTATCCTGTGCCATAAGTAGAGGGGCCAAAATTATAAGGCCTGGTGCTCAACAAACCGAGTGTGGAATAAGGTGCGATCGCCTGGTTGGATGTTTGTCCAAAACCGGCACGCAGCTTCAGGTTGTTGACAAGAGACACGTTCTGCATGAATGCTTCGTTGGAAATATTCCAACCTACAGATATCGCGGGATAAGTATGCCATTTCTTTCCTTCGGCAAGCCTGGAAGAACCATCTGAGCGTACGGTTGCTGAGATCATGTACCGATTGTCATAACTGTACATCACGCGACCCATCACCGACTTCAGGCCCCAAAGCTGGTAATCCTGGTTGGCGGGATCAATAGTAAGCTGACCTGTAGCCTGGCCAAGGTTATAAAATTCAAAAGCATCAGCCGGAATATCCCGGGCTGCCATGTTTGACCTGTTGTATTTACTTTGCTCAGCCGCGTAAAGTGCCACAACATTTATTGAGTGCCTGTCACCGATGTTGCGGTCGTAGCTAAGTATATTTTCAAGTGTCCAGTGATAGGTCTGGCGATTATCCACGGATGCAGATGAAGCCGTATTTGGATTGAGTCCGTCACCAACACCATAGCCCGTGTAAGCACCATTGTTTAATTGTATGAAATCCAAACCAAGGTTAACTCTATATTTCAATCCATCGAGGAAAGGTGCTTTCACCTCGCCATAAATTGCGTTGTATGAAGCAAAGCCCCTGGTTTCATTAAGCCATTGGTCATTATCATGTAAACGCTCAATAACATTTTTAGTGAATACATATTGATTGTCCAATATCATTTGAATTGAACGTTTCAGCGATCCATCCGTGTTATAAGGGTTGGAGATCGGCGTCATGCTAAGCGTATTGTAAAGTCCTACCTGGCTGCCGTCAGTCTGATTAAAGTTATTGTTAGTAGTAAATCCAAAACGGAAAAGTTTACCTACCTGCTGGTCTAATGAGCCACGCAGGGAATACCGCTTGTATTGTTGAGTGGGAACTACACCCTGGTTGAGGTGATAACCTCCTCCGAAATTATAGCTGCCGGTTTCGGTACCACCTGAAAGGCTGATGCTATGATCAGTAACGAGCCCTGTTTTATAAAAAAGATCCTGCCAGTCTGTATTGACATCATCCGATTCATCGGAACCGTTGGTGTATTGTCCCCTGTCTGCCCTGAGCTTAACAAATGTGGGGCCGTCCATCATAGGGTATTTGGCAAATACTTCCTGTGTGCCGGTATAACCATTGTAATTAATCCTGGCGGGCCTGTTTTTAACACCTTTATCGGTAGTAACGAGTATTACACCGTTGGCACCGCGTGATCCATAAATCGCCGTTGCCGATGCATCCTTGAGTACTTCAATACTTTTTACATCGTTAGGATTAATATCAGCCAACGATCCCATAAATGGAATTCCGTCGAGAACGACCAGCGGGTTATTATCGGCGCTTAGTGAACGCGTACCACGTACCCTGATCTGCATAGTAGCACCGGGACGGGTGGAGGTTTGCGACATTTCCACACCGGCGAGTCTTCCCTGCAATGCCTGGGAAATATTTGGTGCGGGTACTTCACGCATACGATCTCCTTGGATGGAAGCAACCGAACCTGTGATGGCTTCCCTGCGCTGGGTACCGTATCCAACTACGATTACTTCAGTCTCAGTTCTCGCCATGCCAGCCATGGTGATGTTAATCGTTTGTCTGTTGTTGACCGGTACCTCAAGTGAAGCAAAATTGATGGCACTGATCACGAGTGTGGCATTTCCCGCCACGGAGATCTCATACTCGCCATTATCGTTGGCGGTAACACCAGCGCCTCCACCTTTTACAGTGACCGAAGCGCGGGCAACGGGCTGACCCGTTTCATCAACGACCTGGCCCCTGACCGGGATGTTCTGTGCCAATCCCGGCAATGCACAAAGGATCATCACTAGCATGGATAGCCAGGTGATCATCTTTCTCTGCACGATCCTGTTGCTAAGCAACGTGATCTTGTGTAACTGTTTTTTTGGAAGTTTCATAAACCAGCAGTTTTAAGTTTAGAAGTTTGAAGCTCGCGACCAACAAAAAAGAAGAAATGACTCGCTTGAAAGCCCGGCTGGGCAAACGATGCAGTAGTAGAGTAAGCTCGTTGTTTTATTGCGGCAAGCATTAAAAAAGCAATTGGCAAACCGAATGTAACGAGATTTTTTTGAAAATTGCAACCGATTGCAATTTTTTTTTTGAACAATGCTACTTTTATTTGCAAAACGAACGTGGAAAATGGCCGAGGACAAGGAAATAACCATCTACGATATTGCGCGGCACCTTAATATTTCGGCCACAACTGTGAGCCGGGGGTTAAAGGATCACCCAACTATTAATAAGAACACCCGGAAAAAAATCGCCGAGGCCGCCCGTTTCCTGGGCTATCGCTCCAACACATTTGCCAGCAGCCTGAGAAGCAAAAAAACTTACACCCTGGGGGTGATCGTACCCCGCCTTAACAGCTATTTTATGTCGTCGGTACTGGCCGGTATGGAAAAAGCCGCTAACCAGGAACAGTATAATTTAATTATCAGCCAGTCGCTCGAAAGCACGGAAAAGGAGATCGCAAACGCCAATACCATGTTTAATAAAAGAGTGGACGGACTGCTTGTTTCCCTCTCCTACGACTCACGCGATATCGACCATTTCGCGCCGTTTTTCAAGAAGGGCATTCCGGTAGTTTTCTTCGACCGTATCTATCCCAATAACGAAAGCACCAGCGTGGTGATCGACAACTATAAAGCTGCATACGAAGTCACGAAACACTTGATAGATCAGGGTTGTAGGCGAATCATGCACCTGGGTGGTAACAGGCTCCGCAATGTATATGCCGACCGCATCCGGGGTTACAGGCAGGCACTGCAGGACCATAATATAACAGTGGATGAAAAGAAATTTCTTTATATCAGCAAGCTGAATGAAGAGGCAGGAACACAGGCTGCGGAACATATTCTCGGTATGCCTAAAAAACCCGATGCTGTATTCGCTGCCAACGATACGACGGCTGTCTATTGCATGATAAAGCTTAAGGAAGCCGGCATCCGCATCCCCGAAGACATCGCTTTTGCAGGTTTTAATAATGACCCGATCTCCAAGGTCATTGAACCCAACCTGACCACGGTCAATTATTCGGGGTACGAAGTAGGTCAGGCTGCCATTAATAGTATTATAAGCCATCTTTCAGGTACGACAAACATCCGCAACACCAATATGATCGTCCTGCGTTCCGACCTGATCATCCGCGATTCCTCATTAAAAAATAAAAGTTTGTAATTGCCCTTTTTTTTTCGATTTTTATGCAACCGATTGCAGCATGAAGCCGAAAAAAGAAGTAACCATATACGATATTGCCCAGAAACTGGACCTTTCATCCGCCACGGTGAGTCGCGCCCTGCGTGATAATCCCGCTATCAATAAGAACACCAGGAAGAAGATCCAGGAAACTGCCCGCGAACTAGGTTATCGTCATAATAATTTTGCCAGCAGCCTGCGCAAACAAAAGACCAATACGATCGGTGTGATCGTGCATGAGCTTAACAGTAACTTCATTACTTCTGTACTGGCAGGTATTGAAAAAGTAACCACCGAAGCAGGCTACGACCTGATCATAGCACACTCATCGGAAAGTTATAAAAAAGAAGCCGCCAATGCACTCAACCTTTTTCATAAAAGAGTGGACGGCCTGATCGCTTCGCTGGCATTTGATACAAAAGGACTCGATCATTTTAAGCCTTACGAAGAAAAAGGCATCCCCATTGTTTTCTTTGACCGTGTTGAAGAGCATAGTTCCACCACTAAAGTGATCATCGATAACTATAAATGTGGTTACCAGGCCACTCAACACCTGATCGAACAGGGTTGCAGACGAATTGTCCTGATGACAGCCAACCTCAAGCGTAACGTTTACGCGCAACGTCACAAAGGCTATATGGAAGCGCTGTTCGATAATGGCATCGAATATGAAAAGGACCTGGTGCTGATCAAAGACCTGAGCGAACAATGCGGCGTGGAAGCGGCGATGCAGATCGTGAAGATGAACCCTATGCCTGACGGTGCATTCATCACCAACGACTTTTCCGCTGCGGTTTGTATGCAAACGCTTAAAGATTACGGTGTAAGAATTCCTGAAGACATCGCTATCGTTGGGTTTAATAATGACGCGATTAGTAAGATCGTAGAACCTCAACTCACCACCATCCACTATCCCGGTATTGATATGGGTGAAATCGCCGCGCGAAACCTGATCAATCACCTAAGGGGTGTTTCAAATATTAATCATACGCAGACGATTGTAGTGCGGTCCGACCTGATTATCCGGAAATCGTCACTAAAAAAACAAACCCTGCATTAAACTGAATCATGAGAAAAACTGGACTAATCCTGATATGGCTGATGGTTATCGGCAGGCTATACGCTGAGGATGGATACCGGCTCTGGCTGCGTTATGACAAAATAGAAAATGCCTCGCTACTGCAACAATACCGTCAAGCGATCAATGGGATTTATTTGCCGGCCAATTCGCCGGTATTAAAAACCGCGAAAGCTGAACTGTTACAGGCGCTTCCAGGTTTGCTTGGCAAAAAAATTACTGAACCTAATACAATTTCTGACAGATCAATTATCGCAGGAACACCCGCTTCCCTTGCCTTTATCCGCAATAATTTTCGAAACGATGAACTATCGCGGCTGGGTGAGGAAGGATTTATCATTAGAACAACGGTATCTAATTCAAAAAAATTAATCGTCATTGCTGCAGCTTCGGACAAAGGCGTCCTATATGGAGTGTTTCACCTGCTGCGTCTTCTACAAACCCAGCAATCGATTCAAAAACTCCAGGTGGTGAGTATTCCCCAAACATCACTCCGTATTCTCAATCACTGGGACAATATGGATCGTACGGTGGAACGTGGTTATGCCGGCTTTTCGATCTGGAACTGGCATACCCTGCCCGACTATATCGACCAGCGATATATCGATTATGCCCGCGCCAACGCATCGATCGGGATTAATGGAACTGTTCTTACCAACGTAAATGCGAATGCTGTCGTGCTCACCCCGGTCTACCTGCAAAAAGTAAAAGCGCTGGCAGATATTTTCCGTGCTTATGGCCTTCGGGTTTATCTTACCGCCAGATTCAGCGCGCCGATAGAAATTGGCAGATTAAAAACTGCTGATCCTTTAAATGATACGGTGAAGCAATGGTGGGCTGATAAAGTAAAAGAGATCTATAGTTTGATCCCCGACTTTGGTGGTTTCCTGGTAAAAGCAAATTCTGAAGGGCAACCCGGACCACAAAATTATAATCGCACACACGCTGATGGCGCCAACATGCTGGCAGAAGCAGTTGCGCCATACAAGGGCATTGTCATGTGGCGGGCATTTGTGTACAGCCCCGAATCAAACGACCGGTTCAAACAAGCATATGATGAGTTTTACCCGCTCGATGAAAAATTCCATAAAAATGTACTGGTCCAGGTAAAGAACGGACCGATCGACTTCCAGCCACGCGAGCCCATCTCACCGTTGTTTGGCGCGATGAAGCACACGCCGCTGATGATGGAATTCCAGATCACACAGGAATACCTTGGACAGGCCACACACCTGGTGTATGAAGCGCCGATGTTCAAAGAAGTATTGGATACTGATACCTGGGCCAAAGGGAAGGGATCGACTGTGTCAAAAGTGGTGGATGGCTCTCTATATGGGCATTCACTGAACGGAATGGCTGGCGTTTCCAATATCGGCAACGACAGAAACTGGACGGGCCATTTGTTTGGCCAGGCCAACTGGTATGCATTTGGACGACTTTGCTGGAACACCGAACTAACCAGTGAAAAAATTGCCGAGGAGTGGATCCGCCAGACTTTTTCGAATGCATGGAATGTAGTGGAGCCGATAAAAAAAATAATGCTCTCGTCATACGAAGCGATGGTAAACTATATGACGCCACTTGGTCTGCACCATATTATGGGTAATGGCCATCATTACGGACCAGCACCCTGGAGCGACAACCTGCCGCGGCCAGACTGGAACCCCGTTTATTACCACCGCGCTGATAGCTCAGGTATTGGTTTCGACAGAACCGCAAGTGGCACCAATGCGCTCGCGCAATATGCACCGGGTTTGCGAAGCCAGTACGAGGATGTAAATACAATCGATGAAAAATTCCTGCTTTGGTTTCACCGGGTGAGCTGGGATCATAAATTAAGATCCGGCAGAACATTATGGGAATCACTTTGCCATCATTACAACGAAGGTGTTGACGAAATCAGATCGATCGCAAGACAATGGGATCAGTTGGAATCAAAGATCGATCGCGAAAGATTTCAGCATGTAAAAATGTTACTCGCGATACAGGTAAAAGAAGCGGTCTGGTGGCGTGATGCCTGCCTATCCTATTTTCGGCAGTTTAGTGGATCTCCTATACCGCCTGCCTATGAACAACCTGCAAAAACTTTGGAATATTATAAAAGCCTGCAGTTTCGGTATGCACCGGGACATCATTAAAATGCAAGGCTGTACCCGGTGAATGAAAACAATTGCGTGTATAAACATGAAACCTTAAGCGGGTTTTAATTGATATAAAAAATATCTTATGTCTACAGAAAACAAAAAAGTGGCCATCGTTACCGGCGGTGGCTCGGGTCTGGGACTTGCCATTGCTGAAAAATTTATGTCAGCAGGGATTCACACTGTCATTATTGGCCGTGATGAAACAAAACTGAAGGCCGCCAAACAAAAACTGGGGGAACTTTGCTATACCATTTCCGCTGATCTCCGTGATCTTCCATCCATACCAGCATTGGTAGATAGTATTGTAAAGCAGCTGGGCAGGATCGATATCCTGGTCAATAATGCAGGGATCAACATGAAAAAAGAATTTACCGAAGTTACGGACGAAGATTTCCAGGAAGTGATCAATACCAATCTTTTCGCAGTGTTTGCCATGTCAAGGGAAGTGGTCAAACAAATGCAGGGTCAGCAAAGGGGTTCCATCATCAATATCAGTTCGATGGCTGCTCAATATGGCATGCCCAAAGTGATTGCCTACACAGCGAGTAAAACTGCCATCGAGGGCATGACAAGAGCTATGGCAGTAGAACTTTCACCAGTTGGCATAAGGGTTAATGCCATTGCGCCGGGTTTTATTGTAACGGCTATGACCAATGCAGCCCTGAATTCTGATCCCGAGAGAAAGGCCAGGGTTTTTGGTCGTACCCCCATGGGGCATATGGGTCAGCCATCAGACATCGCGGACGCGGCTTTGTTCCTGGCAGGAGATGCAGCCAAGTATATTACCGGAGTGATCCTCCCGGTGGATGGTGGTAATTCCATCGGCTTTTGATTTTGCGGTTGGAAAATTTCATTTTCAAAAAAACTAAACACATATACCATGAAATGTATTTATTTAATTTCTGCAGCAGCCAGCGCCATAGTTTTCGCCAGTTGCAATGATTCAGGTCCGACAGTAGGACCCGGCACTGAAGACACAACGACTGCTGCAAAAAAAGAATACCTGTCACAGCCCCTGGTGTCGCATATTTATACAGCTGACCCATCGGCCCATGTATTCAACAACCGCATCTATATCTATCCCTCGCATGATACCGCCACCGGTACTGTTGAAGATGATTTGGGTAGCCATTTTGATATGCGTGATTATCATGTTCTTTCCATGGATGCTATTGGTGGTGAGGTGACAGATCATGGTGTGGCGCTGGATATAAAAGATGTGCCCTGGGCCGGCCGGCAGATGTGGGCGCCAGATGCAGCCTATGCCAACGGTAAATACTACCTGTACTTTCCGGTGAAAAATAAACAGGATGTATTCCAGATCGGCGTGGCAGTGAGCGATAAACCTGAAGGTCCTTTTGTTGCCGAAAAAGAGCCGATCAAAAATAGTTATAGTATGGATCCTACCGTATTCAAAGACGATGATGGCAAATACTATATGTACTTCGGTGGTATCTGGGGTGGCCAGTTACAACGATGGGATGGCAAAAACCAATACGACTCAGCAGCTAAAAACAGGTCAGGCGATGAACAGGCCGTACTGCCGAGAATTGCAAGGCTTAACGCCGATATGAAAAGCTTTGCCGAACCTGTCAGGGAAATAAAACTGGTTGATAAAGACGGGAACCTGTTTAAAGAGAAAGACAACGATAAACGCTTCTTTGAAGCCGCCTGGATGCATAAATACAATGGAAAATATTACCTGTCTTATTCCACCGGCGACACGCATTTTATTTGCTATGCTACTGGTGATAATCCTTATGGTCCGTTTACTTTCCAGGGAGTGATTTTAAACCCGGTGGAAGGATGGACCAATCACCATTCGATCGTTGAATTCAATAATAAATGGTGGTTATTCTATCATGATTCACAGTTGAGCGGTAAGACCCATCTACGCAATGTGAAAGTGACGGAGCTTACACACAATGCGGATGGCAGCATTCAAACACTCACGCCACACAAATAATATTACCGGATCAAGATAAATGCCTTTAAAATGAAATATTGCCTTGTCATTATAGCTTTCGTCACCAGTTCGGTGCTGCAGGCGCAGGATCACAAGTCCTTCCCCATGTGGGACCATCGCCTGCCGGTGGAGCAAAGGGTAAATGATCTTGTTAGTCGTCTCACGCTTGAAGAAAAAGTAGCGCAGATGATGAACCATGCGCCGGCAATTGAAAAGTTGGGCATCCCTGCCTACGACTGGTGGAACGAGGTGCTTCATGGTGTGGCACGTACGCCTTATCGCGTGACTGTTTTTCCGCAGGCAATAGGGATGGCCGCCACCTGGGATACCAGTTCACTTTTTACTATGGCTGATTATTCCGCGTTGGAAGGACGTGCTGTCTATGCAAAGGCGGTAGCGCAGGGACGTGCGGGTGAACGATACCTCGGTCTCACTTATTGGACACCCAACATCAATATCTTCCGTGACCCGCGTTGGGGTCGTGGCCAGGAGACTTATGGCGAGGATCCTTTTCTCACCGCGAAACTCGGAGCCGCATTTGTGCGCGGATTGCAGGGTGATGACCCCAAATACCTGAAAGCGGCTGCCTGCGCCAAACACTATGCGGTGCATAGTGGCCCGGAACCCCTGCGCCACGTGTTCAATGCCGATGTAAGCGACTATGATCTTTGGGACACTTATCTCCCGGCATTTGAAGAGCTGGTAACAAAAGCGAATGTTGCAGGCGTGATGTGCGCCTATAACGCATATAAAAAACAACCCTGTTGTGGCAGCGATTTGCTCATGGTTGATATCCTTCGGAAAAAATGGAACTTCAATGGTTATGTCACTGCGGATTGCTGGGCCATCGATGATTTTTATAAAAACCATAAAACGCATCCCGATGCTGCCACCGCCAGCGCGGACGCTGTGATGCATGGTACCGATGTAGATTGTGGCACCGCATCATTTCTCGCGTTGGTAGATGCGGTAAAAAGAGGCCTGATCACGGAAGAACAGATCGATATCAGCATCAAGCGACTATTCACTATCCGCTATCGCCTGGGTTTGTTTGACCCCGTGAGTGAAGTGAAATACGCACAAACTCCACAGGCCGTCCTCGAAAGCGCGCCGCATAAAGCACATGCCCTGAAGATGGCTCAACAAAGTATTGTACTTCTGAAAAATGAAAACAATACACTACCCCTTTCAAAAAAAATTAAGAAGATCGCGGTGATTGGCCCCAATGCCGATAACCGGATAGCCGTATTGGGTAACTATAATGGTGTGCCTTCTGAAATTATCACTGTCCTGGATGGGATCAGGCAGAAACTAGGCGAGGATGTGGAAATCGTATATGAAAAAGCGCTGAATTTTACCAATGATACTTTACTGGTTTACGATAAGGTCTCCGAACAGTATTCCTTTGATGGCAGGAAAGGATTTAAAGCCGAATATTTCAACAATGTTAACCTGGAAGGTGAACCGATCATAGTTACAGAAACAGAGTTGGATAAGTTCTGGCAGGAAGGTGAACAGGTAACCGGTAATATCCGTGCAAATAATTTTTCAGCTCGCTACACCACTTACTATACCGCGGGAAATGACGGTGAGATCAGCTTCGAGATTGAAGCCGACGATGGCTATAAACTGTTTATTGATGATAATGAAATACTCAATGCCTGGCAGCGCAATCGCTGGGGCGCCCGCACACACCGCCTGGCGCTGAAAAAGGATCAACGATATAAGATTGTAGTCGAATATTGGCAGGGTGAAGGAAAAGGAAATATTACCCTAAGGGCGGGCCATTTGGAACGTTTTAATTTGAATGCATTGGTGGCCCGCATTAAAGATGCCGACGCTATCGTGTATGTCGGTGGTATCAGTCCCCAACTGGAAGGTGAAGAAATGAGAGTGGATTATCCAGGTTTCAATGGAGGTGACAGAACAAGTATTTTATTGCCGCAAATACAAACCGACGCAATGAAAACCCTCCAGGCAACAGGACGGCCGGTTGTTTTTGTGATGATGACCGGCAGCGCTATTGCCATACCCTGGGAGGACCAGCATATCCCGGCGATCGTCAATGCATGGTATGCTGGTCAGAGCGCAGGCACCGCAGTCGCCGATGTTTTGTTTGGCGATTATAATCCTGCCGGCCGGCTACCCGTTACATTTTATAAAAGTGATGCCGACCTCCCTGATTTTAGTAATTATGATATGGTCAACCGCACTTACCGTTATTTTAAGGGTGAGGCGCTTTATCCATTTGGACACGGACTTAGTTATACTACGTTTCATTATGACAAGCTCTCGATACCATCCTCAATTAAAAAAGGACAGGACCTGATCGTTAAAGCAAGCGTAACCAATACCGGCAAATTAGATGGTGAGGAAGTAATACAGATTTATATCTCGCATGATGGAGGAAAAATGTCAGTTCCACTCAGGACTTTAAAAGGTTTTTCACGAATTTCATTGAAGGCGGGTGAAACACGGCAAATCAGCTTTCGGTTAAGCGCGGCTGATCTCTCCCTGGTGAACGAAAAAGGTGAGTTATATCAAAAGAGTGGCAAGATCACCATCAGTGTTGGAGGCGGACAGCCAAATACAAAAAACAAGACCACAAGCAATAATATCAGTAAAACAATTCAGGTACTTTAAACACACAGTATGAAATATGCACTCCTCCTGCCTGCATTATTCACAGGCATTTTTACCTTTTCGCAAAACCGCGTGGTGTTGCAGGCCACTAGTGGTAAAGACACCATTGATAAAAATATCTATGGACATTTTGCAGAACACCTTGGCCATTGCATTTATGGAGGGCTGTATGTTGGTGATAGCAATACCACCATACCAAACAAAGACGGTGTGCGACTGGATGTGATCGACGCTTTAAAGAAACTAAAAGTGCCGGTTTTGCGCTGGCCGGGAGGATGCTTTGCCGACACCTATCACTGGCGGGATGGCGTTGGACCTAAAAAGGACAGGCCTTCGATGCTAAATGTATGGTGGGGTAATGTAAAAGAGGATAATAGTTTTGGTACGAATGAATTTCTCAATATGTGCGAGCTGCTTGGCGCCGAGCCATACCTAAGTGGAAATGTCGGAAGCGGTACACCACAGGAACTGGCCGATTGGGTAAAATACACAACGCATCCAAATGGAAGCAGCCCGATGACTGACCTGCGCGAAGCCAGTGGCCGCAAACAACCCTGGAAGGTAAAATTCTGGGGGCTTGGCAACGAAGCCTGGGGCTGCGGTGGTAATATGACAGCAGAATTCTACGCCAATATTTATCGCCAGTATGCCACATTTATGACAAACTGGAATAATAGCGACAAACTTTATCGTATCGCATCGGGAGCATCTGATGACGACTACCACTGGACAGAAGTACTGATGAAAGATGTGCCGCATAATATGTTCGATGCGCTCGGTCTTCACCATTATTCGGTGATCGACTGGAATAAAAAGAGTTCCGCCACCCAGTTTACCGAAGATGAATACTTCTCTACCATGAAAAAAGCTTTATTGATGGATGAGTTGATCACTAAACATAAGGCCATCATGGATAAATATGACCCCAAGAAGAAAAAAGCACTTGCGGTTGATGAATGGGGTGGATGGTACGAGGTAGAGCCTGGTACAAATGGCGCATTCCTGTACCAGCAAAATACCATGCGTGATGCCATGATCGCAGGAACCACGCTGAATATCTTCAATAACCATTGCGACCGGGTGAAGATGGCAAACCTGGCCCAGATCGTAAACGTGCTGCAGGCCGTGATACTCACCAAAGAAGAAAAGATCATTTTAACGCCAACCTACCATGTGATGGAAATGTACAATGTGCACCACGACGCGTTGATGTTGCCCGTACAGGTGATAAGCAACAAATACAAGGTGGGCGATGATGCACTGGATGCGATATCTGTTTCGGCATCGAAGGATAAAAATGGTAACACTCATATTTCACTCGTGAATATCGACGCGAAACAACCGCAAACCATATCGATCGACTTCCAGGGTGCCCAATACAAATCTGTAGCAGGAAGAATTCTGCAGTCTTCGAAATTGCAGGATCACAACAGTTTTGAAAAACCCAATGTCATCGAACCAAAGTCCTTTTCAGGTGCAAGCCTGAAGGGAAATTCACTGGAAGTAAAGCTGCCTCCATTTAGTGTAGTCGTTTTGGAACTGAAATAGTGAAACCAGTTATGAATAAATACACGGGTATATTTATTTTATCTTCCTGTGTGCTGTGTTGCAGTGCACAGGACGTCTCTTCTATTTCGAGCCCCGTGGGAGACAAATCTATTTTGACTACAAGAATTGAAGCAGTAAAAAAAGATGGCGCGCTTATTTTCAAAGCTGGTGAAAAAAATCTGCTGGCTTACCAGTATGAACTGAAGTATCCACCGTCAGGTGTGGACAGCAACTATAAAAGAAGCGGTTTTATTCATCCGGTCTGGGCGCCAAACGGGCAGGTGCTGACACGCATTCAACCTCCGGATCACTATCATCATTACGGCATCTGGAATCCCTGGACGCATACACTATTTGAAAATGATACGGTGGACTTCTGGAATATAAAAGGCCGACAGGGAACGGTTCGCTTTGCAAAGTTTGGAAAACTGGAAACAGGCCCGGGCTCCGGAACTTTTGAAGCGCTACATGAGCATATCGTATTCAAAAAAGATGGATCGGAAAAAGTTGCCCTTAATGAGTGGCAAACCATAACCGTTACTAACCCCGGTGACAAGAAATTCTATTTCATCGATATTGAGTCAAAATTGGCCTGCGCTTCAGAAAGTCCCTTGCGGATCCTGGCCTATCGTTATGCCGGTCTCGGCTGGCGCGCTACGGAATACTGGGATAAATACAATTCCGAAATGCTGACTTCCGAAGGAAAAACCAGGGACAATACAGATGGAAGCAAGGCCAGGTGGTGCATCGTATATGGTGAATTGCCAGGAAATGATGAGGGAGGCATATTGTTACTCTCGCACCCTTCCAACTATAATCATCCCGAACCTCTTCGCATCTGGGACAAAAACGCGAATGGCGGCAGAGGTGATGTGTTTGCAAATTTTGCACCGACCAAAGACAAGGACTGGCTTTTGGATCCTGGCAAAACATATAGATTAAAATACAGGCTGGTAGTATTTAACGGGAAAATGGATGCTGAGACTGCGGAAAGACATTGGAAAGCCTTTGCTGGGGATAAGTGATAGTGCAAAGTTTTTAGCCGGGAAGACGGGGAGCCGGTGAGAAAAATTGATCAATTAAATGAATTACTTCCCTTCTTACCGCCTTACGGCATCAAAAAAACCAACAAAAAAAATCGGGAAGATGGTTAGAAAATAAAATATCGTCAATAGGCCTTACCGCCTTGCCGTCTTCCCGGCAATGATAAAACCAAACCCAACCAATGAACCCACACAAACAAACACGTCGCGATTTTTTAAGCACCACTTCAAAAACGGCACTGGCGACTTCACTGGCCATCAATTTTCCCTCTATAATACCTGCCAGCGTTTTTGGAAAAAATGCACCCAGCAACCGGATCAATGTAGGAGCAATAGGTTGCGGCCGCATTTCGATCATACACGATATGACCTGTGTGGCCCGATATCCCGGCGCACGCATCACAGCGGTTTGTGATCTCGATAAAAAAAGAGCTGATATCGCGCCTGGGTTTGTTCGATCCAACTACGAAAAGGCAACGCACCTGAATGGTGGGCTAAAGGGCGACTGGGATATAAAAGTTTATTATGACTATAAAGAAATGCTCGCCGATAAAGATATCGACGCGGTGCTGATCAGCCTGCCCGATCACCATCACGCGATCGTTGGCGTTCATGCAGTGAATGCTGGTAAAGACGTGTACCTGCAAAAGCCCGCCTCGCTTACCATCGAAGAAGGCAGGATACTCGCTGATGCCGTTAAAAGAACCGGGAGGATACTGCAAATGGGAAGCCAACAAAGATCTGTTGACCCCTGGCCGCAGTTTAAAAGGGCTTGCGAACTGGTGCGCAATGGTCGCATCGGTGAGTTAAAAACAGTTGAGGTGGGATTACCCGGCGATCCGGGTGGCGGGAATAAAAAAGAAATGCCGGTTCCCGCACATCTTGACTATGACGCATGGCTAGGCGCGACACCCGAAATCTATTATACTGAAGACCGGGTTCATTCCCTGGAAGTTTCACAGCAGGGTATTCTTAGCCGACCCGGATGGCTGCGCTGTGAACAATTTGGCGCAGGTATGATCACCGGGTGGGGTGCGCATCATATCGACACCGCACATTGGGGAATGGGTATGGATATGTCGGGGCCGGTTGAGATTTGGGGCAAAGCACAATTCCCCAACGAAACGCCTGGTTACGATGGCCTTTGGGATGTACATGGTATTTTTCGAACAGAAGCGCTTTATGCGAATGGCGTTCACATGATCGTTTCAAATGAATTGCCAACCGGAGTAAAATTTATTGGTAGCGAAGGCTGGATCTGGGTTACACGTGGCAATTACAAAGTGACTGATAGTGATCCTTTACCCGATAAGGACGGCATAAAACCGATCGATGCCAGCAACCCGAAGATCCTGCAATCAGTGATCGGGCCCAATGAGATCCATCTTTATAATAGTTCTGAGCAGCATGCCAACTGGCTCGACTGCATCAAAACAAGGCAGGAACCCTCCTCTCCTGCTGAGCTTGGACATCGATCCTGCAGCGCCTGCCTGCTTCACCAGATCGCCATGAAACTCGAAAGAAAAATATACTGGGACCCCGTCAACGAGGTATTAAAAAACAATGACCCGGAAGCCACCGCGATGTTATCCAGGCCACGGAGAAAGAAATATGATTTTTAAATGATGGTCAAACCCAAGACAACATTAACCCGCTTTTTATTGCAAGCTATGGTAGCAACAAGCCTGGCCTGCAGTCAAAAACCTGTTTCCACTTATAAGGAAGGTATGATTAGATTGGTCACACTCGATCCCGGACATTTTCATGCGGCGCTGGTTCAAAAGAAAATGTACAACAATGTTGACAGTGTCGTACATATTTATGCCCCCGGCGGACTGGACCTGCAATGGCATTTGGATAGGATCAATACTTATAACAAAAGAGAACTCTCTCCTACCCGCTGGACACAGGAAGTTTATACCGGTCCTGATTTTTTTGAGAAGATGATCAAAGATGGAAAATCATTTCCCAGGAGTGAGGGGAAAAATGTAGTGGTTCTTTCGGGCAATAATCAAAAAAAAGCCGACTATATTTTGGGTTCGATTCAAAACGGCTTTCATGTCTTTGCAGATAAACCCATGGTGATCGACCAGGATGGGTTTGAAAAGTTAAAGCTGGCATTTGAAACAGCGGCAAAAAATGATTTGATGCTGTATGATATCATGACCGAACGTTTCGAGATCACCACCATCCTTCAAAAGGAATTATCAGGGCTGCCCGGAGTATTCGGGGATTTGGAAAAAGGAACACCTGATAACCCGGCCATTACAAAAGAAAGCGTACATCATTTTTATAAGTATGTGTCGGGGAATGTACTAACCAGGCCAGCCTGGTTTATGGATGTATCCCAACAAGGCGAAGGCATCGTGGATGTGATGACGCACCTGGTAGACCTGGTGCAATGGGAGTGCTTTCCCGAACAGGTTATTGACTACACAAAAGATGTCGCGCTTTTGACTGCTAAACGTTGGCCCACGGTGATGTCACCCGATGAATTCAAAAACATTACCAGGCTGGACAGTATACCGGTTTATCTTCAAAAAAACATAGCTGGAGATAATAAACTCCAGGTATTTTGTAATGGTGAGATCAACTTTAATATCAGAGGTGTACATGCAAAGACTTCTGTGACCTGGAACTACAAGGCACCCGAGGGCACGGGTGATACCCATTATTCGATCATGCGGGGAACAAAAGCCAATCTCGTCATCCGGCAGGGCAAGGAAGAAAAATATAAACCGGTTCTATATATCGAACCTGTCATAAAGAGTAAGGCCTGGGAAGATTCCCTGCAACACAATTTCACATCTCTCCTCGCAAAATATCCTGGTCTGCAGCTTACACCTTCTGCAAATGGTTGGAGCGTGATAGTCCCCGAACAACTTTCTGAGGGGCACGAAGCTCATTTTGCCCGTGTAATGGAAAATTTCCTGGGATACCTGCAAAATAAAAATATGCCGCACTGGGAAGTGCCGAATATGCTGACAAAATATTTTATCACTACCCAGGCGCTTGAACTGGCAAAGAAAAACAATGAATGAAAAAAATATTAACCATAACATTTCTTTTCATAACCTGCCGGCTTGCAGCGCAATATCCCAGTGTACAGATACCGGGATCGGAAATAAGAATCTTGAAATCCGAGATAGTAAAAGGACAGGAATACGAACTGCAGATCCTGCTGCCGGGCAGTTATAAGAAAAGCGACAAAAAATATCCGGTTGTATACCTGATGGATTCACAATGGGATTTCCCACTTGTAAAATCTTTGTATGGCCAGCACTATTATGATGGTTTCATTCCCGAATTGATTGTTGTTGGTGTGACCTGGGGCGGTACTAATCCGAATCCCGATAGCTTAAGGGCCAGGGACTACACACCCAGCAAAGAACAAAGACTGCCGCAAAGTGGTGGTGCCGATCAATTCCTTGCGTTTATGAAGAATGAGCTTTTCCCCTTTATCGAAACCCAGTACAGGGCGCAGGATAACAGCAGGGGATTGATGGGTTGTTCTCTTGGTGGATTGTTTACACTTTATACCCTGTTCACCCAGCCCGAACTATTTGACTACTATGCTGCGGCGAGCCCTGCTGTGGGATGGGATAATGGTATTTTATACCAGTCCGAAAAAATATTTGCCCAGCAGAAAACAAATAAACCAAAGCGGGTTTTCATGACCATAGGTGAAGTGGAAAGAAGCCGGCCGTTTTATGAAAAGTTCGTGGACCAAATGAAAAAAGGAAAATATCCCTTTGTTTCCAAAGTGCTTGTTAATACGGGACATTCAGGTACCAAGAATGAGACTTATGGTCGCGGTCTTCAATATTTTTTTGAAAGACCAAAACTGAACCCCGGCGATGCAGTCCTCCAAAAATATTACGGGATCTATACTGCCAGGAGTGGAAATACAGTTGAAATAAAAAAAGAGAACAACCAGCTTGCGCTATACTTATCAAAAAACAATAAATACCTGCTCCACGCTGCCAGCGACACCAGCTTTTATACTGACTCCGAGTTCCTGAATATCCAGTTCGATATAGAAAATGGTAAAACACGTGGATTCCAACTTAACCAGTATGGACAGTCACGATACCTGGAAAAAAGCGATTCCCTTCCAGGAAAGGTTTATAAATGGACCGAGATGAAAGGATTAGGTGATGGTGTTTCCAAAACCGTCATGGATGGAGGAACAACAACACTTTCCAGGTTCAGGTTGATGGTGGAAACAATCGGCGGCGATATTAAAAACAGGCGACAACAGGTAGCAGGGGATGAGGAAGAATTGATCATTATTAAAGAAGGAGAAGCAAAAATAAGCCTCCGCAATTCAACTAAGTTTGTCGGCAGGGGTAGCGTTGCTTTCATTATGGCAGGCGATAAATATGAGATCACTAATTCGGGTAAAGGAAATACTGTATACTATCGCTTTAATTACAAGGGAAAAATTTCAGATCCGGAAAGGGCCGCAAAGCAAGGTGGCTCCTTTATCATCGACTGGAACGCCCTCGATACCTCGGATACCGGTAAGGGATACCGCCGCAATTTTTTCGACAGGTCCAGTTCGCAATTACGCCAGTTTGAGATGCACACGACCGCCCTGAATGCCGGCGCTGTAAGCCATGCACCGCATACTCATGTTCAGGAAGAAATCGTATTGATATTACGGGGAGATGTAACTATGCATATTGATGGAGATTTGATCCCCGCCTCGCCGGGTGATATCGTTTTCCTGCCATCTGGAGTGCCCCACGCCTTAAATAATACAGGTGCTGACCAGTGTGAATATTTTGCTTTTCAATGGAGAAATTAAACGGTTATGAAAAAAAGTATAGCTGGATTTATTCTGTGCCTTATCCTAAATGGTACAGCTCTTCCGCAGGACACACCAATTGGAATTTTCGACGGGCACCGGGATTTGGGAAATCCCATGTTAAAAGGTTCTGCTCTATATGATCCCAACACACAGGAGTATACGGTCTCTGGTGCCGGTGCGAATATGTGGGCCAGCAGCGACCAGTTTCATTTTCTATATAAAAAGATCAAGGGTGATTTTATCATAAGTGCTACCATACGATTTATCGGGAAGGGGGTCAACAATCACAGGAAGATTGGTATTATCGCGAGAGACCATCTCAATGCCAGTTCCCGGTATGCTGATGCATGTGTGCACGGTGACGACCTCACATCTCTTCAATACCGGGCATCGGACGGTGCCCAGACCGAGCAGGTGATCATTTCCTCACACCATCCAACCGATATCCAATTGGAACGTAAAGGAAACCTGTTCAAATTCTCTGCCGCAACTTTCGGCGAAAATTATAAATCTGTTTCAAAGGAATTAGAGCTTAACGAGGAATTATATGCCGGCCTTTTCATTTGTTCCCATGAAGACAGTGTGATGGAAAAAGCTGTGTTCAGCAACGTACGCATCATTATTCCTGCCCCGGCCAATTTTCAACCATACCGCGACTACTATGGTAGTCACCTGGAAGTGATGGATGTACTAACAGGTCAGAGAAAAATCCTTCACAGTGCACCGAATTCGCTACAGGCTCCCAACTGGACCAAAGATGGCAAACACCTTATCTACAATTCCGAAGGACTATTGTATAAATATGAGCTGGCCACTGGCAGTATCGAAAAATTAAATACAGGTTTCGCCAACCAAAATAATAATGACCATGTACTTTCTTTTGATGGAAAGCAAATGGCGATCAGTCATCATACGGGTGAAAAAAGGATCTCTACTTTATATACGTTACCAGTAACTGGTTCCGACAATCCTGTCCAAATTACTTCACCTGATGCTGGGCACTCCTATTTGCACAGTTGGTCGCCCGATGGGAAACAACTTTTATTCACCGGGCAGCGAAATGGCCAGTATGATATTTGGACAGTTGATGTACAAACAAAAAAAGAAACCCAATTGACCAATACACTCAGCCTGGATGATTCTCCCGAATTCAGTCCTGATGGAAAATGGATTTGGTTCAATTCGGTGCGAACCGGCACGATGAAGCTTTGGCGAATGCAGCCGGATGGCAGCGGCCAGGAACAGGTGACATTTGATGAATACAACGATTGGTTCCCACATATTTCACCCGATGGAAAATGGATCGTTTACCTGTCTTATCCCAAAGACATTAATCCCACAGATCATCCATGGTACCAGCAGGTTTATATACGGCTCATGCCGGCGGGTGGCGGCGTGCCGAAAACAATTGCTTATGTATACGGCGGTCAGGGCACCATCAATGTGCCATCATGGTCGCCCGACAGCAAGAAGATCGCTTTTATCAGTAATAGCCAGTTAAAATAATTCGGATAATGTTTAAGATTTCAAACTTACTACTATTCATTTTGATGACGGGCGTGTTCCAGGCCCGGAGCCAGGTCGTATTACCCAGTCTTGTACGTGATAGTATGATCCTGCAAAGAGATGCCAAAATAAATATCTGGGGTTGGGCATCAAAGGGTGAAAAAATAAGTGTACGATTCAACAATAAAACATACCGTAACAATACAGGTACAGATGGTAAATGGCTGGTCACCCTGCCAGCGATGAAAGCCGGAGGTCCCTATACTATGGAGATCACGGGCAAAAACAAAATAAAATTAAAAGAGATCCTTATCGGGGATGTATGGGTATGTGCGGGTCAATCAAATATGGTGCACCAAATGGAATTGCATAGTATCCTGTATGCCGACGATATCGCCAGGGCCAACTACCCTGAGATAAGGCACTTCTTTATTCCGACAGCGAGTAATCTGCAGGGACCCTCGAAAGACCTGCCAGCCGGTTACTGGAAATCAGCCACAAAAGAGGATATCAAAAGGTTTTCTGTTGTTGCATACTTTTTTGCTCAGTCCATTTATCAAAAATACCAGGTACCCATCGGGCTTATCAATGCCAGTGTTGGCGGTACACCTATAGAAGCATGGACAAGTGAAGAAGGGCTGAAAGATTTTCAGAGCATCGTCAATACGATACAAAAAAACAAAGACACAGCGTACGTCAATGAGCAATATCGGATGATGGCTGCAAGAATTGCCAATGCCCCCAAATCAACGGACCTGGGAATGACAGGTAAAATAAAATGGTATGACCCCGCCTACGAGCCAAGAGGCTGGCGAACGATCAACATTCCCGGGTACTGGGAAGACCAGGGGGTAAAAGATCTTAACGGCGTGGTATGGTACAGGCGGGAAATTGAGGTACCCCCTTCTATGGAAGGTAAAGCCGCACGGGTATTCCTCGGGAGAATTATCGAAGCTGATATATTATATG